>QZKV01000167.1 GCA_003599575.1 Desulfobacteraceae bacterium | reverse complement strand
GTCCGCCATTCGCTGCATGGCGGCGATGAAACGCTTGCGCTCGTTTCCTGCAATGATCTCACTCAGCCGCAGCCCTCTGCGGATCGCGCCGCTCTCCATGCCCGGGTCTTCAATGCGGTCACCGAGGCAGTGATGGTGACCGACTCCTTTGCACGCATTCTGGACGTCAATGATGCATTCACAAACATAACCGGCTTCAGTCGCGAAGAGGCGGTCGGTAAGACGCCGAAGATCCTTGAGTCCGGGCGGCATGATCATCTGTTCTTTGAAGAGATGCGGCAGACGCTTCTTGAGACCGGCGCCTGGCGAGGGGAGATTTGGAATCGCCATAAAAACGGGGCAATCTATCCCAAGCTGTTGAATATCGGCACGGTGCGGGGAAGAAACGGGATTGAGCGGTTCGTTGCGGTCTTTTCCGACATCAGCAGCATCGAAAAATCCGGAGCCCGGCTGCGGTCTCTGGCTCATCATGATTTCCTGACCGGTCTCCCGAATCGGCTGCTCCTTATCGACCGACTCCGGCAGGCGATTCGGCGTGCCATTCGGCATCGGGACCGGGCGGCCTTAATAGTCGTAGGAGTGGACCGGCTGGCCTCCATCGTCGAGCGCTGCGGCCACGACGCCCGCGACCATGTGCTGATGGAGATCGGCCGGCGTTTTACCCTCGGATTGCGGGGGAGCGATACCGTCGCCCGGCTGAGCGACGATCAATTCGCGGTGGTCATCGAGGAGCTGAAAGACGTCGAGCATGCGGCGGTGGTTGTGCAAAAGGTTGTCGGGCTGGTCACGGCGCCGATTGCCTGGCAGGAAGAGAATCTCGCCATCGGTGCCAGCGTTGGGGTTGTTCTTTATCCGACCGATGGCGGGGACGAAGAGTCGCTGCTCGAACGGGCGGAAGCTGCATTGAGCCAGGCGCGGCAAAGCGGCGATGGTTATTGCTTCTACGCCGAGGCCGTGCAAGCCAAGGCGGCAGGCTGCCTGCTGATGGGAGAAGGTCTGCGGCAGGCGCTCTCCCGCCGCGAGCTGCTCGTCCATTATCAGCCGATGGTGGATCTCCGGCGCGGCACCATTGCCGGTCGAGAGGCGCTTCTTCGGTGGCGCTATCCGGGATTGGGGCTTGTCTCGCCGGTCGATTTTCTGCCCATAGCGGAGGCGAGTGGGCTTATGGTGGATATCGGCCAATGGGTGCTCGCCACTGTCTGCGGGGATCACACTCCGGATGAGGTCGCCAATGGCATCCGGATCGCGGTCAATCTTTCTTCCTGCCAATTCTTTGCGCCCACTCTGGTCTCCTCCATAGCCACTCTCCTCAAATCTACCAACATACCGCCTGGTCTTCTCGAGCTCGAAATTAAGGAGGAGACAATTATGGCCGATTCGCGCCAAGCGGGCTTGGTCCTCAACGAGCTTGCCATTCTCGGGGTCCGGCTGTCGGTTGACGATTTCGGGACTGGCTGCTCGTCTTTGGCGTTGCTCAAGCGTTACCCGGTGACCACCCTCAAGATCGATATCTCTCTCGTTAAAGAGCTGCCGGCCAGCAGCGACGGCGGAGCAATAGTCGCGGCGATCATCAGCATGGCCCATGACCTCGGCCTCAAAGTGGTGGCTGAAGGCGTGGAAAGGCCGGAGCAGCTGCAATTCTTGCGCGAGCGAAATTGCGACTACGTCCAAGGCTTCTTTTTTGGCAAGCCGATGCCCCTGGCAGAGCTGCGGCAGCTCACCACCATCTGATCACGGTCCGCGCCGGAAAGTGGGGCTGTCGTTCCGCCGATCTTCGTACATGCTCCTGGTAATGCCGGAATTTTTTTCGAGCGTTTATCTCTAATCTCCGTATCCGGCACTCTTCTGTCAGCGCAAAAAAAGAGGCGGTATCTCCGTTCATTTTCGTGATCCGTTTTACGGATGCCGATTTGGTCCTTTGCGGAGTTGAATGCTTGTCTGCTGACCCGGTCTCCTGATCTTTCTTCAATGGCGCTCTGATGCATTCCTTCCAGCAGACTGTTGAAAAACAACTTTGCGACAGTCTGCGCAGGGTCCAGGAATGGATCGTCAAATTCACCAAGTGCTAACTTACTGAATTTGTAAGGAGACGCCAGAATTCATTTCTATTCCTCCGGAGTTGAAAAAGCAGGGACTGCTTTTCCAATATCCTGCTCTTCGGCCTGAGTGGCCTTACATGAGGAAAGCCCACCTAGACCGAGCCAAACGGCGCCGGGAGATAGGCGGCAGCTGGTCTCGAGCCCATCTCTCGCGCAGGAACAGGCTCATTCTTTTGCTGTTGCTCCGAAAAACTGATCTAAAGGAGTTCGGACCAAAAAAAGTGCAGTAAAAATTCGTTGGTGATTGAAAAAATACTTGCTTAATATATCCGATATGCAATAATTGGATTGTTGTTGAAAATTTTTTCTCGAAAAATAAGGCATTTAAAGTTATTGCTGTTTTATGGACCAGTTTTTATCGTGAGCTTATCAAGATAATCAATATGCTAAGGAGGATAGCATGGCGAAATCATTGGTTGAAATGGCAGCAGACATTGTGCAGTCGCAATCTGCAACCCGTAACATGACAACAGACGAAATTACCTATGCCCTGCAGCAAACGTTTACTGCCTTGCATACATTGCAGCAGGGGGAAACCGCGTTTACTGCTCCGGGCGCCGGGGAGACTGCCGTTGACGGCGAAACCGGAGCAGGGAAGACGCCCTCCGGCATCGCGCCCGATAAATCAATTCAGAAGAACAAGATCGTTTGCCTGGAATGCGGTCAGGAGTTCCGGATGCTGTCGCCCAAGCACCTTAAGTCGCACGGTCTGAGCGGCCGCGAGTATAGGACCAAGTATGGGTTTTCCCTGCGCCAACCGCTGTGTGCTAAAACCCTTTCTGAGAGAAGAAAGAAAGCGGGCCGCGAGCGGGGACTTCCTGACAATCTGATGAAGGCCATTAAGGCCAGGCGGCGGGATTCCCGGAAAATGGCGGCGAAAGAAGCGTAATAGATTGCCGAGAGCAAACATGATCCCCTGACCGATGAGCGGCAGGGGATTTTTATTGGTGGCGCCGACGAAGATTGTATTGCAATTATACCCAATCTTGCCGTTTAACATTTATGACAGTGCCAGCGTCGGCGGAGCGGTTTTTTTTGCGTATCTGTCAATGAATGAATGTTCAGAGTTTCTCCAAAACGGCGGCTGTAGCAGGAGCGGATGCCGCTCTTTTTTCTTGCGAACAGAGATGAGGTGTGGTATCAGAGGACGGATACCACCTTCTGCGGACTGGCTAGCGCTTAAGGCCGGCGGCATCATTTCTGAATAGTGGCTCATGTTACCACATACCCAGGGGCAGGCATGGCCAGACACGCCTCTGGATTTCTCCCCGGGGATCTGATTATGGCACAGGCTCGGAAAGTTATTGGATCGGTGAGGTCACTCGCGCTTCTTTTGGTGGCGAGCGCCTTCGTTGCTTGCTCTCAGCCAACGGTTAACGACCGGAGTGTTGCTCCCGCTCCGGTGGTCAGCGGGAGTACTGCCACGGCAGCGCCGCTTTCCGCTTCCGAGCAGGCGGCTCCCGGGGAAAATTCGGCGGAATCGGGCTCTGCGGCCACAGAGCTGCAGAACAGCGACTGTCAGAAGTGTCATGATACTCAGCCCGCCGAAGTTGCAGAAGCCGGTGGTAAGCACCAGACTTCGGTAACCTGTCTGGAATGTCATATCGAGCACCTGCCCCTTGGTACCCAGACCGTGCCCGAATGCGGTATGTGCCATGGGGGCGGCGGCCACTATGAGCTGGAAAACTGCCTCGGCTGCCACGCCAACCCGCACACTCCTCTGCGTCTCAACATTGCCGACAGCCCGGAGACTTCAGCCGGGTGCCTTACCTGCCACGAGGACAAGGGTACCGAGCTCGAGAAAAACCCGAGCAAGCATAGCGAGCAGAACTGCACCCTGTGCCATCCGAAGCAGCACAAGGCGATAAATAAATGTCAGGAATGCCACTCCCCGCACGCCGATTTCATGACCTATGAGGATTGTCTGCAATGCCATAAGCCGCATAGCCCCCTCGACATCACCTACAGTAGCGATGTCGATTCCCGGCTCTGTGGGTCTTGCCATGACGAAATTCTCGCAATGCTTGCTGCCAATACCACCAAGCATCACGATCTGAGCTGCGCCTATTGCCACCAAGACCGCCATCCGACCGTTCCCAAATGTCAAGATTGCCATGAAAGCCCGCACTCGGCCGATCTGCTGACCCAGTTCCCCGATTGTCTGAAGTGCCATGGCAATCCGCATAATCTCGTCAAATAAAAGGCTGCTGTTCACCAGATAGCTCAAGGATGATCTAACAGGGGAGTGAGGAGAATGGAGAGAGAGACCGGTTCTTTGCAAATGGGAATGGCCCGCCGGCTGGTACTGCCAGTACTGCTGTTGGCGATCGCCGCCTTCACGGGCGGGGAAGCAAGCGCTGCGTCGCGGGACAGCAAAGTCCACCTGACGCCACAGGTCGAAAAAGTGCCGGCCAGGCCGGCGATCTTCGATAAGCAGGTGGAGCCGCTGACGATGGAGCAATGCTCCCAATGTCATATCGGTGTCTTCAATCTGTTGAAGAGTGCCGGCGAGCGCCATCAGCTGCCGTGCACCTTTTGCCATCAGCAGTATCACACTTACGCCCCTGGCAAGCTGGAGTACCAGGACGCATTACCGAAGTGCACGGCCTGTCACGGGCTGCCGCACGGCGAAGATACATCGGTGCAGCAGTGTAGTGCCTGTCACTCCAATGCCCATGCACCATTGCAGATTCCGGATGTCACGGGTGAGCAATGCTCGCGTTGCCATGCCGGTCCGCCGCAGGCATTGCAGGAAGCTCCCAGCAAGCATACCCAAGTGGCGTGCACGGATTGCCATACTTCCCATGGCTATATTCCCGAGTGCGCGATGTGCCACAGCGAAAGCGGCGGCGAGCCGTATCATTTGCTCGGTGTAAAGGACAGCACCTGCCTCGGCTGTCACCCGGTTCATAAACCGCTGGAGATCAAATACCCGGCCGATACCCCGCAGGAGTACTGTGCGCCTTGTCATAAGAATCCGTCCCACGAACGAGTGCTCAAAGAAGTGCGGGAGGCGAATTCCAAGCACAACACCGCAGTCACCTGCGCTACCTGCCACGTGGACCACGGGGTGATTCCGCAATGCTCCATGTGCCATGAGCCGCACAAGAAAGATCAGGTGAACGATGACTGTCTGCGCTGCCATAGCAACCCGCACCAGCCGCTGAACCTGACCTATCCGCTCGAGGAGCCGCAAACCTCCTGCGCACCGTGCCATAGCGAAGCGTATGATGCCCTCCAGCAGAGCAATACGCGGCACACGGCGCTTACCTGTGCCTACTGCCATCCAACGCACGGGGAGCTGCCCGAGTGCCAACGGTGCCATGGTGTGCCGCACGGGGAAGAGCTCATGAAGCAATTCGGCAACTGTGGCGCCTGTCACGGGATCGCACATAACGTGCAAGGCCGGATGAAAAAGTAGACGGTCCAATCGCGTTACATCCAAAGAGGGGTTTTGAGGATTCGGTCCTCAAAACCCCTCTTTTTTTATGAAGGCTGTTGTGTTATTGTCCCGAATCGATCGAATCCCGGGGCAAGCAAGAGAAATTTTTGCATTTGGACTACAAACGAGTCAGCCATGATTGTCGGCTCCGTAAAAAGCCACTCCGCCGACGCTGGTACCATTGGAAGTTGTTAATTTACGGCTGCGGAAATTTTACATTTTGACTTTTTACGGCTTCATCAATGATTGGCGTCTTCGATTCGGGAGTAGGGGGGATGACGGTTGCCAGGGCTATCGAGCGAGCCCTGCCCGGACGGCAGCTTATCTATTTCGGGGATCTGGCGCGCACGCCGTACGGCAACAAAAGTGCGGATGCCATTCTCGAATACTCGGTGCAGAATACCCAATTTCTCATCGATCACGGCGCCACCGTGGTCGTGGTTGCCTGCAATTCCGCGTCGAGTGTCGCCCCGGAATATCTACGCCAACGTTTTTCGCTGCCCATCATCGAGGTGATAAGACCGGCAATCGAATTGGCATTGGCGGAACCGAAGACGAAGCGGATCGGGATAATCGGTACCACTGCAACCATTCGCAGTGGTATTTACGAGCAGCAGCTCAAGCAGCTCGCGCCTGACGTGGAGGTCTATTCGCAGGCGTGTCCGCTTCTGGTGCCGCTGGTAGAAGAGGGCTGGACCCGCCGGCAGGAAACCAAGATGATCGTGCGCCGGTACTTGCAGCCGCTCAGGCAGCGGGCCATCGATACGCTCGTTCTCGGCTGTACCCATTATCCATTACTGAAGCACATTATTCAGCCACGCATCGGCAGGCGGGTACGCATTATCGACTCTTCCGAGGCGGTTGCAAAAACTTTGGCTTCGGTCGCCCTGCCCGACTACTCCTTGGCAGCGCCAGCCTCCGGAGAGCGTAATCGTTTTTTCGTCTCGGATTGGACTCCTGCCGCCGCCAAGACGGCACAAGGGATTTTTGGCCGGCCGGTGGAGCTGGTCAAGGTTTGAGAGGTTCATATGCCTATATATTCGAAAATGGGTTTTCTTTTTTTGACCGTAATAGTAATTCTCGGCTCCGGCATGCCAATGGAGGCTTCGGGCGCCGAGCTTTCGGCTGTTGCCGTCGCGGAGCGATTGCAAAAAGAGTACGAGCAAACCATCACCTTCGTTGCTGATTTCAAACAGACCACCAGGATGGAAATGGCTCGACGGCCGCGGGAGGCCGAAGGGACCGTGCTGTTTAAAAAGCCGGGGCGGGTGCGCTGGGACTATCGGCTGCCGGACCGGCAGGTGATAGTCTCTGATGGTGAGGTGCTGCGCATGTATTTTGAGCAGGCGCAGCAAATGATCCGTACCTCGGCCAAGGCGGCGATGCAATCGGACGTCACCTATGCATTTTTTGCCGGCACCGGCAGTCTCACTGCCAATTTCGATGCCGTCGCTGCCGAAGCCGGCATCGAAGCCTCATCCGGGCAGTATGTGATCAAGCTCCTCCCCAAGGAGCCGCATCCGCAGGTCGATCGGCTTTACGTTTGGGTGGACGGTAACAACTTCATCATGGTCCGGCTGCGCATTGTCGATCTCTTTGGCAGCGTTACCGATCTCTTCTTCGAGAACATCGAGCGGAACGTCACGCTCGCGGATGATCTCTTCGCCTTTGAGCCACCACCGGGCACCGAGATCATTGAGCAGTAGTTTCTATGGCGCGCAAGAAGACGAGTGACTCTGCAACACCCTTGCGGGTAGCTTTGGTTGCCTTGCCATGGCCAATCGCCAATCGGCCGTCCATCCAATTGGGAGCTCTTCAGGCATATCTGAAGCGAGAAACGGATTGGCTCGGCGTCGACACCTTTCATCCCTACCTCGAGGTGGCGGCCGAGCTCGGATTCGAAACCTACCATTGGCTGGCGCTCGACCCGTGGGCTTCGGAAGCGCTGTATGCGGCGTTGCTCTATCCGGACCGGCTCGAGCGGGTGCGGCGATTTGTCGGCCGAGCTGCCCGCGCCGCCGGGATAAAGCTCGATTTCGACAGCACACTGGAAAAGCTGCGGCGCCATTTAGAGAGCTGGCTCGGCCGGCAGCGCTGGGAGGATTATCACCTCGTCGGCTTTTCGATCAGCTTCAATCAGCTGCTCGCGTCGCTATTGGCGGCGCGTCGTCTCAAAAGCCGGCGGCCGCATTTGCCGATCGTATTCGGCGGTCCCTCTTGTGCCGGCGATCTCGGCAGATCGCTGCTTACTCATTTTTCTGAGATAGATTATGTGGTCGATGGTGAAGGTGAGCTGCCCCTCCTTGGCCTTTGTGAGCGACTCGCGGGGAGACGGGAAACTTTGCCCGGTCGCGTCGTCACCCGGGAAATCGAAGCCGCGCATCTCCAAGACAGCTGCCCGGATGTTGACTTGGCGACGCTGCCGCCGCCGGATTATGATGATTACTTCCGTCTGCAAAGCCGTTTTCCCGGCCCGCCCTTTATTCCCGTGCTGCCGGTGGAGCTCTCGCGAGGATGTTGGTGGCGCAAATGCACCTTCTGCAATCTCAACATCCAATGGCGGGGCTACCGGGTAAAACAGGCGAGCCAGGTGGAGGTCGAAGTACAAGAGCTGGCAAGGAAATACGCCAGCCTCGATTTCGTCTTTACTGACAATGCATTGCCGCCCAACGAGAGCATGAGGCTCTTCGACCTATTGGCGGCGCACCGCCGGGATTACGCATTTTTCGGAGAGATCCGCGCGGGAGAGAATGGACTCGTTTTGGCCGCCTGCAAACGCGGCGGCTTGCGGGAGGTCCAGGCCGGGATCGAGGGGTTGAGCAGCGGTCTTCTCCAGCGCATGCGCAAAGGGGCCACGGTGATGGATAATGTCTTGATCATGAAGGAGGCCGTGGCGACCGGAATCTCGCTGGATGGCAATCTGATCACCGAGCTTCCGGGGAGCACGGAAGATGAAGCTCAAGAGACGCTCGCCAACCTGGACTATGTCTTTCCCTTCCGGCCGTTGAGTATTGCCCCGTTTTTTCTCGGCTATGGCAGCCCGATCGCCAACCGCCCGGCAGAGTATGGTATTGTAGCCGATGTGGTCCATGCCAACAGCCGGGTTCTTTTCCCGGAGAATCTCCTCGGCAGGCTGAAGCCTTTAGTTCAAGGATATCGGGGCAACAGGCGCCGTCAGCGCTCGATATGGGAGCCGGTGATTCAAAAGGTGCAGGCATGGCGTAAATTTCATGACCGGCGGCGGGCGAGCGCGCATGAGCGGCCGCTGCTCAGCTTTCGGGATGGCGGTGACTTTTTGCTCATTCGCCAGGAATGTCCTGACGGCCGGGTGCTGCACCACCGGTTGCGAGGCGATTCGCGCGCCATTTACCTGGCCTGCACTCGGCCGTGCGATAAGATTGTCCTGGCAGAGCGTTTTTCTGGTTTTGCCCCAGAGAAATTGTTTGCTTTTCTGACCTCATTAGTGGAAAAACGCCTCCTCTTTTCGGAGGACGGCAAGTATCTCGCCTTGGCGGTTAACGTATAGGAGGACCAGCTGCAATATGATCGATAACCAGAGAAACGGACAGGAAGAGGAAGTCTCGTTCGCCGAGCTGCTCAAGGAAGCGGAGAGCCAGGTTGCGAGACCGGAGCCGGGGCAGAAGGTGACAGTCACTATCGCCGGAATCGGCGATGAATTTGTCTTTCTGGACTTGGGTGCGAAATCGGAAGGGTATTTGGCCCGCCAGGAATTGCTCGATGAGCAGGGAAACCTGACTGTCAAGCCCGGCGACCGGCTGGAAGCCTACTTTTTGTCCGAGAATAACGGAGAGCTGCTTTTCACTACCAGCATCGGCAGCGGGCCAGCTGCGCATGCCCATTTGGAAGAAGCCTGGCGCAGTGGCATCCCGGTGGAGGGGCAGGTCGAGAAAGAAATCAAAGGTGGTTTCGAGATAAAAGTCGCCGGCGGGGTCCGTGGTTTTTGTCCCTACTCCCAAATGGATCTCAGACGCATTGCGGAGCCGGCCTCCCTTGTCGGCCAGCGTTTCGATTTTCGCATCACCCAGTATAGCGAAAAGGGCAGAAATATCGTTCTTTCCAGGCGGGTGCTTTTGGAGGAAGAGCGAAAACGAAAACGGCAGGAGATCAAGGAATCCCTCCGCGAAGGAACGACCATCCGCGGCACCATCGCCTCCATTCAGTCTTTCGGCGCTTTTCTCGATGTGGGCGGCGTCGAGGGGTTGATCCCCATCTCCGAAATGGCTTGGGGGCGGGTGGAGGATGTCCATGAAATAGTTGCGGTCGGCCAAGAAGTCGAGGTGGTCGTGATGAAGCTCGACTGGGAGAAAGATCGGCTGGTCTTTAGCCTCAAGTCCACCCAGACCGACCCGTGGAAAGGAGTAGCGGATAGATATCCCGAGGGCTCCTGGCATGAGGGCAAGGTGGTCCGGCTGGCCAATTTCGGCGCCTTTGTCACTCTCGAGCCCGGTATCGATGGCTTGATCCACATTTCCGAGCTGGGTAGCGGCCGGCGTATTAACCATCCGCGAGAGGTTCTCGAGGAGGGGCAGGCGGTACGGGTGCGCATCGCTGCGGTCGATGCTGCCAACAAGCGGCTCTCGCTCTCGCTTTCCGAAGCGAAGGATACCAAGGAACGGGAAGAAAAACAGGAATATGAACGGGCGCTCGCCAAGGTGCGCGGCCGGTCCCCGCAGAAGCTCGGCTCCTTGGGCGATTTATTGAAGGCCAAACTGGAAAAGAAAAAGTAGTTACGCCTTTCGCTGCCTGGCGATCTCAAAGAGAATGACCGCGGCGGCGACCGAGACGTTGAGGGATTCCATTTCCCGTTGCATGGGAATGGAAATGAGCAGATCGCACTGTTTACGGACCAGGGGACGGATGCCGCTGCCTTCGCCACCCATCACCAAGCAGACAGGGCCGCGGAAATCCGCTTTATAAAGAGAGAGCTCCACATGCGCCGCAGCGCCGAAGATCCAAAAACCTAGCCTCTTGAGATCCTGCAGCGCAGTGGTCAGATTGGTCACGCGGCAGACCGGCAGCCGAGTAATGGCGCCTGCGGAAACTTTGGCGACCGTCCCGGAAAGAGGGGCCGAGCGGTCTTTGGTGGTGATCACGCCGACCACACCCGCAGCAGCTGCCGAGCGCAGGAGAGCGCCCAAATTGTGGGGGTCCTGAACGCAGTCTGCGGCAAGCAGCACCGGGTCCGTCAGACCCTGAATCCGGCGAAGGAGCTCTTCCCAGGAGGTATAGCTGAAGGGGATAATCCGGGCGGCCACCCCCTGATGAGCGCCAGATCGCGCGCCAGAGGAGACGGGCAGCTTTTCCACCATGCGGAGTTTGATCCGGTGGGTCCGCGCCAAGCTCACGATCTCGTGGATCTTGGGACCGGTTTTGCTCCGCAGGATTGCGATTTCGGCGATACGGCCCGGATCATCGCCAAGGATCTCCAGGACTGTATTGACGCCCCAGACCACCGATTCCGGCGCCTCTTCCCCGGTCGTCGGCTCACGCTCCGCAGTCATCAGTCGCCAGGTCGGCAAGAATGGGGATAGGGAGACCATCAGGTGAGCATCGCCGCCGGCTTCTCTCCGCAATGATGATCGCCCGTAAGGTGGCGATTGCTGACGGCAGATCGTCGTTCACCACTACGAAATCATAGTGGTCGATGCATTGCATTTCGCGGCGGGCATTTTTGAGTCGGAGCGTTACATTTTCCGGCAGCTCTGTGCCGCGTCCGGAAAGACGGCGCTCGAGCTCCTGCCACGATGGCGGAACGATGAAAATAAGAACGGCCTCACCGGCCGGGAGCCGCTCCCGCACTTGCAGTGCCCCCTGGGTGTCGATATCCAGAAGAACATCCAGCCCTCGGCGGCGGTGGTGCTCGACCGTCCCTTTGCTGGTGCCGTAGAGCTTGCCATGCACTTCCGCCCACTCGAGGAATGCATCCTCCCCGACCATTTTCCGGAAGAGCGGCTCGTCCGTGAAGTGGTATGCAACGCCATCCTGCTCTCCGGCCCGAGGGGCTCGCGTCGTGTGTGAGATGGAGAAGATCAGCCCCGGGGTTGAGCGCAGGATCTCATCGAGGATTGTGGTTTTACCGCACCCGGAAGGCGCAGAGATGACGAACAGCACGCCGGAGGTCAAGACTGCTGGTCCTCCTCAATCTTCAGATCCGACCTTTGTGCGGCAAAGCGCATGGAAATAGTCTCGGGCTGAATCGAGGAGAGCACGACGTGGTTGCTGTCGAGAATGATGACCGAGCGGGTGCGTCGGCCCTCAGTGGCATCGATGAGGCGATTGCTCTCTTTCGCTTCCTCTTTCAGCTTGCGCATCGGTGAGGATTTGGGGTTGATAATGGCCAGAATGCGGCCTGCCACGACGGAATTGCCAAAGCCAATGTTAATCATCCTTGATCTCACCTTTACTCTCCAATTTCCGACCATCTCCGGGCTGCAAAGGAGAGCAATTTCTGCTCCCGGAGGGTGAGACGGATCATTCAATGTTTTGCACCTGCTCGCGGATCTTTTCCAACTCGTTTTTCAGCTCGACAATCTGATGGGCCACGCCCGCATCGTTGATCTTCGCACCCATGGTATTGAGCTCCCGCAGCATCTCCTGAGTGAGAAAATCGAGTCTTCTGCCGATCGGCTCTTCGAGATCGAGAAAGGACCGGAACTGTGCGAGGTGACTGCCGAGCCGTACCAGCTCTTCAGTGATGTCGGCGCGATCGGCGAGAATTGCCCCCTCCTGGGCGAGCCGCATCGGATCGATCGGCATCCCTTCGAGAAGTCTTTCCAACCGCTCCTTAAGGGCAGCTTTCCTTTTTTCCAGCAGCTCCGTTTTCACAGCCTCGATTACCGAGAGTGTCGCTGCAAAGGCAGCAAGGCGGGCGGCGATATCGTGGCGCAAGAAAAGGCCTTCATTCTCCCGCATCATTGCAGCATGGCCGAGGGCCGCGTCGAGAGCGGTCCGCAGCCGCGACCAGATCTCTTCGATATCGTTTTCCTGCTCCTCCGGAGCGGCGACGATCTCCGGGCGGGCAGCGAACATCGCCAACTCGGGGGCGCCGCTAAGCCCAAGCTCATTTTTTATTGTCAGCAGACAGTTGAAATAATCGCGGGCAAACGGCAGGTTGGGAGCAAGCTGCGCCAGGCTGCCTGGTTTTTCGACCCGATCGATAAAGGCATCGACACGGCCGCGGGAGTAATAATCGGCGATGCTCTTTTTTATCCGCTCTTCGAGAGCGGCGATTTTCCGGGGCAGTTTGACATTGATATCCGCAAATCTATGGTTGACGGAGCGGATTTCGACTGTCCAGTTTTCGGTTGCAGTGCTGTGCGTGCCGCGGCCAAAGGCCGTCATGCTTACTGGTCGCTTCATGGGATCACATTCAGGAGCTCGCGGGCGTTGGCAGTGGCAGTGCCCAATTTGGCGACCACGATGCCTGCCGCATAGTTTGCGAGAGTGGCTGCCTCCGGGAGGGACAATCCCACCGCCATGGCCAGGGCCAGCGTGGCGATAACCGTATCCCCGGCACCCGTGACATCATACACCTCTTTGGCCATGGTTGGAATAGTCAGCAGTTTTTTCCCGCGCTCGAGCAAGGCCATTCCGGCTTCGCCACGGGTGATGAGCACCGCTTCGGCATCGAGGTCGTCCCGTAGGCTGTTGGCGGCGAGCTGAAGGGTAGCTGGACCATCAATCCGGCTGGAGGTCATGAGCTCGGCTTCATATTGATTGGGGGTGATCACGGTGACCTCGCGAAACAATTCCTTATGAAAAGGCTTCGGATCGACAGCCACGGGAATCCCTCTGCTTTGCGCATGCTGGCGAATGAGCTCCATCAAAGGGCCATTGATCATACCCTTATCGTAATCCGAGACGACCACGCCGTTGAAATCATCCATGCGCTCTTCCAAGAGCTGAGCAAGAACGGTCAGCTGCTCCGGCGACAGCTCTTTTTTCACCTCGCGATCGAAGCGCACCACTTGCTGGTGTTGGGCAATGACCCGGGTCTTGACCGTCGTGGGTCGATCGGCAGCGCGGATAATACCGATCGAGGGGGCTTGCAGAGCGCCAACCAACGCCAGCATCTGCTCGCCCATGGAGTCGTTGCCGATCACTCCGCAGAGCGTGGCCTGAGCACCAAGAGCGCGGAGATTGTGAAGAACATTGGCCGCTCCACCGAGGAGCAAGTTTTCCCGAGTGACATTGACTACCGGCACCGGCGCTTCCGGCGAAATCCTGGTTACTCCGCCCCAGATGAAGTGGTCGACAATGATATCGCCGACCACCAGTAAGTGCGCCTTGGGAAAACTTTGTATAGAGTTTTTAAGCAGCTGCGCTTGCATTTTGATCAAACTCGCTCCTTTGCCTTGCTCTTTCTCATCGCCAACCTGCAGGCAGCAATTTCCTGATTGCGGCCAAAACGGCCTCCCGCACCGACTCTTGCGCGGCAATGGAGAGGGACTGGGCTTCCATAACCGGGACGGTGACCACACCTTCTCTGCGCATAGGCCGCCAGCGCTCGATGAAGCGTGAGCTCGGCGCTCCGGCGAAAATGATGATGGTCGGGCGCGCCTGGGCGGAGGCGAGATGCTGACAGGCAGAGTCATAGCCGATAAACAGCTCCGAGCAGCCGATGATGGCGGCGAGGCTCCCCAGCGAGCCGCTGAAGCCTATCAGACCGTGGTCGAACGGGACCGAAAAGGAAGGGAGGTTTTGTTCCGCAAGAGAAACGGTCGCCAAGCCTTGGCGGCTGGCAGCGGCGAGCAGCTTCTCGGTTCGACAGCGTCCTTCGGCGCCGGTGCCGCTATCGAGCAGGATGATCGTCTTTTGGGTTTGCCGCAGCAGTGCTAGGAGCAGATCTTCTTCGAATTGAGCGGAGATGCGTTTTTTCTCGTTATTGCCCACCCCGAAATTAATGGTCAGCAAACATCGGCAGCCTTTGGCATTGAGCCGGCGCCGGAGGCTCAATGCCAATTGTTGAAAATGGCTGGGGAGCCAAAGCTGCGGATAAGCGGCCTCCGCTTCACCGCAGACGAGATCGAGCCAGGAGTTGGCGAGCTCGGAAAGGGTCTGCCCCTTGTCGGTAGGCGGCTCCATCCGGGAATAAAAGTAGTAGGTGTGCTGCTCCGGGGTGGTCGGCAGGAGTCCGAGTTGAGAAAGACGGGAGTCCGGGTCGAAAAGCAGCACGTCTCCGTCGTTTGCGCCGCTTGTCAGCTGCCCGACCAGTTCGACGAGGCGCGGCCATGCGGCAAGACGACCAAAGAGCGGCCCGCTTCGCGGATAGTCGAGGGGGATGATTTCAATATTGGCCAAGCCGCCGAAAATCTCAGCCTGCTTGGGTGGAGCGACGAGCAGCAGGCGGGCTCCCGGAAATCGTTGCGCGAGCCGATTCAGGAGCACACTGGTAATGGCGACGTCGGCGCCGACAGTGACTCGGGAGAGGATAACGATCGTCTGCGGGCGATCTCCTATGCGCTCGCGACGAGCAGCCAAGCGGGTATGTCGGGCTACGAGCTCATCCTCGCCTGTGAGGCCGTGGCGGACAAGAATGGCATTCATGGCAGCTCCCCTGGGATCTTGCCGGACATGGCTGATGACGCGGGCGAGGACCCGGGTGCAGACTTCGATTTGCGCAGACGCAAAGCTATCGCATAACGGCTCGATAATGCCGGTGTACAAAGCAGTGGCGCCGGTGAGACTGATTTCCGGATCGTGAAAAGAGGCCATTTCCGTCAGCAGATCGATACGGCGATAAAGATCCGATCCGGAATGGCCGCTTCGAGCCCCCTCCAAAAAGCCGGCTGCCAACCCGTCGGCCAGCAGGGCAGACCGGACAGGCTGGTCGGTGCGCTCTTCGTTGCGGATTGCATTCCACATCTTTTCGGCAAGGACGAGCTTCACAGCGACTCCCGAAATTGGCCGTTATCAGTCAAGTTTCCGGGCTTCGTCAATAAGCATGATCGGGATGTCGTCGCGGATCTCGTACAGCAGCCGGCACCGGTCACAGACAAGGCCGTCCTGCTCCGGGGTGAGCCGCAGCTCTCCCTTGCATTTGGGACAAGCCAAAATTTCAAGAAGCTCCTGCCGAATCATCAACTCTCTCCTTTAATCCGTCGGTAATTGTCGGTGGTTGGGTCGGAGGACAGCTGCCACCCGGTCAAAGACGTTATTCACGGTGATGTCCCGCATGCACTTGGCGTCGCTGCATTGTCGCTTGAAGCAGGGGCTGCAAGATGCGTCTGACCTGAGCACATGATGGCCGCTGCCGAACGGCCCGGTCCGCCATGGTGCGGTCGGGCCGAAGAGGGCGATAACCGGCGTTTCGACAGCGGCGGCGATATGCATCGGGCCGGTATCGGTAGTGATGAGGGCACCGGCAAGCCGGTAAATCTGCGCCAGCTCCTGCAGGCCCGACTTGCCTGCCAGGATGGAGCAACGTTCGCGCATGCGGCTAGCGATAGCGGCCGTGACTCCGGCGTCATGACCACTGCCGGTAAAGACTATCTGTATCTCCAGCTCTCTTATACACCGGTCAGCCAATTCCGCAAAGCGTTCCGTCAGCCAGAGCTTGCTTTCCCACTTCGCTACCGGATTTATGGCCACAAAAGGGCGGGCCAGATCGATCCTCGTATCTCGAAGGAGCACGGCGGCGCGGCGGCGAACGGCGTCATCCGCCGGGATCAGACAGCGGATGGGACCCTTTGGGACGCCGAGGTAGTGCGCAAGGTCAAGATAGCGGCGGATGGCATGCTCTTCCCGGTCATAGGCAACCACCCGCTCGGTGAGAAAAAGGTGGCTATGCTCATCCGCCCGGTCATGACCGATAATGCGGTCGGCGCGGCAGAGCCGGATGGGTAAGCTGCTCTTGAGGGCCGCCTGCAGATCGATTACTACATCGTAGCGAGTATCGCGTAAAAGACGGATGCCGGTAGCCAAGCGCCGGATACTCTCGGCCCATGCCGCTGGCCGGCGCACGCTGCGGAGCCATGATTTGCGCGGCATGACGATGACCCGGTCGAGTTGCGGATGGCCGTAGAGAAGGCCGGCAGCAGCCTCTTCCACCAGCCAACCGATGTGGGCCTCCGGAAAATGGCGGCGCAAGGCGTCCAACACCGCTAGAGCATGGACGACATCACCGATGGCGCTCAGCTTGACGATCAGGATCCGCATAGGTCTTGCAAAAGCCATTCCGCAGCAGCATAGAGATCATCGGCCACGAGGGCCGGCTTCGCCGCCGGCGGCGGCGTCACATAGGCAAGATCTCCTTTGCCGTAACCGGTAAGCACCAGGATTCCTTTTGCCCCGCAATTGGCAGCCGCCTCCATGTCGGACCAGCGGTCCCCGATCACATACGAGCGGTCGAGCTCGAGATTCAGGTCAGTCGCTGCCCGATCGAAGAGGCCCGGCCGCGGCTTGCGGCAGGTGCAGGTCTGGCGTAATTCCTTTGATTTGGCCTCGGGATGGTGCGGGCAGACATAAATGGCATCGATATGGGCTCCTTGCCGGGCCAACCGTTCTGCCATCTCTTGGTGGATCTCATCGACCAGGGAGTATGGAAAGTAGCCCCTGGCTACTCCCGACTGATTGGTCACTACGATAACAGGAATGCGCTTATCGTTGAGCAGCTTGATCGCCGCCGCCGCCCGCGGCAGCAAATGGAAGCGGGAAAGGTGGTTGATATAGCCCATCTGCTCGTTGATCGTTCCATCTCGGTCGATGAATACCGCCGGTTGTTTAAGCTCACGGCTGAGAAAAGTTGAAGAGGTATATTCTTCCATAATTAATTGTTTTTTACTAATATCCGCTCGACAACGCGCATGACCTCATCCACCCCGATTTCCTCCATGCAGCGGAAGTCTGTCGGACAGTGGCTCTGTAGGCAAGGACTGCATGGGATCTCTTTCCGAACGACGCATGCTTTCCTTGAAAAAGGACCGGTCGTCTTTGGGTTGGTGGAGCCGAAGATGGCGACCAGAGGTATGTCCAAGGCGGCACCCACGTGCATGAGGCCCGAATCGTTGGTGACGAAAGCGTCGCAGCGGCTGATGAGCGCCATGGCTTGGGTCAGCGAGGTCCGGCCGGTAAAATCGAGGACACCTTTGGGCGCCGCAGATTTGATGACCTGCGCGGTGGCTCCATCGGCGCTGGTTCCGAGCACGGCGAGGGTGGCGCCAAACATTGTATGCAGACGGCCGGCCAAACGAGCGAATTTTTCTGCCGGCCACCGTTTGGCAGGACCGTAAGTGCCGCCCGGATTGAGGCCGATCAGCGGGCCGGAGGCTGGGCGCACCTGTTGCTGCGCCCAGCAACGGCTTTCCTCGGGTAATCGCAGGAACAGCTCATTGGCCCCTGGCCGCAACCCCAATCCTTGCAGCAGCTGTTGGTAATAATAGACTTGATGTTTGTTTTTGATCGCCGCGCGCAGTCGCACTCCATGCGTGAGAAGCAGACCCCGACCATCGGTGGTGTACCCGGCTCGGACCGGAATGGCGGCCCCGAAGGCAATCAGGGCCGCCTCGAAGGCGTTCTGCAGAAGAATGGCACATTCGAAACGACGCTCGCGCAGCATCCGTGTGAGGCGTGCCATGCCAGGCAGGCCGGCATGCTCTCCGTTCTTGTTATAAAGAAGTATTTCGTCGATGTGGGGGCTGGCCGCAAAGACGTCGGCCACCCAAGGCCAGGCCAGCATCGAGATTGTCGCCTGCGGAAAGTTTTCGCGGATCGTGCGCACCGCCGGAGTGGTCATGATTGCATCACCGATCCAGTTGGTGGAGCGAATGAGAATGGTCCGCGGTTGGGCTAGCAGCGACTCGGCACTTGTCAGCAACGGGTTGAATGAGGATTCCGGGCGGCTCATGGGTATATTCATTGGGGACGGCAGGGGTAATCGCGCGCGATGCTCATTCCGGTGATTTTCTTGCAATTGCCCAGGGACGCCCCGGTTTGCTGGCCGGAAGGTGTGCACAATGTGCAGGTTTTTAGAACAAGAGTCAAGGGCTTTTCCTGATGATCAGCCGGTTCCGGCTTCCGGCCCAAAGCCGCGCTTGTGAGAGATGGATTTGAAATGCTAAAATGTTGAGACACTATGGGGAATAGATCGG
>QZKV01000113.1 GCA_003599575.1 Desulfobacteraceae bacterium | reverse complement strand
TCCAATGCATTAATTGAAACGCATCCGCCGAGCGGTTGACTTTTTGCATTTTGTCGAGAAAAGCATGTCAAGTACTTTTTTGCTACTTTTTACAATATTTCGCTGAGTAGTTACGGATGAATTTTGAAGAGTTCATAAAAAGTTAGAAAATGCATCACCCCGGCGAAAGCCGGGGCCGGAAGATCTAACTGGATTCCAGTCTTCACCGGAATGACGAATCAACGTGAAGCATCTCGGGATCGAGGCGCCAATCATAAATTGCTATAAAAGCCCCCTCTTCTTCACGGATGCCGTGCATCCAGAATTGCCGATGGCTGCAGATACTCTTGATTCCCAAGGCTGAACCATTTATACTGTCCCTCAATTCGCCTGCAGCCGCTTTGAGAAGAAAATTTGGGTGAGGTTCGAACCACTTCCCTTAAAAGGACTTCATCATGATCGCCATACCCCTTACGAAGAACTTCAGCTGGCGCAATCCACCGTTGATAACCATCGGGCTCATTCTGATTAACTGTTTTATCTTTGTAGTTTTCCAGTATAATGACGACCGGCATCAGAACGAAGCAAACAAATTTTACTTTGCATCCGGATTGTTCAATCTGGAAAAAGAGTTTTATCAGATTTATTTTGCAGAGCAGAAAAGGGCCATCATAGAAAAAGAGGATCCTGATACGAAATACAATGAACAAGAAAAGCAGGTGTTGGCTTTTCGTCAAATTAACGGTGAAACCGGTTTCCTGGAACAGTTAAACAGCGGCAGAGTGATCTCGGAAACGGACCCCCGCATGGAGCGCTGGCGGCAGTTGCGATCCGAATTCAATGCCAGGCTGAACAAGGTCATTGCATTTAAATACGGCTTCAGACCAGCCTACGCGCAACTTTTCACTTCGATCACGTGCATGTTTTTGCATGCCGGATGGGCACATTTGATCGGCAATATGATTTTTCTGTGGTTGATCGGATGCCTGATCGAATACGGATGCCGTCATATTACTTTACCAATCATATACCTGCTGGGCGGCATGGCCGGCACCGGGCTGTTCTGGCTCTTGAACCCAAGCAGCACGGGCCCTTTGGTGGGCGCTTCGGGCGCCATTGCCGGCATCATGGGAGCATTTACCGTTTTTTACGGTTTTAAAAAGGTGCGCATTTTTCTGAGTTTGGGTTTCTATTTCAACTATCTGACATTTTCCGCCATTTGGCTGCTTCCTCTATGGGCGGCCAACGAACTTCTGCAGATGCTGTTCAACAGTAATAGTCCTGTGGCCTACGCTGCGCATTTGGGCGGGCTCGGCTTCGGCGCCGTGCTGGCCTATGGCGCAAGGCGCCTCCCGGGATGTCTGGACGAGGATGCGTTTGCGGCGGTAGTGGAAGACAAAGCGGCACCATTGTTGGAATGCGCCTTGGCGCACATAGGCGCCCTAAGATTCAACGAAGCACGCCCTTTGCTGGAAGAGATCCTGCAACATGAGCCGGACAACCTTGCAGCCCGGCAACATCTATATACGATTGACCGCCAGAATCCGGCAGAACCACAGTACCATCAGACCACTTCAAACCTGTTGACCCTGCTCTGTCGACAGGCAGAACATTTCGAAAAAGCTTGTGCGGTTTTTCGGGATTACCTCAAAACTGCAAAGCCACCGAAACTTTCTGCGGATCAATATATCCGTATCAGTCAGTGTTTCGTCGCCACCGGGAATTGTTCGGAGGCTCAACGCATTTTATTCTCGTTGATCAAGAAAGCGCCGCACATAGCCGGCCTGCCGACGGCCTTATTCAAACTTTCTCAAGGCTTTCAAAATGATGGGCGAAAGATCGAAAGGATACGTTGCTTAAAACTTCTTCAGCAGCATTTCCCCATGTCCAGCGAAGCACGAGCGGCCTTTGAGCAACTTAAGAAACAAGACAGTTAAAAGAGAGCCAAGGTTCAGCGATGGACATCGGGCCACGCAAAAGATGTATGGATGCTTCGCGCATGCACCGGCCAGTCAGATGCTTTTCAGGTATGTGCGCGCAAAATTGGATATCTCATGATCGGGATATTTAGATACCAGAGCCGTCAATATTTTTTTGGCCTTTTCGGTGTTCATCAGTTTTTCGTGTAAAATCTGAGCGGCCCGGTAATACGCCTTAGGGATCAATACATCCTGAGGATGGAGTTTGGCCAGGTGGTTCAATGCTTGAATGGCCAGTTTGGCTTGTCCATCTTCATTGAACCAACTGCCTATCTTGAACAATGCGGTCGGTGAAGCGGCGAAATTTTTATCTCTTTCCACACCTTCAAGGTATAGCTGCCTGGCTTTGGATTTTTCTTCGGCCATAACCAGAAGATCCAAATGGCGAGGCGCATAATCAAAATATTCCTGCTCGCGCCCGGTCATCTTCAATAGATTGAGATAGCGGTCGGAAAGCTCCTGATCGCTTATCACAAGTTGGGTGCGCTGTCGTATCAGCGCAACGGCGCCATCCAGGTCGCCTTCCTGGATGAGGCGGCTGATTTCAATCAGAAGCTCGGATTCAACCGGTGCTTTGCCATTCTTCTTTTCGGAATTGTTTCTGGGCAATCCGGCCGGGTAGGTGGAATCCATAAGGGTGGCCATGTCCACGTGGTAATCCAAACGGCTGTGATACTGCAGGATCACGTAACCCATCAGGTGATAGGCCACAAGGGTATAATAGTTCTGGGCGGCCATCCCAAAAAAGAACTGCGACCCCTCCGGCATATGCCGGATGACGGCGAATCCAAGGACGCCGGGTGCCGAAAACAGCAAGAAGAGAAAGAAAAAGAAAAGCAGATACCCCCGGCCGATGCGCACAGCCATGCCCAAGAAACAAACCGGATTGAGAGCTTTACCGAGATCATTGGTAACTGCCAGAATGATGATCATGGCCGGCAGACCGACAAGCACACCAATACCAAAAACCATCCAAAAAAGGGGATGCAAACTTGCTACGAAAAATCCAAAAGCCAGGAAAAGGGCTATAAAAAGAGCAATCTGCTTGAAAACGATTCCGAAATTGTCGCTGAGCACTTTGGATGAAAGCGGGGGCGGCTGAAATTTTCCCTCGGACGTGTATCGCAATGCTTCATAGGCGTATTTCACCATAATGGCCCAGAGGAAAAACCTGAGGATTGAGCCCAGCAGTCCGGTCCCGCTGAAAAGAGACGATATCAGCGAAAGCCCCAAGATTAAAATGATGGACTGAATGGAAGAAAATGGATAAACAAAGCATTTGTGCAGCCTTCTCCAGAAGGGCACAATAATGTTGGTTATATCGAGTTGGGTTGCCGGCGCATTGCACTTCGGGCAGAAAAAGAAGTCTTCATTTCCAAAAGGCCCGCCTTTTCTTTGCACGATGCATTGCGGGCACAGGAACTTGCTGCACTGGCTACACGACCACCAGGCCGGCTGCGTTGGATGATAGCCACAGAAATCGACCATGCGCCCTGCTCCTTGTCAATGAGGTGGATCAGCTGGTGTTAAAGACCGCGTTTCAGGATCGTGTAAAAAATCGAAAAATGACTCTCGGGCCATTGCGCGAGAGCCGGGCACATGGTGAAGCATTAGCGTATCACGGAAATCAAGAGCTTATGTACCCCGTTGGTTGACGGATTGGGAGACCCTTTACGAAGCAGACCAGCTTCGTGCCTTCAGTGAAGCAAAAGGTCGCAAGCAGCTCTTGTGCAGAAAATAGGCCATAAGCTGGAGACATGTCAACAATGAGTTGGGACAACGGGCGCTGTATGACTTACTGTAAATTCACCCGGAACGACCCCGTTTTTGTTTGGCGACCTTGATTCCCACTGTTTGAAGCTTTATACTCCATCGATTTCGGCTGCAGCGTCGGCTTTGGCGAAAACATTCGCTGAACCCGCGGCTTTCTCCCGCGCTTGCAATGCATCCAAGGAGGTTCCATGACCGTCGCCCATGAAAAGGACATTCTGGCCACCACCATCGATCACCCGCAGGTAAAAAATGCCGCCATGAAAGCATTGATCGGCCCCCGGCAGGGCTGGAGCGATTATGTGATGCGCGTGGTCGAGCTGGATACGGACGGCTATTCGCCCGCACACGCCCATCCCTGGCCGCATATCAACTACATGCTCGAAGGCAAGGGCATCCTGCTTTTGGACGGACGCGAACACCCCGTGCAGGCCGGCTCTTATGCCTTTGTGCCGGCCGGCAGCCACCATCAATTCAAAAACGCCGGCCCGGGCAAGTTCCGCTTCATCTGCATCGTTCCCAAGGAGGGGCACCAGTAAACGCGCGCGCCCAGCCCCTGATTTTCAATATCGCCCGATTCCATACCGGCTTTAAACTGGAAGGAGGCCTTTTATGAGCGAGCAAAAAGAATTCAGATGCACCCGCTGCGACCGGCGGGTGCCGGCTGCAAACCAAACCCCGGCGCCCGAATGCTGCGGGCAAGCGATGGTCGCAGCCGCGGAACCGCTGGACCAGTGCACCCTGACCAGCACCCCCGAGCACTCCCGGCTGGATGATATGGGCGACCCCTGCGATGACGGCCGGGCGGGTTGAGCATGCCTGCGGTCAGGCGGCCACAGATGCGCGCTTGAACATTCACCTCCAATGGTTACCCTAAATGAACCGGCGATGTTGGCACCGCCGGCCATTTTAGCGAGGAGGTTCGATCATGCCTGTTATTCAAGACCCAGATAATTGGACCCTGGACGACTGTATCGAGGATTGCCATTATCACAGCCGTTATTGCGAAGAGCAACCCGACGGTACCATACTGTGTCCGCCCGGCATCCGCGCCTGCACGGAAGATTGTCGCAACCGCTTTTCCGCCTAGGCGCCGACCATACGCAGCGGTCCTGACACCCATCAGCGCGCGATATGGGGCGCGCAACTTATCGGATTTTAGCGCCCCCGGCTTCACCCGGCTTCGATTTCCCAGATTTTCTCGGCAACCTGCCGCAGGGAAAGCGTGACCTCCAGAAATTGTTGCACCACCGCCGCATTGGTATCGGTATGGCGGGTGGGCGGCAGGGTGCGATAAACGCCCTTGCCGGCGAGGCCGAAAGGAATCAGCAGCTGGTCGGCCAGATACGGCCCCACGGGCGCATCGGCCTCCAGATAAGCATGGACCTGGTCGGCCAGCTCGCGGGCGACCGCTTCGGCCGCCACGCCGCGTCTTCCGAAGGCGCTGAAAAGTTCGCTGACGTTGGCGCTTTCGACCTCGGCCATGACCACATTTCCGGGTCCGGCGGCGGCGGGCAGCTCCACCACTTCGGTCTCGAAGCGGCCGCCCGCGGCTGAGCCAACGGTCCGGCATTCGCGCTCGGCGATGTGCCTGGGAAGACCGGCCACAAACGCCCGCACATGGCCGCGGATCAGGTTGCCGCGCGCGGTCAGATCCACCGGTTCCAGCCGCGGCGCAGGGGTGATATCGACGGCCATGCGCCCGCCGCCGGCCGGGTAAAATCCCCATTGCAGCAATTCGGCCCGCACCTGTGGCCCCATGCGGTTGAGCAGCGGCAGAAGTACCTTCGCAAGGAAGTGAAAGGGCGGCGCAAAGGGATTGTGCGTACCGCCGCTCAACAGCAGGCGCGAAGGGCGCACAGCCGTAATCAGCGCCGGCAAAACGGTTTGCAGCACCAGTCCGCAGCTTCCGGCACTGCCCACATCGAACTGGTAGTCACCGGGATAACAGCCGCCGGGATGGAATTCGAGTTCGCATGAACCCAGGCTAGCGCCGCTGACGCTTGCGCGCCCCACAGCGGCTGCGGCCTTGACCGCCGCCAGATGCTGCTTGCGCAGCCCCGGCCTGGGCCGTCCGGCGCGTATTCTCTGAATGCGCAGGGGCCGGCCCGTCACCAGGGACAGTGCCAGCGATGTCCTCAGGATCTGGCCGCCCCCCTCGCCAAAGGCGCCATCTATGGCAATCGGCTTGAACATTCAGACCTTCTTCCGCCAAGAGTTAAAATCACCGCACAAGGACACTAAGACACGATGATTGGAATGAAAATATGAAAAGCGGCATGTGAAGAAAAGTTGGGGCCTTGTGGCTTCGTGGGGGACAAACATTAAATACCATGAGGAGATGATCCGTATTCCGATCGGCCGTATGCCCACCAACAACCCACCCCTTCTGCAGGTTCGCGCCGCGGGCCTCTACTGCCCTGCAGGGGATTTTTACATTGATCCCGTCGCACCCGTGGATTATGCCGTCATCACCCACGGTCATGCCGATCATGCCCGTCCCGGCCACTCGCATTATCTGGCGAGCGCGGACTGCGCCCCGATCCTCAAAAACCGCCTGGGGGCGGAGATCGACGTGCACCAGCTTGCCTATGGCGAAACCCTCCGGCGCAACGGCGTGCGCCTTTCGCTGCACCCGGCCGGCCACATCCTGGGTTCGGCCCAGGTGCGGCTGGAAGAGGCCGGCCGCATCTGGGTGGTCACCGGCGATTTCAAGCAGCAGGTCGATCCGACCTGCCAGCCTTTTGAACCTGTGCGCTGTCACGGCCTGGTGATGGAATCGACCTTCGGGCTGCCGGTGTTTCGCTGGCCCGCCGCGCAGCACACCATTTCCCAGATCAATCGCTGGTGGGCGCAGAATCGGAAGGACCACAAAACCAGCCTGCTGTTCGCCTATGCTCTGGGCAAAGCCCAGCGCATCCTGGCCCTCCTGGAGGAGATCGGGCCGATTTTTCTGCATGGCGCGGTGGCCAGCGTCAACCGCATCTACGCGCAAGCCGGCATCGGCCTGCCCCCCACTCTGTCCGTGAGCGAAGTCAACGACGCCCGCCAATTCGCCGGAGCCCTGGTGCTGGCGCCGCCCCTTGCGGACCATCCGCTTTGGACGCGGCGCTTCAAGCGCGCCGAACGCGCTTACGCATCGGGCTGGATGCAGATCCGCGGCAACCGGAGGCGGCGCAGCCTGGAGCGCGGTTTTGTGCTCTCCGACCATGCCGACTGGGACGGACTGCTGGCCGCCGTGCGCGCAAGCGGGGCCGAAGAAGTCTGGGTGACGCATGGATTCGCCGCCGAGCTGGCCCGCTACTTGGGCGAACAGGGTCGCCGGGCCAGCGCTTGCAACCTGCCTTATGCGGGCGAGGTCAACGACGCCGAAGTGTGACCGATGCAGACCTTTGCCGCACTTTATGCCGAGCTGGACAAGACCACGCGCACCAACCGCAAACTTCATGCCCTGGCGGATTACCTGCGGCAGGCGCCGCCTGCAGATGCGGCCTGGGCGGTTTACTTCCTGATCGGGCGGCGCCCCAAGCGCGCCATCTCCTCGCGCAAACTGGCCGAATGGGCGGCCGAGGCGGCCGACGTCCCGGGCTGGCTGTTCGAGGCGTCCTATTTCAGCGTCGGCGATCTGGCCGAAACCATCGCCTTGCTGCTGCCCCCGGCCACCCAAAGCACGCGCATGGCCCTGCATGCTTGGGTCGAAGAGCACCTGTTGACCCTGGCCTCCCTGGATGAGCCGGCACAAAAGAAGAAGATGCTTTCGGCCTGGCGTCAGATGGACACCACCCAGCGCCTGGTGTGGAACAAACTGATCACCGGCGAATTCCGCATCGGCGTTTCCCAGCGGCTGATAACCCGCGCCCTGGCCGACGTTTCCGGGGCCGAGCCCGCCCTGGTCGCCCATCGCCTGATGGGCGACTGGTCCCCCTCCGCGGAGTTTTTCCGGGCGCTTGTCGCGCGCGAGGAGGGCGACAGCGCGCACAGCCGGCCCTACCCTTTTTTCCTGGCCTATCCCCTGGATAAGGCCGTGGAAAAGCTGGGCGATCCTTTGGAGTGGCTGGCCGAATGGAAATGGGACGGCATACGCGCCCAGGTGATCCGGCGGGGCGAGCAGGTGTTCATCTGGTCGCGCGGCGAGGAGCTGGTCACGCCCGCTTTTCCGGAGTTGTCGGCGGCCGCCCGTGATCTGCCCGAGGGATGCGTGCTGGACGGTGAAATCGTCGCCTGGCGCGAGAAAGCGCCCCTGGGTTTCGGCGTGTTGCAGCATCGTCTCGGCCGCAAACTGGTCGGTGCCCGGATCATCGAGGAAGCGCCCGTGGCCCTGATCGCCTACGATCTGCTGGAATACAACGGCGTGGATATGCGCGATCGGCCGCTTTCCCAACGCCGCGCGCAACTGGCCGAGCTTTTGAAATCTCTCCCGGGCCAACATATTCAACTCTCGCCCGAAGTCCCGGCCGCAGCGTGGACCGATTTGAGCGAAGCCATGCAGGATGCCAGGAAGCGCGGCGTGGAAGGCATCATGCTCAAGCGCCGCTCTTCGGTCTACCGGGTGGGAAGAAAACGCGGCGACTGGTGGAAGTGGAAAGTCGATCCCTACCGCATCGACGCGGTACTGATCTATGCCCAACCCGGCCACGGGAGACGGTCGGGGCTTTTTACCGATTACACTTTCGCGGTCTGGCAGGACGGCGGCGAGCTTGTGCCGATCGCCAAGGCTTACTCCGGACTGACCGACGAAGAAATCCGTGAGGTGGACCGCTTCATCCGCACCCACACCGTCGAACGCTTCGGCCCGGTGCGCGCCGTCACGCCGGACCTGGTTTTCGAACTCGCCTTCGAAGGCATCCAGCCGTCCACACGGCATAAATCCGGCATCGCCGTGCGCTTTCCGCGCATCGCGCGCTGGCGCAAGGACAAAGCCCCCAAGGAGGCCGACACACTGGCCAGTCTAAAGGCTCTGCTGATAGGTCCTGCACGCGGGTGAAGCCAGCCATGCCGCCGGAAATCCGCATTGCCCCATCCGCGTCCCCCCAGGAAGATCGGGGATCGGAACTCAAGCGCCAGGGCGAGCGCGCCGGGGCGCAATCCTTACGGTTCTCGGGCTCTCGGCAAGTGAAACGGCGTTTTCGGGACAGAAATAGGCGCACACGCCGCACCCGATGCAATAGTCTGCTTTTCTTTGGGCTTGGCCCTCTTCATTCAGGGAGGCGGCGCCGGTATGGCATTTGTCCACACAGGTGCCGCATCCCGTGCATCGATCCGCTTCGATGACGGCCAGGTAGCGGGTGGCGTTGATGACGGGCGCGATCATATTTTCAACCGAGTTGCCGCAGCAGCAGCGGCAGCAATTGCAGATGCTGGTCTCGTCTTTCTGGCTGTCGAAATTCGGATGATAGGCTTTATGCACCAGGCCCGCTTCCTCGGCGCGGTGCAGGACTTGGAGCGCCTCCTGCTGTGAAACCATTCGCGCAAACCCGTGCTGCGTCGTGTAGCGCGCGGATTTACCGAAAGTGAAACACGTTTCACGCAGATCGGTTTGCCGGCAGGATTGGCCCGTCAGATCCTTGTGATGGCGGCAAAAACAGTGCCCCAGGGCGATCTCGTCGAATTTTTGGATAAGTGCGCTCACCTCCTGAGTCGGCACGATACGCTCAACGGGTGCGCCCAACGATTTGCCGACAATGATCTTCACCCGCTGGCCCGTGGTTTTGTTCCCGGCAAAGGGCACTGTGCGGTCCACCGGAGGGGCTTTCATCAGGAAAGGCATGATATGGTCGTAATTCTGCTGGACCAGTTGCGTGAGTTCTTGAAACAGCTGATGGAACAAGGCGCTGATTTCTCGATTCCGGGAGTTGGGCTCGATTTTGCCCATAAAGGTATATTCAAACATACCCACGTTGAGCAGCGGCAGCAGCCTGTAAACCATGACACCTGCGCTGTTGGGCTGGTTGAAGATAACCCCGCGGGAGGCCAGAGCATCGGTTTTGGCAAGAATCTCTTCTTCCGAAAGGGCGGTGCTCGCTTTCAGCTGATCCAGGGTCTGAGACTTGCGGCCCTTGAAGGCAATGACGAAATCCAGCTCCTCTTCCATGACATAATAGCGAAGCAGCTTGATCAGGGTCTCGTTTACAGGAACAGGCGTACCGCCGGCCATGGTGATCGCGCTGCCGGCCTCCTTGTATTTATCATCGATGCTCATCCCGGTGGACATGGTCGATTCTCCTGTTGGGTTGCCTTTACTTTTTCATACTGGGGCAATTTATAGCTGCCCCACGCGTCTATCTCAAGATCCCCACAAAAACAACCAATGAACGAAGTCCGTTAACTTAGCGGTCTGTGTTTCGTTGTCCTCGTTAGCGATCCTGAATTCATATATTCATGTACGTCCCCATCTTTTTATATTCATGTACGTCCCCATCTTTTTACAATGGATCGGGAATCATAATACTGGCTGATGCCTATTTAAATGAAGGGTGAAGATACAGACAAGGTTTGAGGCGTTTGCGATACCCGAAACTTTGCCTGTAAAAGGCAGGACGAAGGTCTTATGGGGACTTCGAAGCACCATGCCCATCATCCTGAGGAGGAGGAGCATGCCGAGCATGCTTCCCCGGCCCACGGCTTGCCGAAAAACAGCGCAACCGGCCGGGCTGCCGGTCAGGCCGCCCGGGTAAAATCGGCGGCTGCGGACGGACACGGGCATGCCGCACACGCCGGTGAGGACAAGCACGCCGGCCACAGCGTCGGGATGTTCCGCAACCGGTTTTGGGTGTGCCTGGCACTAACGGTCCCGGCCTTGATCTGGGAACCCATGCTCCAGGAGTGGTTCGGTTATAAGGCGCCGCAGTTCCCGGGCGCCCATCTGATTCCGGCCCTCTTTGGATCAGTGGTTTTCTTCTACGGCGGTTGGGTGTTTGTGCAGGGTGCGGTCCGCGAAATGGCCGACCGCCTGCCGGGCATGATGACGCTGATTGCGCTGGCGATCAGTGTGGCCTTTATTTACAGTGCGGCGGTCACCTTGGGATTGAGCGGTCACGCCTTGTGGTGGGAGCTGTCGACGCTGGTGACGATCATGCTGCTGGGCCACTGGATCGAGATGCGCTCGATTTTCCAGGCCAAAGGCGCACTGAAGGAGCTCGCCAAACTTCTCCCCGATACGGCCGTACGGCTCACGGCGGATGACCGCACCGAAGAGGTGCCCGTGGACCGGCTGCAACCCGGTGATCTGATCCTGATCCGCCCGGGAGCCGGCATTCCCGCCGACGGCACGATCCAAAGCGGGCTGAGCCAGGTCAACGAGGCGATGATCACCGGCGAGTCCAACCCGGTAGAAAAGCGCGAGGGTGGGAAAGTCATTGCCGGTACGGTCAACGGTGAAGGCTCATTGCGTGTCGAGGTCACCGGCACCGGCGACAAGACGGCCCTGGCGGGCATCATGCGCCTGGTGCAACAGGCCCAGGGCTCGCGCTCGCGCGCCCAGGCATTGGCCGACCGGGCCGCTTTTTTCCTGACCCTGACGGCGATCGGCGCGGGCGCCGGGACGCTGGTGATTTGGCTGGCGTGGGGCGCGGCACTGGATTTCACCATCACGCGTCTGGTAACGGTGCTGGTCATCGCCTGCCCGCACGCGCTCGGCCTGGCAGTGCCGCTGGTGATCGCCATCTCCACCACCTTGGGTGCACGCAACGGCCTGCTCGTGCGCGACCGACGCGGACTGGAAGAGGCCCGCCGTATCGGCGTGGTGGTGTTCGACAAAACCGGCACGCTCACCCTGGGGGACCACCGCGTGATCGACACAGCGGCAGCTGACGGGATTGAAAAAAACGAAGCATTGCGTTTGGCGGCCGCCGTGGAACACGACTCGGAGCACCCCATTGCCCAGGCTTTGCTCAAGAGCGCCGGCGAAAAAGCGATCGCGGTGCCCGGCGCACGAGGCTTTCAAGCCATTCCCGGACAAGGTGTGGAAGCCCGGGTTGAAGGCCGGGAATTGATGGTGGGCGGCCCGGCGTTGTTGCGCAAGCGCGCGATCGCGCCGGCGGCCGAACTGCGCAGGGCCGCCGACCGCTTCGGACAAAACGGCCAAGCGGCCGTCTACCTGATCGAAGCCGACCACGCGCTGGCCGTGTTTGCAATTGCCGACGCCATCCGCCCCGAGTCGTACGAAGCGGTCCGTCGGCTGAAGCAGGAAGGAGTGGCGGTCGCGATGCTCACCGGCGACTCGCCGGCGGTGGCAAACAGTGTGGCCAGGGAACTCTCCATCGATACGGTCTTCGCCGAGGTCCTGCCGGAGGACAAGGCCGGCACCATCAAGGAGCTGCAACAGCGGGGCAAGCGCGTGGCGATGGTCGGCGACGGGGTCAACGACGCCCCGGCCCTGGTGACGGCCGATATCGGCATCGCCATCGGGGCGGGAACCGACGTGGCGGTGGAGGCCGGTGACGTGGTGCTGGTCCGCAACGACCCGCGCGATGTACCGCGCATCGTGAGCCTCAGCCGGGCCAGCTACCGCAAAATGGTGCAAAACCTCTGGTGGGCGGCCGGCTATAACATCGTGGCCATTCCGCTGGCGGCCGGCGCATTGGCCTGGGCCGGCATCCTGCTCTCTCCGGCGGTCGGCGCGGTGCTGATGTCCGCCAGCACGGTCATCGTGGCGGTCAACGCACAGCTATTGAGACGGGCCGAGCTGTGAAGCGCGGTGGAAAGGAGTTTCAAAACTTTTCCCCGCAAGGGGCTGCCGATCCATTCGGATAAATTCAGTTATCGTATACCGCAACCTTTTTGAATCCTTCAGATGCCGGTGTTCGATCGGGTGAGTGATACTCACGCCTTGATCCTTTCCTATATTTGCTTTTTCCGCCTACTTGCGCTATAAACCGCGACGATATGGATGTTGCTCTTGAAATATGGCAACCCGACTTGTATTGAGCAGAAAATGGATCGCAGAGTCCCATCCAGCGCGATGATCCGGTGGCTTTTGGCCGGTGTCTTTTCGCTTCAATTGTGTCTGTTCATTGTTTTGCTGCAGAACCTATCGGTTCCCTTAGCTTCAGGCGATTTATCTCCGGGCAAGACCGCCCCACCCACCTTGCAAAAGGCGCTTAAGGAACCGCACATACCGGTTTATGTCGGTGAAACGGCCGGCATGGACCCGCATTTTGCCGCAGCTCCACAGGAGCAGGCTTTTGCGGATATGTTATGGGCCGGATTGCACCGCTGCCGCCCGGTCGACGCCCCGGCCGGCGATCGCACTTTGGCGGCGCACGCCCCCGCATCAAAACGTTTCGCCCCCCCGCGGAGATGGATGATCCGCCCCCGCCATGGAGCCATTTTGCATGTGAAGGCTTTAACGCCCCCCAATGAAATAACCGCCGAAAAATCAAGCGTTCTGCGCATTCCAGAATCCTGAACCGAGAATTCACAAGCGGACCCGGATAGGACAGCGACTTTTACGGTTGCGAAAAGTAGAGCCAACGGAGGCATCAAAATGGAAAGGCAATTGTTCATTGCAATGGCGCTGAAATATTTAGGCTCGCCAAGTATCAAATATAAAGACGCCTGCGAGGGCAGGACAGTTTCGGGTTTTGACTGCTCCGGCTTTGTCAACTTTCTGCTTAGTGAAGCCGAGTACCCGGGAGCGGTCCCACGCCACTGCAACGAGTTCTTTGACTCTTTTGGACTCTTCGTACATGATCGGTTTCGATCGGCTGGAGATTTGGTATTCTTCAGCCATAAAAGCAAGGGAAGGTTTCCTGATCACATGGGAATCCTCATTTCCCGGGAGGAATTTATTCATTCGCCGGGAAAAGATGGAAAAGTAGTTTGCGTGAAAAAACTTGAGCAAGAAAAGATTGAAGACTGTTGCAGTGACGCACAGATCTTTTGTGTCAACCCGGTCGGCATTAAACGCATAACCGTAAAAAATGGGCGACATCAGCAGATGTTTCTCACTCACCTGAGCGAAGGCCCTGAATCTATGCAGAGTTCTTCAAATGGCGTTTTCGAATCCCCGCGGGCCGACGCGGCCGTGATCTGCGCGCTGTCCTTGAAGGGCGGAGTAGCGGAATCCAGCCATATCGGGGCTTGAAAAGCGGATATTTCTTCAAGCAGTCTGGCAAAAGAAAGGATGTCCATCCTCGGGACAAGGGCCGCGATTGCAGAACGATCGGCAACCCTACGCGGTCCAGCCGATCGGCCCGCATGCTACACCACCACCCCGGCAAGGAGCGATGCATCCACCGCCCCGTTCTTTTTGACCTGTTTCCCGTTGATGAACACGGCTTCAATGCCGGTGGGTTGTCTGTCGGTTTCCGTCGGGGTGTTGTTGTCTTTGACATTTTTCCAATCGAAGACGGTGATGTCGGCGGCCGATCCTTCTTTAAGCAGGCCTCTGTCGTTGAGGTTCAGGCGCTCGGCCGAAGCGCCGGTCATTTTGCGCACGGCCTCTTCAAGGCTGAGCCGGCCCCTGTCCCGGGCGTATTGGAGAAACAGGGGAAAAGTCCCGAAAGAGGCGGGATTTTGAACCCCCTGGGCCGATACAAGGGAATCGGTCATGAACAGACACGCCGGGTGCGCCATCAAGGCATCGATGATCTCCATGGTGCTGTAATTGTGGTTCAAAATGCGCGCGCGGCCTTGGGTCTTCTCCGATAAGGCCAGGATGACACGCACCGACTGCATGCCCAGTTTGTCGGCGATCTGGTCGATGAACATCCCGTTAAAGGCGTTGAAATCGGGGTGTCCGGCATAGGTCAGCTGGATATCTTTAAAACCAAATCCCACGAACAGCGACATTGCTTCCAAGCCCTGCTCCGCCCGGGCCACCGCTTCGCGATCGGCATAATTGGCCGGAACATTGGCCAAAAACCAGGGCGGCAGCACCACATTGATGATCGAAATACCGCAGTGGTACGGATAGCTGTCGGTCATCACGTCAGCTCCTTGGGAAATCGCCTGGTCCAGAACATCGAGACACTGGTGATAGGTTGGATGCGATTGGGAGCCGGCAAACATGAGGTGGGAATACTGGAGACGAACTCCAGTTTGGCGGGCCACATCGATCATCTCTTTCAAAGAAAGCACATTGTGGGGTGTGGGATTTTCCAAGGGATACGCGCCCGACAGCACAGAGTAGGCCCGGCCGTGCACGGTCATGATTTTGTCTTTTCTTCGTACCAGGCGGGCGATTTTTAGAATCTCTTCCCGGGTGCAGAAGATCCCGGGCTCGTACCCGAGGCCGAAAGAGACCCCGGCCGCCCCCTGATCCATGGCCTCTTCCAACAAAAAGAGCAATTCTTTCATTTCTTCGTCATTCAGAGGGGTGGGGTTCAGCCCGCGTATGGAAATCTGCGTGGTGCCGTGTCCGGCCAGTTGGACCACATTGTGGCTCAATCCCGACTTGCCCAGATGCTCGAAGTACTCCGTCATGCTGTCCCAGGCGATGTCAAAGCCCCTGCCGCTGCCCAATCCGATCAGATCCTTGTAGGCACTGCGCGCGCGAAAGCCGGCCGGACTGTATCCGCAATTGCCGCCCACCACTGTGGTGCCCCCCTGGGCCGTAAAGGGAGTTTTCAGCTCTGCCCGCCCTTCCATGGGCAGGACCCAATCCATATGGGAGTGCATATCGATAAATCCCGGCGCGATCACAAGGCCGGTACAGTCCACCGTTGCACATTCAATGGCAATCGGCTGCGATGATATCTGTTCGATCTTTGCGCCTTTGATGAGCAGATTCCCCGCATAACCCTTTTTTCCCGTGCCATCGACGATCAGCCCGTTCTTTAGCAAAGTATAACCTGATGGTTTCAAATTGGCCTCCGTTTTATTCGACGCCTTGAGGATTAAGGGTTCTCAACCAGCAGCAAACCGCCCGGGGATCTCTCTGCCTCCAATTGCGTCCCCGGCTAGGATAGAAAGTAGGTATGTGTCGGGCATAAAACATGGGGTCGTGAGGCTGTGCTGTGTTTTGTTGTGCAGCGGCTGCGGTTCAAGCGCTTGAGCTTGTAGGAATCAAAGAAAAAGATCTGTCTTTCGCTGATCGAATGTACAATAGTCCAGTGGTCCCACATAGGTCCGCTCAAACAGATAAGCACCGCCCTTTTGCGCCCGTCACCGAGGAAAGAAAGCATTTGCAACCAGAACTCATCCAGGGATGTGTTTGGAAAATGCTTAAATGGCATATGCCTTTGACTGATGCTGTCGCCGACAACATCACGCAAAATTCCTCCGATCGTGGCCAAACCGATTCCTTCTGTCAGTAGTTTGCTGAGATCCTTGGATCTTTCCAGATAAACCAGAATGCGCTTGAATAATTCCCGCGCATCTTTTTCGTCGATTCCGGAAACAATTCGGGTGGCGTTAACGATGCTATATACAGCGCACAGGCCATCCAGGGCGCCCTGCAGGTAAGGTTTCAATTGGTCGCTCCGTAGTGTTGATCTATGGGATTGGTACCCGGTGTTTGGATCCAAGAATCGGATGACGGCGGGCGGCGAAATTGACCAGCGTGCTGCCCACGATTCCGTAGCTCAAACCGGCTGCTTCGGCTGCATATGCCAGGCTGGTATCCGGGGTGATATCTGCATTGGGGTTGATGTCCAGCACAAAGAAAGTACCATTTCGAAGGCGCAAGTCAATTCTGGCGTAATCTCGGCAGCCCATCACTTTATACGCCAGCATGGCCGTCCGCTTTAACTGCCTAGTTTCCTGCTCATCCAGCACGGCTGGAATCCTCATCTCGATTTTCTCATAATGCATGGATCCGGGTATAAATTTGGATTCAAAGGTGCAGAGCCGATCCCTTATGTTGTCCAATGCAGAAAAATCCATCTCGGCGGCAGGCAGCATCTCAACTTTCCCGTTTCCCCAAAGGGTCACGTGGAATTCACGGCCATCAATAAAGTCTTCTACCAAGGCGGGCTGTTGGAATGTCTCCAGAACGAAGGCGATTCTCTCGTTGAGTTCTTTTGCATTCAAGACCACCGCTTCGGCAGTGATCCCATTGCTGCAATGTTCAAAGGCCGGCTTGACAATGGCTGGAAAGCAGTCCCAGTCTTCAGCTCTGGGACTTGAGAAAACCTGCCAACTCGGTGTAGCGATGTCATGCTTCTGGAACAGACGTTTGACAGCTGTCTTGTCCCAGCTCAGGGATAAGATTGCCGGTGGCGAACCTGTGTAGGAGAATTTTAGATCTTCCAGTGTTTGAGCCACCATTACGTCGCTTCGGGGTATGCCAAATACTTCTTCACACCAATTGAATACGATGTAATTGTTTGGATCGAATGGTTTTAGAATTTTGCACAGGTCTGTACTGCTTACAGGCAGATCGACGACGGGATGTCCCTCTTCCTGTAAAGCCGTTTTCATGGCCCGGACAGACTCCATCACAGTTACAAGGTCGGGCGGCTCCCATGAAGGATCCAAGTTGTGCAGCAGCAACACGGCAAAATCGGTGCGCCTCCGCTCAGATTCCATAAATGAGGTGACAAGCATCGCAAATGTTAACCTATCCAATTTGGGGTAATGGAGGCGCTATGTGTTTGTGCATTGTTCACAATCTCCGGATTTAACCTCAGGCTCTTCGGCTTTGACTCTGACTGCGGAGCCTCCCCACCGGCGGCTGACGGCTCAACCGGCATCGGCCTGTCAAAACTTTCTGCATGAGTTTTCTGGTATCACACTCAAAAAGATGTAGAAACAAAATTTAAAGAATTTAAAGGGGAATTTAAAGGGGACGCCCTTTATATTTTTACATTTCAAAATTTCCACTAACACCAGTCCCTCATCAACGGTGCAATTCCTGATTTACTGCATCGCGGCGAAGCTGTATTCCAACAATCCTATATATCGGTCATCAGCACTCTGCGCTCGTGTACGGCCCAGCAGCAGAAAAGGCAATTGGCTTTCTATGCATGCGGCTTTACTAGCATAAAGCCCGCATCACCGGTATAAATATAAAAATATAAAGGGCGTCCCCTAAACCGTCCGCATCACCGGTAAATATAAAAATATAAAGGGCGTCCCCTAAAACTCCCTACAACTCCGGAGAGATCGCAGGAAGGCGAGCCACAAAGGTCGTACCGTTCTGAGGGGTGCTGGTCAAATCGATCCGCCCGTTGAGATAACGCTCGCTCAGCAGCTTCATGCTGTACGTTCCAAGCCCGTGGCCCGGGCCTTTGGTCGAAAACGACCGCTGGAACAGCCGCAGCTGGACCTCTTGAGGGATATGGCTTTCATTATGCACCCGGAATTCGGCCCAGCCGTCTTTGATTCCGCAGGATACCCGGACCGCCTCCTGGGGCTGGCTGGCCTCGAGCGCATTCAGGATCATATTGCCCAGAACGCGCCGCAACAGCGTGCTGTCGGTATTCAAGACCATCTTCCCGTCCGGTGCGGCCATCACGATCCGATGGCTGCGGAAGCGATTGCTGAACACCTCGACCACGTCCTTCATCAGGATAATTCCGTCAATCGGATGCATTCTTACGGTGAGTTCATTGTTCTCAGCCGCCAGCAATTCCTTTTGCGAGCATAGTTCTTCCACCAGCTGCTTTGCTCCGGCGAGCAGATTTTGCTTGAAGGCGGCGGCATCTTTTTCGTCCGTACCGTCCTGAAGCATGTTTGCAATCAGGCGGATGCTTGCAGCGGTATTCATGATGTCGTGGAAAAAGATGCGTTCAAGCGCCCTGCGGCGCTTTTCATGGCTGATATCGGTAATTGCTACGATGATAAAAAGTTGCCCCTGGATGGCAAGGGGCGTCGTGCGGACCAGCAGATCGAAGGCCTCGACATTGTCTTTCTTGAGCAGGCGGCATTCTTGAAGATCGGCCTTGTTGCTCAAGGCGGCCAGGATGGCGTTGACGGCCCCGCATTGCGAGCAAAAGCTGGTCGTACCGCAGCCGCTGGGGCTGGTGCATGAGCAGCGACACCCCAATGCCTCGCCCGGCCGCATGCCGTAGATGGTTTCGGGATCATCGATGCCCAGAAGCGCAGGAACGGCTGAATTGAAAAATACGATCTGTCGGTCTTGATTGACGATCAGGACTATCTCCGAAACAGCATCGTAGAGCTGCCGCAGAGAGCCTGAGTATTCGGCCAGCATCTTTTTCTGAAGCTCGATGGTGCTTAGGTCGCTTCGTCGAGCAGGAGCATACTGCGTGAATTGTGTTTCCAACATCGATCCCTAAGGGGCCACTCATTTATAAAATAACAATAAAAAGGGCCAACTTTATCAATATGAAGGCATAACCCGAGCATGAAGACGCCTGTAAATCAAAGGCCC
>QZKV01000010.1 GCA_003599575.1 Desulfobacteraceae bacterium | reverse complement strand
GCCGGCGGCGTGCTGGCGCCGATCGCAGGGTTGCTGTTTTTCCAATTGGGCGCTTTGGCGTTATTGGCGCTGATCCCGATCGGCGCTTTGGCCGGTTTTTTGCTGGGGCTGTTCGGTTCGCCCCTGACACACAGCCATGTTTCGCGCTCCCGGCGCGGCTCCTACTGGGGCGGCGGGTTTGGAGGCGGCGGTTTTTCCTCCGGCGGATCCGGCGGCTTTTCGGGCGGCGGGGGCGGTTTTGGCGGCGGAGGGTCATCCGGGGGATGGTGACGGTTCGCGAGCACGCTGCTTGCTGAAGTACCAAGGCGCTAACCTGTGGTATTCAACTGCCTGGGCATGATTCGAGTTTGCGGATGCATTCGATTGGATCGTGATTTATACCGGGGTATTCCATAATTTTTGAGTAACTAACGCGATACCGTTTGAGATAGCGAGCATGCCATGAAAAACTTGGCCCAGCGTTTCCTGACCCAGGACGAATACCGGCAGATTGAAGCCTGCATCCATGCGGCCGAAGAGCGTACCGCCGGTGAGATTGTCTGTCTGATCCAATCGTCCAGCTATCACTATCCATTGGCCGGCGTGATCGGCGCCACAGTTATGGCACTGCCTTTGTCCTTGGTGCTGACCGGTCTGATCGGCAGCCGTTTTTGGATCGGAGCGCATAACATGTGGGTTTTTTTAGGTATTTTCGGGATGGCCTTTATCGGTTTGCACGGCTGGATCGAGCGTTCCGCTACACTCAAACGGCGCTTCATCTCGCCCAAGGACATCGAGGAAGAGGTTGAAGAGGCTGCCGTTACCGCATTTTTTCGCCGGGGGCTCTATCGCACCCGCGATGCCACCGGCGTGCTGCTTTTCATCTCCGTTTTCGAGCACAAAGTATGGATCCTGGCCGACCACGGCATTAATGCCAAGGTGGCGCCGGGCCAATGGGATGCAATCGTCGCACGGCTTACCGCGGGGATCCGCCAAAAGCATGCGGCGGCGGCCATCTGCGAAGCGATACAGGCGATCGGAAAGATTTTGGAGACCCATTTTCCCATCCAGCCCGGTGATCACGACGAACTGAAAAACATGATCATGGGCGATGAGACTTAAGGGTTATTGAGTTTGTTGGGTTTGTTGGGTTTGTTGGGTTTATTTGGAAAGATTCCGCAGATGCTTATTTTGAGTATCATCGACTTCAGCTTCCTTGAAAACACCTGTTTGCTTTGGTAGACTTTCCTTTTTCTTCTTCGATTCCGAGATCCGCAAAACTTTCTAACTTGCATATTCATCGGCGGAGGAACGGATGATTAAATCCAAGGCTTTAGAGATCAATCTGGCCCGCACACAGGTGGATGTGGCCATCGATCCGCGGTTCGACAGCCTGCGGGCGGTGATGGCACGCTATCACGGCCTTCTGGAGGGTCTGAACAGCTTTCTTAAAGAAGTCTCGCACCCCTACAAGAACTGGCAATTCATCATTGTCGGCGCGCGCGGGTATGCCTTGGATTATTTCCATTTGATGCGCGCGCATCCTCTGGGCGTTGAAGCGGCCCAAAGCCTGCTGGATATCTTTTTCGATGCCCTGGCCGCGGAAACATCCTCGGCCGTCAAGGTGGATGCCGCCGACAACCTGATTCTCTTTCTGCAAAGAATAGTCAGGCCCGCTCAGCTGCCGCAGGAGCACTTCCAGCGGCTGGTGAACCGGACCCTGGACCGGATTCGCCGCTTGCCCGGCGACTTGTTCGGCTTGTTTGTAAGAAGCTATTACGCCCTCAAGCGCTTGGCCCGATCCATCGCCGAGACCCCGGATGGTTACGATTGTACCGCCGTCAATCAATTGATGGCCCGCCTCCTGGCAAGCGGATTGAATTACTGGCTGTCTCTGAAAGACCCCTTGCGGCAGTTTATGGATGAAGCCGAAGGGTCCGGGCGATCCGACCTGCTTGAAAGGATATTTGCGCCGATAGCGCACCAGACCCTTTTCGCCCAGAGACAAAGACTTTTGCAATTGACCCGGCAGGGCGGCTTGGCCGGTCGCGAGGTGCTCGCCGAGCTCTGCGGCATGGCCGATCACAACGAAATGGTCCAGGGCTACCGCAAGATCCCCCAGGCACTTCTGGAAGGGGGCGGTGAAGGGGCCGGCCACCAATGGAAAGTCCTTTTTTTATTCCAGATCATGAATATCGAGGGCTTGAGCCTGATTCACGAAGATGTGCTGCGCGATATCAACCGAACGCTGCATTGGTTGATCACTCATGAGAGCAGCCGCAATGTCACCAACCTGGTGCAAAAAACCTTTTCGATCCTCAAAAAGAATGCCCCCAGCTACCCGCTTACGGCCCTCAATAGTGTGCTCAATATGGGCAAAGGCATTTTTCAGACCGACGATGCCGAACTGATCGATTCCTTCATCGAAGCCGTCATCGATCTTGGGTTTCAGTCGCCTCAGATTCAGGGGGTGGGCAACGACTGGCAGATTCAAGCCAACAGCGCCCATATCCAGAACATCCGCACCTGGATGGAATTGGTGCAGTTGCGCCCCAAAAGAGCCCGCCGTCTTATTTCCAATCTGATCATCCAACTGGCCATCAGCGGTGTCTTCATCCGCGATACCGATCTGTTCGGCCGCGATATCACCCGCCTGCTCAACAGCGGTATCGGACCGGTGTATAACCTGATCAAGCAGCTGGCCCGCCTGTTTCCGGTCTATTTCAATGACATCGGCGCCGAAGGCGAGCTGCGCGATATCTCCACCCGCATCGATGAAATCTGCCATCGCCGGGACCCGCTGATTCACTTCCTGCGCAAACAGAGCCATGTCGAGGGCAGCAACCGCATTTTGAACCTGATGGAGGCCGCCCTGCAGTTTTGGGCCACCCGGGACAAGACCGTGCTGCAACCGTTCCTGCCGCCCAATATTTATGCTCAGATCGATACCCGCGGCCTCTACATCGATGGAGTCCATGAGATTGTCCGGCACCTGGTCGAATCCGGTGTGGAAATGCCCGCGGGACTGCTTTCGCTGGATGCCGAAGCCCTGACCCGCGTGGCCGCACAGGTCGGGCAGGCCACCGCCGTCGATCAGGAGCGCATGGTGCTTTTCAGCGAGTTTTACAAACAGCTCAATCAAAAGTACAATTTGGATTTCAAACACCTGCGCCGGTACGTGGATCAATTGCATGCCGATCTGTTTCCGCAACTTTCTTTGCTCAAAGAGGCCTTGCGGGAGGTCGATCTGAAAGAGCGAATCGCCAAGCTGCTCGATTACCTGGAGCTGCTCAAATCGATCATCGTGTCGCCCCAAGCCTATGAGATGCGGGAGGATATTTACAAAAAGCGCCACTTCACGGTCGATATTCCCTCCATGTACGGCAGCTACCGCGAGCTCAAGTTCGATGCCATGGGATTGACGCTGCGCATCGAGGCCCTGCTGAATGTGTTGTTCGAAGAGTTGATCGACACCATTGACTTGAGCTTCATCACCAAAGCGACCTGCCACCAGATCAGCGATCGGCTGAAATTGTTCGACCGGGCGCTGAAGGCCGACGGCATCGCGTCGGCCGAACTGGAGCGCGAGCTGGACCTGCTGAGTCATTCCCTGGAGATCCGGGGGTTCAGCTTCACCCAGTACCAGGACATTTTCAAGGGCTTCGCCCAAGCGGTCCGCAACGTGATCAACGATTACTTCAACAACATCCACGGCGAACATCTCACGCGCATTCTAACGGACTTGCCCGCCGAGCGGCTGCTGGAAAAATACCGGCCCGACTGCTGCGGACTGGATGCCGATCCGGAAAGGGTCTGCCATCGCACTTCGGAAATCTTTTTCCGGGATCGGTTGGCCACCTCCCTGGGGCTGCAGCAACTGGATCTGTTTCTGAGCCGCATTCACAATACTTTGTTCAACCAATCGGACAAACTGCCCAATGACAAACTGCGCCTTCTGCTGAGCTACGACCCGGACCGCGTCATCACCACCCTGCACAATCCCAACCCCGCGGCCGGCAGCATTATCTACCTGGGCAACAAGGGGTTGAATCTGGTCAAGCTCAAGCAATTCGGACTGCCCGTGCCGCCGGGGTTCATCATCACCACGGAAGTTTTCCGCTGCCGTGAAATCGTTGATGGCTTTCCACCGGCCACGGACAATTTCAAGGACCAGGTGGTCCAGAATATTCGGGTCATCGAGGAGATGACGGGCAAGCGCTTCGGAGATCCGGACAATCCCCTTTTGCTGTCGGTGCGCAGCGGCTCATCCATCTCACAGCCGGGCATGATGGATACCTTTCTGAATGTGGGCATCAATGAACGCATCGCCCGGGGCTTGGCCGCCCAGAGCGGCAACGCCTGGTTTGCCTGGGACAGCTACCGGCGGTTCCTGCAAGGATACGGGATGGGCCTCGGCATGCAGCGGGACGACTTCGATGCCATCATCGACACCTTCAAAAAGAAGCTGGGCATGCAGTTTAAAAAGGAGTTCAGCGGGGCCCACATGCAGGAGGTCGCCCTGAGTTACAAAGAACGCATCCAGACGGAAGGGTTCACGATACCGGATGATCCGCTGGTCCAACTGTTCACCATGATCCGCAGCGTCATTGATTCCTGGGAATCGGATAAGGCCAAAACCTACCGCTTGATCATGGGCATTTCCGATGACTGGGGCACGGCCATTACGGTGCAGGCGATGGTCTTTGGCAACTTGTCCGGAAATTCCGGTTCAGGCGTCATCTTTACCCACAATCCCCGCTGGCCCAGCGAGGATCTGAGCCTGTGGGGGGATTTCACGCTGGAAAACCAGGGCGAAGACGTGGTGGCCGGTCTGGTCAAAACGCTGCCCATCTCAGTAAAGCAGCAGGAGATTGAGATGCGCGAAACCGATGTGACTTTGGAAACCCACTTCCCGCGGATTTTCCAAACCATGCGGTCATGGGCGCATGAACTCACCTTCCAAAGAGGCTGGAGCCCCCAGGAGATGGAATTCACCTTCGAAAGCCCGGACGCAAGCGATTTGCACATGCTGCAAACGCGCGATATGGCCATCCGCGAACACAAGCGCGTGCTGGCGTTTGACCCTGAGTACAAAAAGGAGCAAGCGGCCCTGGGCCATGGTATCGGGGTCAGCGCGGGAGCCATGAGCGGCCGGTTGGTATTCAGCCTCGAAGAGGTCGAACACTGGCGCAAAAAAGAGCCGCATGCGGTGCTGATCCTGGTGCGCGGAGACACGGTACCGGATGATATCAAGGAGATCAACGCCACGGACGGCTTGTTGACGGCCCGCGGCGGCGTCACTTCGCATGCCGCCGTGGTTGCTCACCGCTTGGGCAAGACCTGTGTGGTCGGTTGCGGCAATATGATCTGTGACGAACGCCAGCGGATGGTACATTTCGGCGATCATCAGCTTCGCTCCGGTGAATACATCAGCATTGACGGACGGGAGGGTTCGGTCTATCAAGGAAATTTGAAAATTAAGGAGACCTGATGCAGTTCTTGCAGGAGAGAAGCTTCGTAAAGGACATATGCGAAAAGGTGGGCAAAGCGCATGAAGTCGGGCATCATCGGATTGCGTAAGAGTTCTAAACGGATGCCAGGAAACCATGAGACCGAAAGGGGGATACATGGAAGAGTTGATCCGTTTAATGAATGAATACGGAGCTACCGGGTTTTCGGCGATCATCTTGGGCTTCCTTGTTTACATTATTTCGCATTCCGAATTCTACATCAAATACCCCCGCAAGTAGGGCATGGGTATCACCTCAAAACCGCAAGGAGGTCATATGCAAAAAGGTGGGGGCAAAAACATGAATCTGGGCATCAACGGCTTCGGCCGTATCGGCAAATTGACTCTTTGGCACCATGTGGGGCGGAAATATTTTAATGAGATCATCATCAATATCGGCCGCCAGGCCGGCACTTCGCTGGCCGATATCGCCCATTATCTTCAACGTGACTCCACCTATGGTTCACTGCATACCTTTCTTTACGGCTATCAGGCCAAGCCGGTGATCGAGGAACTCGATGAAAAAGAATCCTGCATGCGTGTCAACGGCCTCAAGGTCTTTTTCTTGCGCAGTGAACGCAATCCGGCGGGCATCCCGTGGCGCCGGCAGGACGTGCGCCTGGTTGTGGATACGTCCGGCAAATTCCTGGATCCATCGCTTCCGGCGGATCATGCCAAGGGCGCGTTGCGCGGCCATCTGGCAGCGGGTGCGGAAAAAGTAATCGTATCGGCGCCATTCAAGATCAAGGCCAAGGCCGTCTCCATGCCCGAGGACGCGGTAACCACTGTTATGGGCATCAATGAAAACCATTACGATCCGCGGCGGCACAAGCTTATTTCAAATGCCTCCTGCACGACCACCTGTCTGGCCCACATGATCAAACCCCTGCTCGACGCATTCGGGGCGCAACGGATTTTATCGGCCTCCATGGCCACCGTACATGCCGCCACAGGCTCCCAGCAGGTCCTGGACCGACTTCCCCAAGCCGGCAAAACCGACCTGCGCAAAAACCGCAGCATCCTGAACAATATCATCCTGACCACCACCGGCGCGGCCGCCGCTTTGGCCCTGGTTATTCCAGAAATGAAGGGCATCGGCTTCATCGCCGAGTCGGTGCGTATCCCCACGAGCACCGGGTCACTGATCATCCTGGTGCTCAGCATCCAGGAGGAGCCGACCGGCCGCAGCGTGACCCGCGAAGCCGTCAATTCCGTATACTCCCGCGTGGCGGCCCTGGATCCCAACGGTTACCTGCATTTTACGGAAGAGCAAAACGTGTCGGTCGACATCATCGGCTCACCGTTGGCCGCTGCCATCATCGAAGGCCATGAAACCCACACGCGTACGGCCGAATTGGCCATCGACCTGAAAAAAGTGCCCGGAATTCCGGAATCGGTGCTCGCATGTATGCAGAGCACCATTGTTAATCCGCAGGTAACCCAAGCCGTCATCTACGGCTGGTACGACAACGAGATGGGCAGTTATGTTCACATGTTGGGCGATCGCACCATCACGGTGGCCGAGCAGATGTAGTTGGGTTGGTTGGGTTGGTTGGATGGGGCTGCGTTTCCTTTGTCCGACTGCTTGGGTGGCCTGGCAGGCATATGCCGGTTCCAATAGAAAAGAGATTGAATGAAACTGACGCGAGCGGAGATCGTGCGCAAACTGGCCGGCCGGATCGATATCAACCCTAAGCAGGCGGCTAAAGCAACGGAGGCGCTTTTTTACGCAATCACCCAGGCCCTGGGCGCCGGCGAGGAGGTCAGGCTCCAGCATTTCGGACGCTTCTTTCTAAAGCCCAAACGTGCCGGCGCCCGCGCCTCCGTCCCGAAGGCCAAGGCGGTGGCCTTTCGTGGGTTCGGGCGGCTCAGGAAGCGAATCAACGCCCCTCTGGATGACCTGGAAACGCGGGCGTTGACCCGGGCACCGCTCGAAAGGAGGGGCGCAAGCCGCGAAGAACCGCTCCAAGACGGGACAGCCATCGTCAGGATCAGCGGAATTCCCATTTGCCGTTTCAGGCTCAAATCGGTCTCCGAAGGCGGCACCTCGTTTTGGGTGCGCGAAGATTCGGTGATCCTGCGCAACATCCGCGTCGGCCAGGAGATCGATATCCGGATTCATAACGGTCCTCCCGCTGTTGCCGCGGCCATGTTCCGGTCCCGGATCGTCCACATCACGAAATCCGATTCCCCCGAAACCAAGGGCTACTTTATTCTGGGCGTGCAGATTCTGGACAAGGTATGAGGGATAGGTCCTATCCATGGCCAGAGCCGCTGAATCAAAGGATCAAGTATATAAACAAATCACCGCATCAACAATTTAACGAATCCATAAAAATATGATCAGCATCACCAGCTTCCTGCATCGCGATGTCCTGAAAAATCTTATCCGCAGATGGATGTATAACCAATACTCGCACAGGGATGCGGATGCCCTGATCCGGCTGGTGCATTTCAATACCGCTTACATATCGCGGTATTTACCGCTGTTTTCAGAACAGGTATTCAGGCGATTGCACGACGCGCCGCTTTCTATGCGGCCGTCCAGGCGCAAGGCGGATCTCAAGGACGCCATCGTCCTCAATTGCCCCTATCACAATGCGCGCATCGAGCAGATGCTGAGCGAATATCGGTCCGATCCCGGATTGTTTTACCGGGAAACGCCCTTTCACGGATTGCTCTACTTTACCCAGGGACCGGACGGGCCCAGGGTGATCGGTTCAAGCCGCATCAAACGGGGGCGGCGGTTGGCTGAAAAAACCGCGCGCCGCATTATCGATGCCATTTTTGCGAGCATCAGGGACACGGCCGATGCGCTGGCCCGCGATCGCGCCACGTGCGTCGGCGTGCCGCTGGCGAAACTCATCACCCCGCCGAATCAAATGGTCGAAGAGTTTCAGAAAGCGGAAAACCGATTGCTCGCGGATCTGAAGGCGGGGCGCCCCATTTTGTTGCAAGACAACCTGGTGATACAGGACGTGGCCGGCATCAAGGTGCTGGTGGAAGACCGGTTTCGGGATGAGTTTGTGGCCGATCTGCGCAAAATTGAGAATTGCGAACTCATCGAGATCGAGGAACACCGCGGCAAATACAATGCCCTGAATTTGATTGTGCGTTACCGACCGGACCGGCAGGCCTTGATCGCCAAACCGCCGAGCGACCGGATGCTGCACCTGATGCAGTTAAGCGGCATGCCGCCCGAACAGGTGCATCAGCAGTTCAAGGAGTTCGTCCTCACGGCCGAAGAGCATGTCCACATTGAGGTGATCGTCTGCAGCTACCAGGAGATGCTGGAAAGTGAAATCGGCCGCTGCATGCACGAGGATCGCATCCTGCAGCAACGATTGAATCAGCAGTATACCGGTGTGTTGGCCCGCAACATAGAATTTTTGGTCGCGTATCTGTTCGCCTTCGCCGCTTCCCCCCAAACGAAAATCGAGGAACTGCCCATCCGGTTATGGGGGCGCTACCTGCCCGATTACTTCGATGAGGTGCTCATGGGCTTGTTCGATCTGCCGCGCCTTGAAATCATTGAATAGTGGCCGGTTCGGTTAGGTGGCCCGCAAACGGGCTATGGGAGGCATTCATCTGTCCAGGTAGGCTTTCACCACATCGGTCAAGGCGACAAACTCATTGACACTGAGGGTCTCCGCCCGGCGGCGCGGCTCGATACCGGCTTGCTGCAATACCGCAAGCGCGCCCTCGCTGCCCAGGGGCGGCAAACCACCCGCAAGGGCGTTGCGCAAAGTCTTGCGCCGCTGCCCGAAGGCGGCCTGGATGACGCGCACAAACAAGGTTTCATCCCCGACCAGCGGAGCGATGGCGGTTTTGAAATTGATCCCCAGCACCGCGGAATCCACCTTGGGTCTGGGGAAGAACATCTCCGCCTTGACTTCGCGCAGAACGCGGATGTGGGCGCAATATTGCAGGATGACCGAAAGGCGGCCGTAGGCTTTGCTTCCCGGAGCGGCACATAAGCGCTCGGCCAACTCCTTTTGAAACATCAAAACGGCCCGGCGGACGAATGCACGTTCCTGAATCAGCTTGACCACCACTTGCGAAGATATGTTGTAAGGTAAATTGCCCATCACGGTAATGGGCTGCCCCGACTCATGGGCAAGTTTTTGCAAATCCAATGACAGGATGTCGTGTTCGAGTACTTCGACCTGTTCAAAACCGTTGGCCAAAAGCTCGGCCTTCAGCAAAGGGATCAGTTGGCGGTCCTTTTCCACCGCAATGACCCGTCCGGCCCGCCGGGCGGCCGCAATGGTCAAGGCGCCGAGGCCGGCTCCGATCTCCAGGATCACTTCATCGGCGCCGATGTCGGCCGCTTTAACTATTTTTTCGGCAGTGGAGGGCTGCTTAAGAAAATTCTGGCCCAGTTCTTTGCGTGCACGCAGCTCCCAGGCGGCCAACAAGGTATGGGGGGATGTCATGGTACGCTCCTCGGACGCAGCGATGTATACAAACAACGGGCTAACATACAGATAAAAAATGGAAGATGAAAGTGAAACGTATGTTGCCTTGACTTTTCAGGCACAATTCATTAGCTTCCTGAACGTGCATCCCCCCTGCAATGGTTTCTGAAGAGGTTGCCAATGGCCAAAAAAAAAGGGAAATCGGTCAGCTTTGATGCCATGGTCAAGTTTTTCATGCACAACTACAATATTCCCACCAAAAGGGATATCGATGGGCTAAATGCCCGTCTGGACCGCATAGAGCGACTGATCGTGACCTCCGCGAGCGGGCGGGGGCGGCGCAGCAATGCCGCGGCGCCCGGCAGTCCGACGGCCGAAACCGCTTCCGATGTGGTGCTGAATGTGGTCCGGCGCTACCAGGAAGGGGTGGATTTTGCCGAAATCAAACTTCAAACCGGGTTCGGGGAAAAGAAACTGCGCAACATTCTCTTCAGGCTACACAAGCTCGGAAAGATCAACCGCAAAAGCCGCGGTATATACATGCTGACCTGATCCGACGAACAAATCCCGAATCCCAAAAGAAAGCCCAGCTATGACCCAGATCGCGGATCCCAACAATGCCGGCTTGGAGGTCGGCCAAGAGATTTGCGGCTATCGCATCCAGCGCATTGCCGCTTTGAAAGATATCGGAGCGGTATTCTATCTTCTGGAGCATGCGGCCACGGCGGCCCGTCATGTTCATATCAGCAGCCAGGATCAGGAGAATACTTTCGGGGTCACTTTCAAAACAGTGCCCGCCGATTCCACGGGCGTGGCGCACATCCTGGAGCATACGGTCTTGTGCGGATCGCGCAACTTCCCGGTGCGCGACCCCTTTTTCTCCATGCTGAAGAGGAGTTTAAGCACTTTCATGAACGCCTTTACAGCATCCGATTGGACCATGTACCCCTTTTCCACCCAGAACCGCAAAGACTTCTACAACCTGATGGATGTCTATCTGGATGCCGCTTTTTTCCCCACCCTGGACCGCTTGAGTTTCAAGCAGGAGGGACATCGTCTGGATATCGAGCGGTCTGAGGGCCGACAGGAAAGGCTGGTTTACAAGGGCGTGGTGTATAATGAAATGAAGGGCGCCATGTCTTCGCCCGACCAGGTCATGGGCCGCTCGCTGCTCAATGCGCTCTACCCGGACACGACCTACTGCAACAATTCGGGCGGCGACCCTGCGGCGATCCCGCGGCTGACCCATGAACAGCTGGTTGCGTTCCATCGCCGCCACTACCATCCCAGCAACGCCTATTTCTACACCTACGGCAATCTGCCCTTGAAGGATCACTTGGCTTTTATCGCCGACAAGATCATGCGCTATTTCACGCGCATCGATCCCAAGACCAGGGTGCCGGCGCAACCCCGCTGGGAAGCACCGCGCACGGCCCGCTACACCTATCCGCTGGCTGCGGCCGAGGATCCGGCGCGCAAATCGCAAGCCTGCCTGGCCTGGCTGGCCTGCGATATTCGCGACACATTCGAAGTACTGGTGCTGTCCGTGCTGGAGCAGGTCCTGTTGGGCAATTCCGCCTCACCTTTGCGCAAGGCGCTGATGGACTCCGGGTTGGGAAGTACATTGAGCGACGGCACCGGCTACGAGGCCGACAACCGCGATACCCTGTTCGCCTGTGGGTTGAAGGATGTGGCCGAGGATTCGGCCGAGGCCATCGAAGGAATCATCTTCGATGTCCTAAGCCGCTTGGCGCAGGAGGGTCTGGACCCGCAACTGATCGCTTCGGCGATTCACCAGATCGAATTTCACCGCAAGGAGGTCACCAACACCCCTTATCCGTACGGCATCAAATTGCTGCTCATGGTTATCGGCAGCTGGCTGCACGGCGGGGATCCGGAACGCATTCTCCAGCTGGATGCCGATTTCAAACGCCTGCATGAAGAGATCGCGGCCGGCCGGTTCCTGGAAAATCGGATCGAGCGCTATTTCCTGCACAACCCACACCGTGTGCGCCTGTGCCTGGTGCCGGACCAGTACAAAGCCCCGGCGGAAGAAGAGCGGGTCCGCTTGGAATTGGAAGAGCAATGGCAGCATTTGGACGAAGAACGCCGCCGCCGGATAGATGAGGAGGCGCGCAGCCTCGAACAGCGCCAGGAAAGCCCGGAAGAAATCTCCTGCCTGCCCACGCTGGCCCTGACGGATATACCCCCGCAGGTTCAATCTTATGCACCCACCGATCTTGCGCCGAAATTGCCGCTGTGGCGTTATGCATTGCCCACGTCCGGCATTTATTACCTGAGCGGCACCGCCGGCGTGGCCGCTCTGCCGGAAACATTGCTGCCCTGGGTGCCTTTTTTCTGCTATGCCATGGCCAAAGTAGGCACGCAAATCCACGACTACGCCCAAATGGCGCGCAGGATAGACGCAGCGACCGGGGGCCTTGGTCTGAGTGCCCAGGCCCGCGTTTTGTATGACCGGAGCCAGAGGTGCCTGCCCCTGATCCAGGTCAATGCCAAATGCCTCACGCGCAACATCGACCCCATGTACGCGATCGTGGAGGAACTGATCGCGGAAGCCGATTTTCATGATGTGATCCGTCTGAAGCAGTTGTTGGGCGAATACCGTTCCGGCCTGGATACCATGATCGTGCAAAACGGCCACAGGCTGGCCATATCGGCATCATCGCGGAACTTTTCGACAGCCGGGGCCTTGGCGGAGATGTGGAGCGGCATTGCACAGGTGCGCACCATCCGGACATTCAGCAACGCGCTGGACGACGCGGCGCTGCGCGAGTTGGCCGGTCGCCTGGCCGAAATCGCCAAGGCGGTTTTCAAGCAAGACAACTTTGTCATGTCGGCGGTGGGCGAACCGGATGCGGTGGAAGCCGCCACCCGGAGAACTTTCCAAAGTGGGACATTGTCCGCCTTCCAGCGCGCCACCGGGGATGTGCGCTTCCCCACGCTGAACCTTGTCCCCGATGCGGCGCTTCCCCGGGAAGGATGGAGCACTTCGACCTCGGTTGCCTTTGTCGCGCAAACCATGCCCGCGGTGAGCATGGGGCATCCGGATGCCGCCTGCCTGGCGGTGCTTGCCAAAATGCTGCGCTCACTCTATTTGCATCGCGAAATACGTGAAAAGGGCGGCGCCTATGGCGGATTTGCGCTCTATAATCCGGAAAACGGGCTGTTCAGCCTGGCTTCCTACCGCGATCCGCATGTCGTTCAAACCCTGAAAGTGTACGCCGGCGCGCTCGCTTTTCTGAAAACCGCGTCACTCGGCGATGAGGATATCAAAGAAGCCGTTTTACAGGTGTGTTCGGAAATCGACAAGCCCGATCCTCCCGGCCCGGCGGCCCGCAAAGCATTTTTGCGGGAAATCGTCGGACTTAGCGACGCCGGGCGCATGGCCTACAAACAACAGCTGCTGGCGATCACCAAGGACCGGGTACTGGCCACCGCAGAAACCTATTTGGGCGGCGCGCAGCAGCGATCGGGGGTGGCGGTGATCGCCGCACAAACGCACCTTGCCGCCGCAAACGAGCAATTGGGCGATCGGCCCCTGGCGCTCAAAGCCATTTAGGGTGATCCGCAGGGGTTTCGATCATCCGCCGCGTTCCAGGCTTCCCATTTTCTGCTTGCTGCTGAACTCTGATCAGATATATATTCCTCCGCCGTTTAGCCGGGTAATGAACACCCTTCCCTTTTTTTGACAAGGAAAATCGTAGAAAATACTGAAACTGTAATGCGTCCGGATCAACCGTGCTGTTGCCCGTTTGCGGCGCACCGACGGCACGCCAACCGCCGGCGGGATGAAGCGCAACCCTATATGGGGGTTAAAGATGACCTTGGAGAAAATCATCACGCTGGCAGTATTTGCCGCCTGTTATGGGCTGGCCCTGAGCCGCAAAGTCAAAATCGCCTACGCCTCCCTCGGGTCTGCCGGGGTGCTCCTGTTGCTGGGGGTTGTCACGCCCGGCGAAGCGCTGTTCAAGGCCGTCAAATGGGATGTCCTGGGGATTTACTGGGGCTTTATGATGGTCTCGTATGTTTTTATGCAAAGCCGCATGCCCGATCTGATCGCCAACCGCATTCTTACCAGGGTGAATGTGGAGAAATACGTCATATTCGCTCTTTGCGCCTTCACCGCCTTTCTATCGGCTTTCATGGAGAACGTGGGGGTGGTGCTCATGATGGCGCCGGTGGCCATCGCCGTCAGCCGCCGCATGGGCAGCGATTTGTTTCCGTATATGATCGCCATTGCGATCAGCTCCAATGTGGTCACCACATTGACCATGGTGGCCGATCCGCCCTCGATCATCCTGGCCATGGAAACCGGCATGAAGCCGCTGGACTTTTATTTTTTCAAAGGCCGGATCGGGCTCGGTACGATCACCCTGATCGGCGTGCTGGTGGCCCTGGGAACTCTGCTGGTTCAATTCCGCCAAATGAAAAGCCCGGTTGCCGTTCAGGCTGAAGCAATTCCCACCACCAAAGGTGCTACGGTGCTCTTTGTACTGGGTGTGGCGGCTTTGGCCGTCGGGCCGGAATTCGGGCTCAGGCCCGGCATCGTGGGATTGACTGTGGGATTGATCGCGCTCTACATGGGCCGGGCGGATCTTAGGGAGATGATCGTGGAATTCGACTGGAATTCTTTCTTTTTCATCATGGGTGTCTTCATCGTGATCTATACCCTCAATGCCTCGGGGCTGCTCAAGGATTTCTCCGACTTGGTGATCCGATCCGGAATTAACAGCCCTGCGGCCATGCTGGCCTTCCTGATCTGGATTTCGGTAGCGCTCTCATCTTTCATGGACAACGTACCCTACACCATTTTGATGATCCCGGTGTGTCAGAACCTGGCCGCTTCCTTCGGCATCGAAGCCTGGCCATTTCTCTACGGCATGCTGATCGGCACCGGCATCGGCGGCAACATCACGCCCGTGGGAGCCACGGCCAATGTCTTTGCCTGCGGTATACTGGAAAAACAAGGCCGCAAGGTTCAATTGGGCCGCTACCTGAAGCTGAGCATTCCATTTTCACTGGCTGCCGTGGCTGTGGCCCACATTCTGCTTCAGCTGATCTGGCTGTGATAAGAAATTCGAAGTGCCGGAACCAAACAAATCGGAATGCCCCGATGTTCAAAATTGATTTGCTTGGTGCGGCGGTTGATCGATGTCGCGAACCTGGAATTTGTGCTTCGGGATTTACCGACAAGCCGGGCTACGGCACAATGCCCATGCCTTGCAGCACCGACAGCATAATCGCTGCGGCCATGACCGAGCCCACCTGACCGCCGGTGTTGGCGCCCACCGCATGCATCAGCAGGAAATTGAACTTGTTGTATTTCAAACCTTCGCGCTGGACCACCCGGGCGGCCATGGGGTAGGCCGATATGCCCGCCGCACCGATCAAGGGATTGATTTTGCCGCCGGTGGCCAGATTCATGAGCTTGCCGAACAGAACGCCGCAAACCGTGTCCAGGCAGATGGCCAGAAAACCGAATGCCAGGATGAGCAGGGTCTGGGTTTTTAAAAAGAGCCGGCCGTCCATGGTGGCGCCGATGGATATGCCCAGCAACAGGGTGACCACGTTGGCGATTTCGTTTTCAGAGGCCTTGGTGAGCCGGCTTACCACGCCGCACTCCTTCATGAGGTTGCCCAGCATGATGGTCCCCAGAAGCGGAAGGCCCTTGGGTGCAATCAGGCCCCCGACCACGGTGATCATGATCGGAAAGATGATTCGGGCGGTCCTGGACACAGGCTTGCTGTCGCTCTCCATGCTGATGGAGCGCTCCTTTTCGGTGGTCAGCCAGCGCATGATGGGTGGCTGAATGACCGGAACCAGAGACATGTAGGAATAGGCCGCCACGGACACGGCGCCCAGCAGGTGCGGGGCGAATTTGGAGGTCACATAGATGGCCGTGGGGCCGTCGCATGCGCCGATCACACCGATCGCTACGGCATCCAGCTTGGAAAAGCCGAAGAAAAGGGCCAGGCCCAGGGTTAAAAATATGCCGAACTGCCCGGCGGCGCCCAGCAGAAAAATCTTGGGATTCTCCAGCAAGGGACCGAAATCGGTCATGGCGCCGATGCCCACAAAAATGAGCAGGGGAAACAATTCATTGGCCACGCCCATGTTGTAGATGGTGCGCAGAAAACCTTCCTCCTCCATCAGGCCGGCCAGAGGAATGTTGATCAGGATGGCGCCGAAACCGATGGGCACAAGCAGCAGGGGTTCGACGTCTTTCTTGATGGCCAGATAGAGCAGCAGGCATCCTACGGCGATCATTATTGGGTTGGACCAATGGAGATGGGCGATGCCGGCTCCCAAGCCGCTCAAACCATTCAGTATCGCCTCGAACATGGCTGGTTCCTTTTCGGTTAGGCCGCTATTCGGTTTTTTCTTCCTCTTCGGGTAAAATCTTCTTCAGCAGCCCCATGAGAATGGCGAACAAGGTTAGCACACACAGGGTCCCGCCCATGCCGACCACCATCATGGTGAATCCAAATTCCCAATTGCTCATCGACTTTTCTCCATGGCCGTTTCCCCTTTTTCGGTAACCAGGTGATCCACCATCTTCAGGTCGACGAAATCGTGGGAAAAGGCCGTGATTTGGAAGTAGTAGTCTCCCTCGACCCTGTAGCATTCTTCTTTGTGGATGCATTGGTCGGGCAGCGATCGATGGGAGAATTTGATGGATTCGGCAAAGAGATAAACCGGAACTTTGTAGGCATGACAGATGCTGACCACGTTGGCCGTGCCCGGGCCGGTGACGGCCTTGCCGTCGGCCGTGATGGTGACCGCGCTGATGAAGAGCTTGTCGGCCTGTTCCAGGTAATGGCTCAAGTTATGCTCCGGGATGAGAAGATATTTCACCTTATGTTCGCCCAGCGTGCTGACCAGGTCCTTGGTGCGATGAAAATCCTGTTTGAGGATCAGCACCTGAAAGGCTTTTTTCAATTCGGTATGGGCGCGTACGAAGGCATTGCGGATATAGCCCGTTGGCGAGTGGACGACGATGAAATCGCCCTGCTCTATAAAGTCCGTGCAGCATTGGGTCAGCTGTTGCGTGTCGGCTTCAAAACGCTTGAGCTTGCTGCCCAGAATCTCGGTCGCCTTGGCTTTGGCCGCGTCCAGCCCCTTGTCAAAAAAAGGCTGCATCTCGGCCTCGAACTCTTCGATGATATGCACCAGGGGCACCACCGTCGGTTCGGTGCTGCGGATGACCGCATTTAATTCCAGCAACAAAGGCTTGAACTCGGCCGGCGTGCATTTGAGTCGCTGCACGGCGTCAATATAGGACTTGATGGCCACCAGGGTGGTACGCGACGTACCCATGGCGTTCATGTAATCCCGCACCAGGGGATACAAGGTTTGATGGACATTGGTTTCCATGTTCGTATCCATTATTTTTCATTATGAGTAATCATGTTTTATACGAATATCCACACATAAGCCACCAGCACCAGGGAGGCCACGATCAGGGAGAGAATGGTTCCCGGCGCGCTCCAGCGGGCGAATTGGCCGAAAGTGATATGATAGCCCGATCTTTTCAATATGGCGACCGATACGATGTTGGCCGATGCGCCGATCAGGGTCAGGTTGCCGCCAAAACAAGCCCCCAGGGCAAGCGCCCACCATAAAATGTTGTGCGGGAGAGGATTGGTTTCGAGCATCATGCGCACAATGGGAATCATGGTGATCGTAAAGGGGATATTGTCGACGAACCCGGATGCGATACCCGCCACCCACAGCACCATCAGCACCATCACGTAGGGATTGGTGCCGACCCTCAGAAAAATGTTGCGGGCCACCCACTCGATCACGCCCATCTCCTCCATGGCCCCCACCAGAATGAATAGGCCGGCGAAAAAGAGCAGGGTGCTCCATTCGACCTCCAGCAGGATGTGCTCGATATCCATACGCGTGATGGTAAACAGGATCATGGCTACGGTGAGGGCCACCACGCCGGCCGAGAGGTGCGTGATGGTATGGGTGACAAACAGCAGCAGGGCCAGGCCCATGCAGCTGATGCTTTTGATCAGGAACGTGCGGTCGATCTTAAACGAAAGAAAATCGATATCGATCTTTTCGATGAGCATTTGCACCGAAAAGAGCTTGGCCAGATTGTTGTCGATGGGTTTGAAGCTGCCGCGGTTGGTGACCAGAAAGTAAAAGAGGACGACGACCGTGGACAGCACCACCGGCACAAACAGGTATACCAGAAATTGATTGAAGGTCAGACCCACCTTGGAGCCGATGATGATATTGGGCGGGTCGCCGATCAGCGTGGCCGTGCCGCCCAGGTTGGAGGCCATGATGAGGGCCACCACGTAGATCTTGGGGTCAAGGCCCATGCCGCGGGTCAGCTCGATGATGATGGGCACCATGATGAGCACGGTGGTCACATTGTCGAGAAAAGCTGAAAGTACGGCGGTGGCGATGCAGAACATCACCAGGATGCGAACCGGCTGGCCGCCGGTCAGCTTGGCGATGCGGACCGTCAGAATGGTGAAAAAGCCCGACTTTCTCAGTACGGCGACAATACCCATCATGCCGATGAGCAGCATGATGGTTTCGAAGTCGATGAATTTGGCCGCATCATGCACGTCGATGATGCGCAGGATAAGCAACACCATCACACCGAGAACAGCAGCCGTTGCTTTGTGTAGCCACTCAAAAGAAATGGCCGCGTAAACCGCCACGAAAACCGCAACAGGAATCCATGCATTCGGTGCCATGGTCGCCCCTCCTCTTCGCCGCGATCAACTTACGCACAGGTGGTTGATATTCCTTGCTACTCAATACTGGCACAGGTTTTGGCGGGCCATGCGATGCCGCATTGCAGCCGTCGAACCACTCCTGACAAAAGAACGCGCTACTTTACATCTTCCTCTGAGGGCCGGCAAGAAAAATATAGGGTGCTATTTTGGTAGCTTACGATATGCGCCACATCCGGCTGCCTGGAAGTCACGCAATCGACATTGTTTTGCAATCCATGCATTTGCAGCCTAAGTACTTGGTTTCATAAATTCGGTGACGTATAATCCGATCGGGCCGCTAACGATGAAGTCCCCTTTGAAAAAGGGCGGGCCATCAAGTCCCCCTTTGAAAAAGGGGG
>QZKV01000168.1 GCA_003599575.1 Desulfobacteraceae bacterium | reverse complement strand
GGTTTTCCCCCACCCCGGACGAAGCCCTGCGAACTAACCATGAGGGGGGGGTCAAAATTGGGTTGTCGTTGGGGGTCAGTTTTCGGTTGTCATTTCGAATCTGCCTTCTCCTACTTCACTTTAGTTCTAGAAGATGGTCTCGGCGCGGAATTAATAGGACTAAAGCGGAATAAAGATGTTGAAGTTAAAAAACGTTCAGAAGGTGGCAGCATTCAGGCTTTGTTTAGGCTGTGGCGTATGTTATTCGGTTTGCCCCGCAAGAAAGGTGCAATTGATCGACGTGGCGGAGGAAGGCATCCGCCCGTTTGTCGAACAGGATGGGTGCAAGGCTTGCAGTATGTGCTTGAAGGCCTGCCCCGGCGTTCATAGCACAATTGCATGTCGTAACTCCGCGCATTTTCTGGCTGACAGCCGATTGGTTAAAAGATGGGGTCCTTTTATAGAGCTATGGGAAGGGTATTCATCAGACCCTGAAATCCGCTTCAAGGGTTCATCTGGCGGTTTATGCACAGCCTTGTCATTATTCTGCCTCGAGCAGGGCACTGCAGGGGGAGTGTTGCATATTGGCTCGGATCATGAGAAGCCCTTGAAGAATAAGACGTTCCGAAGCACGACAAGAGATGAGTTGATCGCGCGGACAGGCTCGAGGTATGCGCCGGCAGCACCCGGAAATGGGTTGCGGATGATCGAAAATGCGCCCGACCAATCAGTTTTCATCGGCAAGCCTTGCGACGTCGCGGGTTTGAGATTGGCCCAGCAGATACGGCCGGAGTTGAATAGGAAGACCGCACTGGCGGTAGGTTTTTTTTGCGCCGGAACGCCTTCGACCATAGGGACCATGGAATTCTTAAGAAAAAATGGTGCCGATCCATCGCAAATTGCAGAGTTGCGCTACCGGGGCATGGGCTGGCCGGGTATGGCCACTGCGCATTTCAAAGACAACAAAAAGCCTCCCCTAAAAACCACTTACAATGACTCTTGGGGTTTTATTCAAAAGTACAGACCATTCCGGTGCTATCTGTGCCCTGATCTGACAGCGGAGCATGCCGACATCGCTGTGGGTGATCCGTGGTACCGGGAACTCGGCAAAAATGACCCAGGGCGATCGCTGATACTTATCAGGACGGAGAAAGGGCGCGAAATTTTTCATAGAGCAATGAAGCAAGGGTATGTAACGGCGGAGCCGGCTGACCCTGAAATAATCTACAGATCTCAGAAGAATCTTCTAAGTAAGCGTCAAGCAATCTGGGGCCGGCTGGCGGCGATGAAGCTACTCGGAATTCCAAGCCCAGAGCTTGTTGGTTACCACCTTTTCGAGAATTGGATGGGTCTCCCCTTAAAAGAAAAGATCCGATCCATAGTGGGCACCGCAAGAAGGATAATACAACGCAATTATTTCAAGCCTGCAAAGTATGAGTTTAATGGATGTCGTGGGAGAAATCCGAATGGAATGCCTCCTGAAGGAGAAGAGTATCGATGAGGGGTACAGGGGCGGAGCAGCTCATAGTAGTGTTGAGGTGTCTGAATGAATATGGAGCAATAACCAAAGCATTGCCGACTTGTGTATTGAGATTCACACAAAACATATAGATGAGAAACCGTTAAATATCCGGGCGTTCTCTTTGAAGTGTTCATCGTTTTGGATTTGGACTATCTACCTATTCGAATTCGTTTGACTTTCTAACGTGGCTAATAAAAGCAAATACTGTTACCGGGCAAGAATTTCGGATTCAAAGTTTCGAGAACTAGTTAAATTTTTCAGCCTCGATATCGAAGCTAAGAAGGCCGCCATTCTGATCCGGCTCAACCGTAATACGGTAAACCGTTATTATCAACTAATCCGCAGGTGCATAGTTGTTTATTGTCTTAATAATTGTATGCTTCCGGAAAATGATGGAGCCGCTGGTATTGGTGACATTGATTCCAGCAAAACCAATGAGTTCACGATAGGTGGAGAAGAATCAAAATTTTTCGGAATTTGTCTGATTGATGGTAAGGTCTATACCGAGTTTATTCCAAAGGATCATGAATCAGACATCCGCTCAATAGTCGATTGCCGTACAGGTTCGGATTGCGCTATTAATCGGAGCCGATGGGAACGGTACATCGGGCTGGTGGATCTGTTCTCCGGCCGGCATTTCCGAATCAGCCGCGATGCGCAGTGCGGGCAGCCCAACAGCCTCTTCAAAACAAGTGAGCTGTTCTGGGGTTTTACTAAAACCCGCCTTTCGAAATTCAATGGCATATGTAAATCCACCCTTTATTTTCATCTTAAAGAGTGCGAATTCCGGTTTAACTATCGCCACGAAGACCTCTATAAACTCCTGCTAACAATTATTCGCACCCATCCTCTCAAGTAATTTACCTTTCCATTCGCTGTATCACTGAGACTCTTAAAAGACCTGTTGGCTCAACCTTTTAGTTTCAGCTTCCCTTCACAAAATGTTACATGGCGGACCACGCCCCAACTTTATAGGGAGGCTGTGGACCGGGGAACTATAAAATCCACCGGACCACACGTTTCGTTTAAAGGAGCTCCAGAGTAAAGCCCCTATGTAAACTATGTTATAGTTTTTATGTAAGGCACACCATAATACTCAGTTTCGATCCCTACTCAAGACCTTTCACTGATTGGAAAAGTGCTTGAAAATAAATTGAGCAAGACTAGTTAATTTCTTCATACGTAATATCAAAAATTAATATATGGCGGTAAAATTAGTATATTGCGCGTGCCCAAATATCTGCAGCTTAATTACAGCAACGGTCAAATATTCAAGCTTGATGTTGATGTGGGCGAGATCGTGCTGCTGCCGATATTCCTTTCTGAATCCATTAACTGATTTGGTTCTGATATTAGGCTTAACTAGTCTAGGCTATTGGTAAGGTGTCTTTCTTTATCAGATAACCCGTGTCGGCACGCCCCTTGCTATGCTCTTGTCAATATTTTCTTTAACGCCTTCCGATCGTGTGTCGGTTTTCTAAGAAATTGATGAGGTTTTTTGGGTTATAACTTGAAAGTGAACTAAGATTGTACGTTCATGGATCTTGGATAGGATACTGGAGAACGCTGCTGGCTGCGCATTAAACGAGAATCATTGTTAATGCACCGAAAAAGGCGTCCCGCGAATTCCGGCCATTACAGTTATTTGTGCACTTCTAGGGCCGGAAGCAATCTTTGGTAATAGCCAAGAGACCAAACAAGTTTTTGAATTGCTGCAGTAAAAAGCTACCTTCACGGGTATCACATTACACGCTCTTGATCGTTCGGAGTGCTTGACTTGTTTAAGGTATGAGGGCAGGGATGTAGCTTGGATCTGTATTAAAATTTGCTGCATTGCTCATCTTCTTTTAACGCCATTTTGACAATGCATCAATTTGGTTGAATGCAAATTACAGGCAAAATATCAGATAAAGGAGGTGGTGCGGAGAAGGACAGCTTGAATCTGGAATCTCTTATCTTATTCATTGCGGTTAAAATTAGAAACATCAAAGGAGGTTTTCGATGAAAAAGGTATTTTGGGTTTTGTTATGTATCACGCTTATTCCCTTTTTATGCACACCTGCGTTTGCCGTTATGTATCATTTTGATGATAATACTATCAATTGGCCGGGCTCATTTTCTACGATGCCGGGAGATATAAACGGTACACCGGTAATTTCTGGAATGGACGTTTATGTAAATGATGCTACCGGTGATCTGCAGAAAATTGAAATATCGATGACGGGCCGCCGTGTATATGACGGTCTTTTTATCAACACCAGTTCAACTGGTGGGATCAATGGATTCGATTATTATATTCGAGATGATCGCATGGATAATAGTGGTCATACCGTCTATGACATTTCTGGGGGTTACTCTTTTACTTATGCGACTAGCGGTCGTGTTGGCCATCAGAATGGAATTGCCGATTTAGCCTTGAAGCCCATTGTTAACGATCTACTTAGTTCCCTTATCTGGGACTCTACCAATAGTCTTTTGATATACACCTTTTCTGGCGGCATCAATGTAGGCAACTCATTTATTATCGGTTATACTCCTGATTGCGCCAACGATGTTATCTTAACGCCTGAGCCTTCAGTCGCATTGTTTTTAGGGAGCCTATTTCTCGGCCTTGGTGTTCTGGGGCGGCGGCGATTTTTGAAACGGTAACTGTTTCTGGAATAAATTTTTTGCGGTATCTGGAATAAACATCTTTGCGGATGAGAGGAAAATATGAAAAAATTATTTTTATCCTTGTGTATTGTGATGTTGACCTTCGGAGCTCAAAACCTTTTTGCGGGAACGATCGATTTCGAGAACATGCCGTCAGAATATCACTTTGTCAACGGTGGAGTAAATTTTGGAGACTATTGGCAGGGTGTGAACTTTGGGCCACAATCGACGATCCTAGATACTGTAACAGGTGGGTATAACTATACGGGCTATCCTCCGCACTCAGGGACTGCAGTCTTATTCTCCTATAGCCTTCCCTCAATTACGGCGGATTTTGATGTTGCAGTCGATTATGTTTCATTATGGTACACAAGTTATTCAGATTTTTATGTCGATGCCTATGATTCACAAGGCAATCTTATTACCAGTGTATCAGGGGCCCCAAACTTAAACACGAACTCTTTTTTGGAGATAAGTTCATCAAGTTACAACATTGACTACATAGTGATGCATGATTCCGGAAATTATTTTACTATTGACGATTTCACGGCAGAATTTGTAACTGGACTGCCTAATCCCGTCCCTGAACCAGCCACCGTCATCCTTCTGGGGGCGGGGCTCTTAGGGCTGGCAGGAACTTCACGGAAGAAATTCAAAAAGTTATAAGATCATAAAGAGGTGGCAACAGCATGGTAGCCCACTGACCCCTGGGGTTTAGCCCCAGGGGTCAGTAAGAATCAAAAATATTTAGTAGGGATGAGCGGCTAAAAGCAAATTAAGACCCTACTTAGACTGCAGTTCATCAGTTGAGTGTCTCCAATGCCATTATGAGAAAATTCCCAAACCGATCACTTTTCCATGGCCGAATATTCTCCAATTTGAGTACTTTGAGAGATCTGTTCGTTGAGTTGAACGTTTTCTAATCGTAAAACGAGGTCAGATTATGAGGGCTATACATAGAAGGATTTTTCCCTTATTTTCGTTTATCACTCTTTTGTCAGTCGTACTGTTTGCCTTCGCCATGCCAGCCTTCGCCATTTCATTTTCTTTTAATGATAAGGATTTTCTGGGGGGCGATAGCTGGGGGACACTGGCTATCGACAAATTCGACAGCAATACCCTCCAGGTACGGTACGAGGCAGCACAAGACACGACCATTCCGGCGGGTTCACAAACTACGGGATTCGCATTTACATTCAGCATGATGCCTGTAGGAATTAGTAATCCGGCGGATGGTTTATATCCAGACGATCGTAATGAATTAGATTGGATTGTTTTGACTAATCTTGGATCCTTCCCGAATCCTGAAAATGGCGATGAATTCGATCCTCCGATAACAAAATTTGATTTTGAATTCGGTGTTACAGAGGGTAACGATAATAACTTTAATCCGCCTGGAATTCTGCCAGGGCAATATGATATTTTTTACATTGATTTTGCTCCAGATATTTTTTCTGACATCGAGCTCAGTAGCTTTGTTTCCCTTACTGGAATTAGGCTTCAAAGGCTGCCAGATGGCATCAATGATGGGAGTTTGACTTTAGTCGGAAGATTACTAGTGCCAGAGCCTTCAACTGGCATTTTTACGAGCCTTATTTTAGGTTGTATTGGTCTGATTGGGAAAAGGCGTTTACAGAGTAGAGATAACAGGGTTAAATAATCTATCTGATTCATAAGCTTTAGGGCCTTCCTTTCGAGCAAACTGATTTGATGCATTTCTACAATAGAAGGTTGTCCCTCCATTTTGGAGGGATAACCATTTTTGTTTAACAGGATAGCATGAATTTAATTCGGAAGCATATTTTGTTAACCATGCTCATTGTGGTTTGGCTGGCTCTGTTTGTTCCGTCAATGTATGAGCTTGTCAGTTTATCGTTGGATAGTGAAACACACAGTCATATTGTGATGATTCCCTTTGTGAGTATTTATCTTTTGTGCTTGAACCGTAAAAAGATATTTATGCAGACAGCCCTGGCACAAAAGCATGGATTTATTGTCGTTTGCATGAGTTTAGTAATATATGCTGCTGGGGTTATCAGTGTAAATCGATTTGCCTTGAATGATTATCTTTTTTTCCCAACTTTGGCGGGAATAGCTTTTATCATTGGAATATTTATTTGGTTGGCCGGGTTGCGTGCGTTTAAATCTGCAGCTTTTGCATTGCTCTTTTTACTTTTCATGGTGCCGATTCCTTTATTTATCTTGGATGGGTTTATCAAATTGTTGCAGGCATGCACGGCAGAAATGACTGATGTGGTCTTCAAAGTGATTGGTATGCCGGTGTTCAGGGAGGGACTGGTTTTCTCTTTGACAGACGTTAGCATCGAGGTGGCTAAGCAATGCTCGGGGATTCGGTCCAGCCTTGTATTGATCATCATAAGTGTCTTGGTCGGTTATATGTATTTGAATTCAAACTGGCGAAGGGTGGCGCTGGTTGTGGCGGTCATCCCGATTTCCATTTTCAAAAATGCTTTGCGGATTGTTCTCTTGGCTTGGATGGGGAATTATGTGGATATCTCATGGCTTACGGACAGCGCTTTGCATAGCCGGGGCGGGATACCATTTATGTTTGTCGCACTTCTGTTTCTATTGCCGGTTTTGTGGCTGTTGCGGATTGGGGAAAGAAAAAGTGATTTGAACAAATCGTGCGGCGAAGCGGTTGCTTAACTGGTTTGTTGAGTTTGTTGGGTTTATTGGGTTGGTTGGGTTTGTTGGGTTGTTGGGTTTGCCGGGTTAATCCTCATCCGTTATCGGGTAGGGGATTTTTTTGTTTTTTGGGGGATATCGGGGATTCTAACTTTTGGTTTCGGGGGTTCGTTTTTTGAGGTATGTTCGGGATGTGTGTTTACTTGATTTCCGCCGGAGGAAGATATGTATCGAAATGCTGGCCGGATGATGACTGTGGTGCTGGTCATTGTGCTTTGCTGGGGGTGTGCGAGTGACGAAAGGAAAAAGCTTTCCTACCTGGAGAAGGGCAAGGCCTACTTTGAAAAAGGCGATTTTCGGGCCGCCGAGTTGGAATTGAAAAATGCGGTCAAGATCGATCCCGGCTTTGTGGAAGCCTATTCCTGGCTGGGGCAAATATATCTCAAGATGGGTGATGCGCGCAGCGCCTTCCGGGAATATTCGCGCCTGGTGGAGCTGGCGCCGGACCATATCGAGGGGCGTTTAAAGCTGGCCACCTTTTTGCTGCTGGGCAACCAGGTCGAGCAGTCCAACCTGCATGTGGATCATGTCCTTACCATCGATCCGAACAACTTCGAAGCGCTGCTGCTGCTGGCCAGACGGCATGAACTGCAAAAAAACTGGGAGAGTGCCGAGGGCGTCTATCGGCGCTTGATCGATCTGGATGCCGGCAAGCCGGCTCCGCTGCTGGGACTGGCCGGGATCTGCGCAACCAGGGGCGATTTTGACAAGGCCCAGGCCCTGCTGCGAAAGGCGGTCGGGCTGGATGAAAAAGCGGTGCCTCCGCGCCTGGCCTTGGTCAAGCTGTTTATGGCCATGCAGGCGCCCGCGAAGGCCGAAGCGGAGCTGAATCAGGCCATTGACCTGAATCCGGACGATATGGACCTGCGCATGGTGCTGGGGAATTTGTATTTACAGCAAAAGCGTTTTGAGGATGCCGAAAAGACCTATCTGCGGATGATCGACAAAAGCAAGGACAACCCACGCTACTATCTTGTGGCGGCCGGCTTTTACGAGCGCATCGGCAAAGATGAAGAAGCCCTGAAGATATATGAGAAGGCCCTGGCTATGGCGCCGGAAGATATGCAGGTTATGGGTGGCTTGGCCGAGTTTTTTCTGCGGGGCAATAATTTAGAGCAGTCCAGGCACTACACGGATAAGATTCTGGCCAAGTGGCCCAAATTTGCTCCGGCCAAAATGCTGCGGGGCGAGCTGCTGATGCGCGAGGGGAAACCGGTCGAGGCGCTTGCCGTTTTCGATGCCCTGATCAAGGAAGAGCCCGATTGGGCCAAGGCGCATTATCTGAGGGGTTTGGCCTTGTACACCCAGGGGTACCGCAGTGCGGCCAAGGCGCCGCTGAGCAAAGTGGTCGAAATGAGTCCGCAGCATGCCCAGGCCCGGCTGCTTTTGGCCAGAATCTTGTTGAACGAGAACAATTATCAGATGGCACTGGACAATTGTGAGGCGGTGATCAAAGACGATCCGAAAAATTTCGAGGCCAACCGCCTTTTGGGCAGCGCTTACCTGGGTTTGCGCAAGATAAATGAGGCCCAGGCGGTGTTCGGCAGGCTGGTTGCGGAAAATCCGGACAACCCCGTGGGTCATTTTCACCTGGGCCTGGTTCAGCGGGGCCTGAAGGATCTTGATGGGGCCGTGGCCAGTTTCGAGAAAGCCGTGGGACTGAATCCGCAGTTCATGGATGCGTTTTCGCAATTGATTTTGACCTTTGCAGCCAGCAAGCAGGTGGACAGGGGCTTGAAGCGCTGCGATCAGGCGCTCGACTTGTTGAAAGGTTCCGATGAGCACCAGGCGTTTGTCTATGATTTGAAGGGCCGGCTGTACGAGATCGCCAAGGATACCGAACGGGCTGAACAGGCGTTCAACGCGGCCCTCGGGTTGAATCCCGGCTATTTGCCCGCTTACTATGAGCTGGCCAAGATCTATATGAAAAATGACAAGGTGGACCAGGCCATCCGGCAATATGATGAAATCCTGGCCAATGACCCCAGCCAGGTCTCATCCAATATGATGCTGGGCACCATTTACGACATGCGCAAAGATTACGTCCGGGCCGAAGAACAGTATCGGCAGGCCCTGAAGGTAAAACCGGAGTTTGCGCCGGCGGCCAACAACCTGGCCTACCTGCTGTCGCAGAAAGCCGATCGGTATGATGAAGCCTATGCGTTTGCTTCCCTGGCCAAGGAGAAGCTGCCCGATGATCCCATGGTGATGGATACATGGGGTTGGGTTCTGTACCAGAAGGGGCTTTATGACCAGGCCATATTGGAGCTTGCCGACAGCGCCGCCAAATTGGCCGATAACGCGGTGGTTCATTACCATCTTGGTTTGGCCTATTGGAAGAAGGGGCAAGCGGAGCTGGCCAAAAACCATCTGGAGAAGGCCTTGGAGCTGGATGGCGCGTTTGAGGGGGCTGAGGAGGCGCGGAGGGTGTTGGCGGAGAAATAGGTTGGTTGGGTTGGTTGGGTTTGGTGGGTTGGTTGGGTTTGGTGGATTTTGTGGTTCAATCCCTGTTTTCCCGGTTCCGATTTTGAGGGGTGAAATGAATCCATTCCTTTGAGATTTCTTGGGATGGATTCTGCTTTATGGGTTTGACGGGTTTTTACTTGTTCGATGGAGTTGGTGGGTTTGAAGTATTTATCGATGCGGCTGCTGGTGCTTTGTGTGGTGGTCCCTATTGCTTTGCATGTGCTTGGGGGGTATGCGATCGAGGCTTATGCAAAGCGGAAGTATTCAAGGGAGATCGGCAGTTTGTATATCGGCAGCACGGAGCTTTTGTTTGCCGGGTCCATCCGGCTGGCCGATGCCATTACGCGCAATGTGGACGGTTATCTGGACGGTCAAATGCTTGTCGGCATGGGGTTGTCGGTCAAGGTGACGGTGGTTACCGAAGCCGGGTTGCTGTTATATCCGAATGTTTTTCCCGAGCAGCCGACCATGCTGGAGACCCGCCAAATGCTTCAGGTGGCCCGCGAGAATTATCAGCTTTTAAATGCCCGGCCGACGCTTCGGGTGGATGTGGCGTTGCCCAGCAATGCGGGGCTGTCGCTGGCTTTGCTGGCGTTTTACGTGGTGGCGGCTCTGGGGGTCCTGGCTTTCAATTACCGCAGGGGCATGAATGTCGCCCGGGAGCAGGACCTGCATGTGCAAAATGAGATCGACCGGCTTCGGGGCATCGAGCAACGCGCGTCCGAAAATCTGGGGCGGCTGGAAATAGAGCGCAGCCGGCTGACAGACCAGTTGCAGCGGCTCAGTCGGGAGTTGGAGTGTGAAAAGCAGCGCGTCAGCGTGGCCGAAGATACGATGATCGAAGAGATGGTGGCCCTGGAAGAAAAGTTGCAGCTCAACCTGGCGCTTCAAAACGAAAAGAACGAAGAAATAGCCAAGCTGAAAGGCGAGATCGATCGTTACGGCAGTGCCGAAATCCATCCCGGCGACCGGCGCCGGCAGAAAGAAGCCGCCCAGGTGATCAAGCGCTTCAAGGCGCTGTATAAGGGTATCGTCTTGCACGAACGGGCCGCCGAAGGCTTTTCGGATTTGACCGATGAGATGCAGATCAAGGCCGAAGAGGTAATTTACCAGCTCAACCACGACCCGGACAAGGTGGTCATCAAGCGCAAGGTGTTCGGCAAAAAGAATAGCGCCACGGCCTTCGAGGTGATTTTTGCATACAGAGGCCGGTTGTATTTCAGCAGGACGCCCTCCAACAGCATCAAGGTGCTGGCCATCGGCACCAAGCACTCGCAGGAGAGGGATCTGGCCTTCCTTGAAAAGCTCTAAAAGGTAACCTTCTGCCCAAAATTCACGTCGATCATTTTTTGAGTTGACCATACGCGATTTGTTTGCAATCAAATCTCGATACCTTAATATTTAAAAGCAGCAACCTTTTATTCGATCCAACCGGGTGACCGCATGGGCAAACAGGAAATAATAAACATTATCCGATCCAACAAGCCGGAACTAACAGAACGATATGCTGTCCGGAAATTAGGATTGTTCGGCTCCTTCGTTCGTCACCAGGAAAAAAAAACAAGTGACATCGATATTCTTGTTTCCTTCAGTCGGGATGTTGACCTTTTCGAGTTCATCGACCTGCGGGAATACCTCGAAAGCAAGCTGCAAGCAAAGGTCGATCTGGTCATGGTTTCGGCTCTCAAACCGTCTATCGGCAAGCGCATTCTTGAAGAGGTAGAGTATGTCTGAGGAGCGCTATATTTCAGACTATCTCGACGATATTCGTAATGCGCTTAAAGAAGTTGCCGAATTCATAGAAGGAATGACGTTCGATGATTTTGTGGCCGATAAGAAAACATCCAATGCTGTAATTAGAAGCCTTGAAGTTGAGCTGGTTCCCAAGCTCCAGCTTGGGAACCCCTATCCTGGAAGCTCCAGCTTCCATTTTGCGATAGCAAGCCACCATGCGGTATGTTGCAAGCGCAACAAAAACGCACACGGCCGTTTTGCACAGGGAGCTTTCTGACCCGATGAACAAACGGTCTCCCAGTTGTTCACCGGCAAGGCGCAGGAAGGGAGGGGAAGCTGGAGCTTCCCGAGACGGGTTCCCAAGCCGGAGCTTGGGAACCAGCGTGAAACGGTTTACTCCCAGCTTGGGAACCAGCGCAAGTGGTCGATGATCCGGCCGCCGGTGCACATGCCGCTGCCGTCAATGATCACCGCGGAGCCGTCCACCTCAAGCAACTGCTGGTGGTGAAAATACTCTCCACGCCGAAAAGGCACTTGAAATCGATGGGGGGGTCGCCGGTGTGGAGCAGTTGCTTGGCTTCACTGTCCCAAAAGGGGGAAATTGGGAATAGATCCGGGTTATGGCGAGTCCCAGCGGAGAGTCGACAAACACGGGCGGACGCGCATCGGGCCGCAGGTTGGGAAATGCTTTTTGGCAGCAGGGATCTGAAAGGTGCGATCCATTTCGAATAGGATCTCCTGGGTGCGTCCGAGGGCGAAGGCGGGTATGAATATCCTGGAATGAAATTTTCTTATTCAAGCTCCTTTAACATTTTACGGATCGTTTCATTCAGAATTGGAATCTGCTCTGAACAGATTATATATATTTCCTCAGCATCCACGTCAAAATAGTGGTGAGAGATAATGTCCCGAAGCCCTTTCACACCTTTCCAGTCAACTTCCTGATGTTTGGCTAGCAGGTTTCCACCGGTGAGGCGATCAATCTTTTTGCAGCTTTCCCCAATAGCAATGAGCAGCATGCAGATGCTGTCAAGTTTTTCCATTCCTTGGGGCGTTTCGGTAAAGTCGTCCACCGAATTCAGCGGAGCAAAACGCCATTGGATTTTCCTTAGCGCATCCAGAACCTGCTCGAGGATCACCTTGACCATGTTATCAGGCATAAATCGCTTCCCTTTCTATCCTTGACTTCAAAAAGGGATTCATCCGCTCGCGCAATCGTACAACGTCCACCGGGCGATGGAGGTCGTCCTCTAGAGATTCTTTGATATGAACCATGAAGAAAAGGTCCGGCTTCTTCATTTTGACCACGACATCGACATCGCTGTCAGGTCTTGCTTCTCCCCTGACAAGGGAGCCAAAAATACCGATCTCGGTGACGCCGTAGGCTGCGGAAAATTGCGCCTTATGTTTTCTAAGAATGGAGAGCGCCTCATCCAGATTCAATGTTTTTTTTGTCATATCTTCACCTTTTTAAAGAAGGTAGTAGGCTCCGGTACTTCCGCGCGGGCGTAAATTTATCAAAGAAAGCTTCCGCTTTATATCAGATGTGTTTTTCTAATTTTTGTGTCACAAATGATTGGACCCTTTTTGCGGCGGCGCGACTCTTTTGCGCCTCTTCCAGTGAGAAGAAAGTCGGCCAATGCACAGGATATCGCGTTTCAATGTAAAAGGTTGAGAGAAATTCACAGTCATTCGGATAATTTCGGGATCAGCCATGAAGGACTTTCCCCTCTTTGAGAATAGTTTTTAGAAACGGATCGCCCATTTTAAGTCTCCGCTCAAACTCTTCCGGTAAATAAACCAAAAAATCTATGGGAATATCGCGGTTGATGAGTTTGCTGAGCTGCCTGATCCTATCTGCTCCATAATAGGGCGCATCTTTCTTGATAATTAAAAAATCGGCATCGCTGTCCGGACCTGAGTCTCCGCGCGCGGCACTGCCAAATAGAATAATCTTTTCCGGGTTATACTTTTCAATGAGCTGCCTTGTTATATCTTCAATTTCCTTGTTAATATTTTTGGATTTCATTCGCTATCCTCCTTGGCTGTCTTTTGGTGGATAAGAATTGGTGCATTGGAGAAATAGCTGTTTCCGGCTCGCTTTCAAACTCGGGTTACAATCACAAGTCTCCACTTTCGTTTTCCCTTTCGCCCTGGCAAAATGTAAGCGGAAATTTATAATGAGTCAATTTATTTAAGGGTGAGCACCAATTATATAACAACGCCTTTGGCAGACCTGAGAGGGTGCTGAGAATGCCGGTGCTATGGAACGAGGGTTGTAAACAGGGCCTGATATGTTCTTAAATGACGGCGAACTCCAGGGTAAACACATGTCTGGTTTCAGTCCGGATCACATTCAGCATCGGCTTTCGGTCCACTGTCATTTCGGCATGGTCCTGGCCGGAATCCGTGCCGTGGAATGGCAGAATTTACCAGTCTTGCTTCCACGCTGTCGGACAGGTCCATGCCGCTGTGTTGAATGCGGCCGATCGGCAGCTTGAATATATGGCTGGTCGGGGTTGCGCCCAAGGGAAGGTGCCAGTGCCCGCCTAACCAGAACAGGGCAGTTTTTTCCTGAGCTCCCGCGATTGATATGCGAAATTCCTCTCCCTCCCGCATGCCAAGGGGCATGGTGTGGTAATTCCGCAGGGTCTCGGCGATCCGGCTGCCCGTCATGGCCCGGGCATCGACTCTCTGAACTTCCGGAGGCATTTCATCGGGCGTGAGCTGCAGGGCCCCGACGCAATCTCTTCCGATATGCCACAGCAGATCAAAGCATTTGTTGCTGGAGGTACCAAATCTTGCCTGGATGCGGTTCCTGATCGGCTGGCTGTCCGGCAGCAGATTGTCGAAAAAGTTTTCGACCCGATCCCCGGCATAGGTGCTGCGGCTCAGCGGCAGGGACAGGGAGAGCGGGCGGCGATAGTCGGACGTGATCCACTCTTGGCTGTAGGAGAATTCCAGCTTTCCGCTGGATATACGGGTAAGGGTGCCTACCTTCCGTCCGTTCATGGACACATACAGGTCTGCCGCATGTCTTCGGCGCCCCATCTACCACACCTGCCTATCGTCTTTCGAACGTTTTCTGGGCTGCAGCACCAGTTCGAGGTCCAGGGCGGCCAGAAGCCGGAAGAGCGTATCCAAACGGGTCCCGGGGCTTCCCTGTTCGACCTTGGACACAGTGGTCTGATCGATGCCTACAGGTTTTCCGGCCGCTGCCTGAGTCAGCCCTTTTATTTTACGCTCTTCTCTGATCGCTGCACACAGGCTTTCCAGGGAAACAACTCTCCGTATCATGTCGGCTCCTTGGTAGCGCTTGGATTATGGCCGAATGGCCATAAATTATTATTATAGTGAGTAGGCCATAAAATGCCTTTATTGTCAACAAGCCTTACAGCCGGACTTCTTGAGTTGGTTGGGTTTGTTGGGTCCGCTGGTTCCCAAGCTCCAGCTTGGGAACCCCTATCCTGGAAGCTCCAGCTTCCATTTTGCGACAGAAGCCACCATGCATGGTGCCCTCTGTGCAACAAAAACGCGCATGGCTGTTCTGCATAACGGTTGCTCCAAGCTGTTCAGCGGCAAGGCGTAGGAAGGCGGGGAAGCTGGAGCTTCCCGAGACGGGTTCCCAAGCTGGAGCTTGGGAACCAGCGCGCATGGCTGTTCTGCATAACGGTTGCTCCAAGCTGTTCAGCGGCAAGGCGTAGGAAAGAGGGGAAGCTGGAGCTTCCCGAAACGGGTTCCCAAGCCGGAGCTTGGGAACCAGCGTGAAACGCGCTCCCAGTTGTTCACTGGCAAAGTGTAGGAAGGAGGGGAAGCTCCAGCTTCCATCGTTCGATAGGAACAGCAATGCTTTTCCGCTGATATGCAAAGCTTTGCATAATCGCTGGTTCCCAAGCTCCAGCTTGGGAACCCCTATCCTGGAAGCTCCAGCTTCCATTGCTCGATAGGAACAGCAATGCTTTGCATCAACCGTTATGAAGCGAATGCGATAAGTGGTGGGGTAAACAACCCATATTTTAGGTAGTCAAGTACATAGTTTTATTGAAAAGGTAGGCGGGTTCATGGTCTGGGTGGTATAAAATACATTAATTACAGTTACCTATATAACTGCATGTCTGCGGCATAAATGTTGCTTTGGACCCTACGCGTACAGGGTAGAAATTGAGCATGATCCATGGATTTCTCATTTTCGTAAACAGAAATTACAGCTGATAGGAGGCTGTTTGCAATGGCGGCAGATTTTTCCGGAGAGCAGGCATTGGACTTGAAAACGATTTGGGCGCAGCCGCGCCTTTACGCCAACGGGTTGTTGCGCAGGGGTTTCGAGCTTTCAAGATGGCTTCTCGCGTTTCATGATATTTTGTTGTCTGTGGCTGCCTGGTTTTTTTGCGCATGGGCCTTGGAATCTTTTCCGCTCAGCCAACTCGCCTCCATGAACAATGCCGGGACTGTTCTGGTCTATGCGGCATTGACCATCGCTTTGTTTTCTTCTCTTGAGCTTTATAGCCGGCATTTGATCTTCTCCAGAAGAAATCATGTAGGCAATATGCTCAAGGCCTTCGGAGGCTCCCTTTTCGGCTTTTTCATCTTTTTCGCGGTTTATGTGATGCCGGCGATGTACAGCACTCACAAAATGGCTGTATTGCTTTCTTTATGCGCAGTCGGAATGGCCGCCTTGCTGTGGATGCATTTTGTCAGCGGCGGCCCCTGGTACTTGTTCAAGGTTTTCGGCTTCAGCCTGTTGTCCATCGGCGTGCTGGAGATGCTTGGCCATGGTGCTACGCCTCTGATGCTGAACGATTCGAGCAGCATGGCATTGGGCTTTGGAGCTGCGTTTGCTTCACTTGTTGCGTCGCGGATGTTTGTTGTTCATTTTGTTTTCAATCGAGTGTTTAGAAGATATTTCAGACAGCAGGTGGCCCTGATCGGCACGGATGAACAGGCGCGCCAAATAGCGACTCATATTATCGATCGCAACGCACCCTTCTGGGTGACCGGCACCATCGGCGATCATTGCCAGCTGACCACGAATATCAAAAAAGATTGTCTGGGGCCGATCGAAAGACTGCCCGGCATCATCGGCGCGCACAAAATCGAAGAAATTCTCATCACCGACAAGGAAATTGACAAGCGCTCATTGATCTGCGTGCTGGATTTTTGCTTGACCAACGGCATCACCGTGTGGTTTCCGCCCAATTTGCTGGAGATCATCGACCGCAAGCTGCACATCGACAATTTTTGCGGGTTGCCCATGATCAAGATGTGTTCGCCTAAGAGAATCTGGATTTTCAGCAAGTTCAAGCATGCTGTTGATGCGATCATCAGCCTGCCGCTTTTCATGTTGCTGTTGCCTTTGTTCGGTTTTATTGCCGCGGCTATCAAGCTGAATTCGAAGGGGCCGGTTTTTTACAAGGCCCGGGCGATCGGCAAATCCGAGCGCGAATTCGGCATGCTCAAATTCCGTTCCATGAAGGTCAACAATGGCAGTGCAATTCATAAAGATTATGTGACCAAACTGATCAAGGGCGAAATCTGCGCCCAGGACGGCAAGCCGCTTAAAATCACCGACGACCCGCGCGTCACTTCCGTGGGAAAGCTTTTACGCAAGTTCAGCCTGGATGAGCTGCCCCAGCTGATCAACGTGATCACCGGTCAAATGAGCCTGGTCGGGCCGAGGCCCTGCTTGCCCTATGAATATGAACTTTACAAGGACTGGCAGAAGAAGCGCACCTGCGTGCGGCCCGGGATCACGGGATTGTGGCAGGTTGCCGGTCGCAGTGAAGTGGCTTTTGAAGATATGATTCTGCTGGATCTCTACTACATTTATAATCGAAGTCTGTGGATGGATTTAAATATCCTGATCGAGACGGTGTTTGTGGTGCTGAAGAAGAAGGGGGCGTATTAGGGTTGGTTGGGTTGATTGGGTTGGTTGGGTTGATTGGGTTTGTTGGGTTTGTTGAGTTTGTTGGGTTTGTTGAGTTGGTTGGTTGGGTTGGTTCTTGGGATTCTGCTTGATGGTTTATTTTTCCAAGAGATTTTGAAATTGGCGAAAATAGGGGGTGCAGTTACAGCGCACCCTTTTTACGGATTAGAACCTGCTAACCAGGGACAATGGGGGCTTGTCCCGTGTTCTGAAAAATCGTTTTGCCGCTTCGAGTTAGGCTTCTTTTTTTGCAGGTGCCGGACCTATGGAATCGAAACACGCGATTGCATAGGTTTCATTTGATCTCTCCTTAATCATCTAACCCTTCGTCATGCAAGGCTTTAAATGGTGGTACGGAGGCATTCCGGAAGAGGATTGGGTTTCCGGTCTGCGCTGGAGGGACGGAGGATTATACACTTGAGCCTGGGTTAAAGCATTCGCAGGATCAGAGGGTTTGTGGGGTGTGCGTTTGGTTGCGGGTGGCGCCGGGATTTGGGAGTTCGTTTGGCTTCATTTTTTCTTTCTCGTGGAATTGATAAGGGTTGGCGAATTCGGTGCTTCGGGTCGGTGTGACTGTGGATTGTTTTTACAAAGGGAGGTTGAATTGAGACGACATTTTGGTTTGGCTGCATTGCTTGTGGTGTTGATGGTTGCACCGGCGTGGGGCTTCACGATTGTGTCGTGTGAGTATTCACTCAATTATGGTAGCTCTTGGGATAATCCTTCGGAAAACATTAGCGCGGTGCTGGGAACCTTGACCGGCGAGACTCAGCTGATGTTGGTCAACGGGTATAATAGCACCGGGGGGCCGGCGGCCTGGAGTCATGGCTTGGTACTGGGGCCGTGAGCGTCATTTTGGAGGAGTTGGCTGGTTACAAGAACAATACGACCTTTGGCTGGTACAATGTGAACAGTGGCTCCGTTGGACAGATTTTTACAGGAACGGATGGTAGCGGGGCAGAAAAAACAGTCGTATTTGACGACCCAACCAGTTTCGGGTTTTATATCGATCCGAATGGCATTCCTTCCAATCGCATGTATACCGATCATCTGCTCAACACTCACGGTGATTTTCAGGTCGCTGTCTTCAAAATCCTTGATGTCGAGAACCAATACATCCTCGGATGGGAGGACCTGGACCTGAATGGCTCTACCGGCGGTGACCGGGACTACCAGGATATGATCCTCCGGATTACCATCCGGCCGGTGCCTGAGCCTGGGACGATGCTGTTCATGGGCTTGGTTTTGCTGGGCCTTATGTGGATTGGCCGGCAATGCCAAGGCCGGGCGGGATGGGGAGCAGCGGTTTAATCTTGTGTGGACAAATTGATGTTATGCAAAGATGGATTGGAGCAGTCTTTTTCTGAAACCGGAATGAAAGGCGCGCTGGGGATTTAAAATGAGTGATGACTGTTCTTTTGACCATGTGGAACGCCGGTGCGGAGTTGACCGGCGTATATTTGCCTATACAGGGCACATTCCCGAGAGAAGAAGCGGGCGAGACCGGCGCTCGGGCAACGACAGGCGCACCTTGGATAGAACCGGTTTTTTGGATCCCTCGCCGTTTAGCGGCAGCAGTTCGTCCAATAGCAAGACTTCATAAGACTCACCGGTCCCCGGCTTACCTTGCGCAGCCAGATCAAAGCCCACCGGATATAGTCCTGGACCCGCAAAGGCGATGCGCGGGTTTTACTAGACCATCCAGAGCTGATGGCACCGTAAAAGCCCGCTGTCATACTGTGATCTCGAACGAAGCGAGAGATCTTTTCACTTGTGAAATCGTTGATGGAAAAGATTTCTCCCTTCGCCCGAAAAGAATTTCCCCCCGGCCTGAAAGATTCTCCCTTCGCTTGAAAGAGTTCTCCCCTCGCTCGAAATAACGCATTCCCTCGTTCCCAAGCTCCAGCTCCCTTCCTCGTTCCCAAGCTCCAGCTTCCCTTCGTTTTCGCTCGTTCCCAAGCTCCAGCTTGGGAACGCGTAGCAGTGATGGTATGGGGCAGAGCTTTCCTCACCCCCAAGCTCCTGCTTGGGGAAAGCACACCAGCGGCCAAGGAGCATATACTACCCCCTACGCGATGGCCGCCTTTACTCCGCACGCTCTTGAGCCACGAGCCCCCTTGCGCGTTCGTTCCCAAGCTGGAGCTTGGGAACGAGCATCAAAG
>QZKV01000062.1 GCA_003599575.1 Desulfobacteraceae bacterium | reverse complement strand
TATGAACAAGTCTGCTCCTGTTCACATGCGAAAGCGCAAGAAAGGGAAGCTATAGCTTCCCCGAAACGGGTTCCCAAGCTGGAGCTTGGGAACCAGCGAACCAGCGAAGCGAGCCGGAGCTTGGGAACCAGCGAAAATCCACCGCAACGTACAGAGTGGCCCACCACCCGAAATGGTGGACTCACCGCGCTTAATCCTCCCCAAAATCCAAAAAAGGCACCAACTCACCACCAACGAACCCAAACCCCAACAAACCCCACAAACCCAACCAACCCACCAAACCTACCCAACCCAATAAACCCAACAAACCCAACAAACCCAACCAACCCCACCATGGAATCAGCGTACCGCCACTTTGTGAAACTCGGTTCCATAAAAGTGGTATTGTTTTACCTATTGTAAAATCCCGCTTTCTATTCCATGAATCTATTTTACCTACTCACTCGCTCTTGAGGAAAATGGTTCGGCTGAATTCTAAAAGCAACTGAAATATAAAACAATTCTCCCAGTCATTTCCCATAACCCTGGGGAAGGCGAAGGCCTGTTTTCAAAGTGCGATAATTAAGCTTAATTATCATTAAATTACTTTGGCATGTAGATTGCTTTTAGCGCCAACATGAATGGCTCTGATTCCAAGTTCCAAACTGGCAAGGGTTAGATTAACGCAGATCATGTTTAATGGACCACGGCTGCACGTAAGGTAAAGCTGAAATGGGTTTGCAATTCGAGCATCGTTCTGCACTCAAGGCTGTTCTTTTGGTATTGGGCGAAAGCCTGATAATCTTTGGTTCCGCCCTTCTCATCAAGGTATGGCAGGATTCCGCCGGCCTTTCCTTCGCATTTACCTCGAACCCCTATTTAAATGCTTTTATTTTCACCCTGCTTTGCCAGGCAAGCATCTATTTTTGCGGGCTTTATGATCCCGGCCTGCAATTCGGCTGGATCGAGCAGTTGATCGGCCTCGTCCAAGCGTTCGCCATTGCCTTCACCATCATGCTGTTGGTGCTGGTGTTTATCGGCAGGATCATCGATCCCGTGAACTTCCTTTTGGGCTTTCTAACCCTGCTGGCCTTTTCCAAAGCATGGCGCCTCCTCATATTTAAATTGTCGGCAACCGGCTTTTTTCGCCCGAACATCATTCTGCTCGGAACCGACGGGCCCGTGCGTGAAATATACAACGCCAGCCTGACCGAAAGCCAAACCGCAAATGCGAAACCACGCGCCTGCAATTTCAAGATTGTGGCTGTGGCCGACGCAAAGACCTTTTCAGGCGGTCCTGCAATACACCAGGAAACCCCTTATTCGGCATTGCAAAGCTGCAAGGAATTGCCGGAGCTGGTCTGCAACTACAAAACCAGTAAAGTCATCATCTGCAAACAGCTGGCCGACAGCCTGAGCGCACATGAAGTTTGCAGTCTCAAGCACAAAGGAATCCAACTCTGCACTGCGGATGCAATTTTGGAAGCCATCACCGGCCGGCGCGAACCGGCTGAACTCGATCCCAAAGAACTTATTTTGTCCGACAGTTTTCAGCACAGCATCCGCCGCTGCTTCAAGCGCTGCGGCGATATCGTGATCGCATCCATATTGTTGGTGTTCCTGTCGCCATTGATTCTGGCTGTCGGCATAAACCTCAAACTTAGAAAAGCGGGACGGGTATTTGAAACCCAGCCATGTGTGGGGTTTCGCAAAAATCTTTTCACCCGTTACCTTTTTTCGTTTCCGACCAAAACCTCCTCTAATCAGTTCCCCGGTCGACGCATCCAAGCGTTGCCTCAACTCTGGAACATCCTCAAAGGCGATATGAGCCTGGTCGGGCCATGCCCCATCGGACCGCAGCAGGCTGAAAAAATAAGTCATGAATTACCGATTTTCGACGAGCGCTTCACCGTGCGACCCGGCCTTACCGGCTGGGCCCAGGTAAACTGCGACTGCGACGGTTCAAATAAAACGATTAAGCACATGTTCGGGTATGACCTGTTTTATCTGAAACACTTGTCCTTGTTCCTGGACATCGTGGTTTTAGCGCGCACCACAAGGCTCCATGAGCCCTGCGGCCAGCTCGTCGGAAGCAACATGTGACTATTGCGGGATAATTATCCCAACCAAGTGCTACGAGGATCCATCTAACAGTCCAGACAAGCACTGAATCAATGCTCAAAAAACGTGAGCACCTAAAGAAGACACTCAACCCGGTCGATACCTATGTATTCGACCATGCGGAGCTATCTAAGGTCCCGCAAAAAACCCAACAAACTCAATAACCCAACAAGCTCAATAAACCCAACAAACCCAACAGCCCCACTTGACCCCATAGCACCTATAATTATCCATATACAAAATCAGAGGAGCTTATATCCTCCACCAGCACTCAAAAACCCAACAAACTCAATAAACCCAAAAAACTCAACAAACCCAACAAACTCAACAAACCCAACAAACCCGAAAGACCAAGGAAGCATATGAACATCCCATTCTTAGACTTAAAAGCCCAATACCAGCAAATCGAAAACGAAGTGGTTCCAGCCATTAAAGAAGCCATGGCCAACGGCGCTTTCATCGGCGGCCCGCAGGTAACCGGCTTTGAAGAAGAATTCGCGGCATTTTGCGACAGTGCCTTTTGCGTAGGCGTAGGCTCCGGCACCGATGCCCTGCGTTTCGCCCTGATGGCCGCCGGCGTCGGCCCGGGCCATGAAGTCATCACCGTTCCGAATACCTTTATCGCCACCGGCGAAGCCGTCTCCCAAGTGGGCGCGCGCCCCATATTCGTGGATATCAAGGAAGATACCTGCAACATCGACCCCGAGAAGATCGCCGCGGCCATCACCCCTAAAACCCGGGCCATCCTCCCCGTGCACCTTTACGGCCAGACCGCCGACATGGATGCCATTCTACAAATCGCCCGCAAGCACAACCTGCTGGTCATCGAAGACGCCTGCCAGGCGCACGGCGCCCTGTATAAAGGTAAAAAAGCCGGCTCCATGAGCATCGCCGGATGCTTCAGCTTCTATCCCGGCAAAAACCTGGGCGCTTTCGGCGAAGCCGGGGCCGTTGTCACCCAGGATGAGGAATTGGCCAAAAAAATGCGCATCATACGCGACCACGGCCAGGAAAAGAAATATTACCACATGATGGAGGGCTACAATGGCCGCCTGGATGCCATTCAGGCCGCGGTCCTGCGGATCAAACTGAAAAAACTCCCCGCATGGAACGCCGCCCGGCAAAAACATGCAAAACACTACAACGAACTGCTCTCCAGCATCCCGGGCATAACCATTCCCACGCAAGCCGAATTCGCCCAATCGGTCTACCATCTGTATGTGATCCATACAGATAAAAGGGATGCCCTGCAGCAGTATTTATCCGAGAAAGGAATCGCCACCGGACTCCACTACCCGCTGCCGCTCCACCTTCAGGCAGCCTACAAGGACCTCGGCTACAAAAAAGGCGCATTCCCCAAAACAGAAAACTCGGCCGCAAAACTACTATCCCTGCCCATGTTCGCGGAGCTGACCAACACACAAATCGAATACATAGCCAAAACAATAAAGGAATTCATGACCCAATAAACCAAAACCCCAACAAACCCAACAAACCCAATAAACTCAACAAACCCAACCAACCCAACAACCCAAAAGGTGAAGCAATGTTTAAAATAGGCCTTATCGGTTACGGTTACTGGGGGCCGAACCTTGCCCGCAATTTCAACGTGAACCCCGACATTCAGCTCAGCGCCATCTGCGATTTCTCCGAATCACGCCTTGAACTTGCCTGCCGCTTTTTCCCGCAAGCCGAAACCGGCAAGGACACTGAAAAAATATTTAAAAACAAAGACATCGATGCCGTTGCCATCGCCACGCCGGTCTCAACGCACTACGACCTGGCCAAACAAGCCCTGCTGGCCGACAAACACGTCTGGCTCGAAAAGCCCATGACCGAAACCGTCCAGCAGGCCGAGGAATTGATCGAACTCGCGCAGAAAAAGAACAAGGTCCTGTTTGTCGACCACACCTTCGTTTACACCGGCGCCGTGCGCAAGATCAAAGAACTGGTCGACAAAAACGAATTGGGCGACATCGTCTACTTCGACTCCACCAGGGTCAACCTGGGATTGTTTCAGCAGGACATCAACGTCATCTGGGATCTGGCGCCCCATGATATATCCATCATGGATTACCTGATCCCCCTCAAAAAGTTATCCGTATCCGCCACCGGCCTCAAATACAAAGGCAATGGCATCAACCCCAAATCGATGCTGACCATCGACATGGAAAATTACGTGGTCGCCCACATCAACGTGAGTTGGTTGTCGCCCGTCAAAATCAGACAAACCCTCATCGGCGGCAGCCGCAAAATGATCCTTTACGATGACAACCATCCCGATGAAAAAGTAAAAGTCTACGATAAAGGCGTGCACATCTACGAAACAAAGGAAGACCTTTACCGGCTCAATGTTCAATACCGTGTCGGCGATATGTACGTCCCCAAACTGAACAACCAGGAAGCCCTGGCCGTAGAGGCCCAACACTTCGCAGACTGCGTCATCAAAGGCGAAAAGCCCCTCACCGGCGGCCAAGCCGGCCTGGAAGTAGTAAAAATCCTGACCGCCGCCAACCAGTCCCTGAAACAAAGAGGCGCCCCAGTAGAAATCACAAACTAAAAACACCCCAAAACCCAACAAACCCAACCCGCTGCCATGAAGCTGACGCGTTTCGAAGAAATAGAAGCTTGGCAACAAGCCAGAAAACTCGTCGGCTTGATCTACGAAACGATTCGTTCAAACGGGAGCTTCCAAAAGGACTTCAGGCTAATAAACCAACTACAAGCCGCTGCCGTATCCGCAATGTCCAACATCGCCGAAGGCTTCACCCGCAGGAGCAGCAAGGAATTCACCCAATTCCTATTCATCTCGAAAAGCTCGGCCGCCGAAGTCCAAAGCCAACTATACGTAGCCCTGGATCAAAACTACATAACCCCGCAACAATTCGAGCAGGTTTACAACCAGGCCGAAACAGTAAGCAAACTGACCTCAGGCTTCATAAAATACTTAAACGGAAGAAAAACCCAACAACCCAACAACCCAACAAACTCAACAAACTCAACAAACCCAACAACCCCAACAGCCCCTAACCCCTTGACTCCCCGGCACTTATACATAAGTTGATAACGAAATCGAAGAGACCCAGAGGTCCAACAACTCAACAAACTCAATAAACCCAATGAACCCAACAAACTCAATGAACCCAATAAACCCAACAACCCCAATGAACCCAAAAACCGCTATCAAGCAAATCCTGGCAAAAGACCCCTCCGTGGTATTCGCTTATCTTTACGGGTCTTTCATGGATTCTGAAACATACAAGGACATCGACATCGCCGTTTTTTCCATACCCGATAGCGACCCTTTTCGGTTGTCTGCGGATTTGAAAATAGCACTTTCCGAAAAAACCGGAATAAGCCCTGATACATATGACATTCGGGTGATTAACCATCTATTAAGCAAAGGCGACCTGTTTTCATTATTGTACTTAAAAGATGTGTTAACCCAAGGCGAGCTCTTGCTGGATAATGATTTTCTCCGAAGAGCATCGTTTATGGAGGCTTTCAGCATGAAATACCGGGAATGCGAAGGGCTGATCGCCGAGGTGTGCGCATGAAGATCGATACCGTCCGCTTAAAAAAATATTTAGCGGACATCCTTCGCAGTGCTCTGGATCTGAAGTCGATCGTTGAGCAAAATGTGTTGCAACCCGATTCCATCGAACTTAAAGCAGCCAAGTATCTGCTGATTGAACTGGCAGAGGCCATGTCGAACACATTGCAGCATATCTTGGCCAAACAAAAGGGCCTCGCAGTAAGCGGCTATATGGATACAATTGCCAAGGGCTATAAAGAAGGAATCATCTCGGAAGATCTTTTTCAGAAACTAAAGCCATTTTTTGATTTTCGAAACAGCCTTGTGCACCGGTATTGGATCATAGATGACGAAAAGCTCATCGCAAACATCCAAGCCGGAAAAGACGATTTCAACCAATTCGCAGAGGAGCTTGAATCGTACATCAATGCGATCCAATAGCGAGTCCGCCAACCCGGCGCGGCACAAACCCAACAACCCTAATAACTCAACAAACCCAACAAACCCAATGAACCCAATGAACCCAAAAAACCCAACAAACCCAGAACCCCCAGATCATGTTCTTGAAAAAGAGATCGTTCGCACCTTTTTGCCGGTGAACCCCCAAAAAATTATTCTATTTGGCTCGTATGCACGCGGAGATGCAGATCAGTACAGCGATATCGATATCATCATCGTTTATTCCACGAAAAAGCGTTTTTTAGACCGGCTGGCGGAATTGTATGCGAAATGGGAAATCAAGCGCCCTGCTGATATTTTGGCATACACGCCTGAAGAGTTTGATAGCATGTTGAAAGATAGCTCTTTTCTCGAAGAGGCAGTTGGTACAGGACGCATCATTTATGAAAACGCCTGAAAGAGAAGCAATTCGGTGGATGCAACAAAGCGAGGATGATTTCAAGTTTGTCCAATGGCTGTCAAATGCAGAAATGTTTTTCGACAAGGGATGCTTTATCGCCCAGCAAGCCGGTGAAAAGGCATGTAAGGCATGCCTCTATGCAATCGGCCGACGCCGGATATTGGGGCACTCCATATACGAGCTGTCCCAGGCACTCAGTGAGCAGGACGGACGTTTTGCGGCACTGTTGGATGATGCCAAGCAGTTGGATCGGTTTTACATCCCAACCCGATATCCAAACGGCATTCCCGGAGGCAGTCCGTTCCAGGTGTTTGATCATCAAGATCTAAAAAATGCGTCAGACTCACTTGAACGAATCATGACGACATGCCGGAACTTTTTGAACGAGAAAAACATAACCCATTAGCGAAACTAAATCCGCATGCACCTGCGGCCGCCATAAGCCATCAGCCACTAACATGAGCCACAACCCAACAACCCCAACAAACTCAACAAACCCAACAAACTCAAAAACCCAACAAACCCAACAAACCCAAAACCCCTAACCCCTTGACTCCCCGGCACTTATACATAAGTTGATAACGAAATCGAAGAGACCCAGAGGTCCAAAAACCCAACAAACCCAACAAACCCAATGAACTCAACAAACCCAATAAACCCGGCAGCCACCCTCGAGCGAATCGCGCCCGCTCTGTTCAACGAAACGCCGGTGCTCTTTGCATACCTGTACGGCAGCCATGCCACGGGAACGCCGCACCCTTTCAGCGATCTGGACGTCGCCATCTTCGCCGAGGGGCTGCTGCAAAGGGCCTGCCTGAACCTGGAGTTGTCTATATCTCTAAAAATCGATGAACTGCTGAGCCACAAAGTATCGTCGGACGTACGTGTGATCAATCAATTGCCGCTGCCCGTAAAAGGCAGAATCCTGTCGGAAGGAAAACTGATCTACTCGAGGGATGACCGCAAACGCGTTCAATTCGAAACCCAGACCCGCTCAGCCTACTTCGACTTTTTGCCGGTCATCCAGCAATACCAGAAAACGTACCGGGAAAAAGCAATCGCTGGAATTCGCCATGGTGTCCAATCCCACAATCGTTTCCCATTACCTGAGCGCACACCAGGCGCCAAAAACTCAATGAACCCAACAAACTCAACAAACTCAACAAACCCAATAAACCCAATGAACCCAACAAACCCAATAAACCCAACAAACCCAATAAACCCAATAAACGGTAACAGTTATGAAAAAGATCGCTCCCGACGTAAAAATTGGTAAAAATGTCTTCCTCAATGATTTCATTAATCTCTACGGCTGCAGCATCGGCAGCAACACCAAAATCGGGCCTTTCGTTGAAATCCAGAAAAACGCCTTCATCGGTGAAAACTGCAAAATCCAGAGCCACACCTTCATATGCGAAGGCGTCAACATCGAAGACGACGTCTTCGTCGGCCACGGCGTCATGTTCACCAATGACATCTATCCCCGCGCCACCGGCACAAGCGGCGCTCTGCAAACCGAAGCCGATTGGAGAGTGGTTCCGACCCTGATCAAAAAAGGAGCCTCCATCGGCTCCAACGCGACCATCCTGGCGGGAGTCTCCATCGGCCAAAACAGCATCATAGGCGCCGGCAGCGTAGTAACCAAGAACATCCCCGACAACACCATAGTCGCCGGCAACCCGGCCCGGGTAATAAGGACAATAAAGCCACAGCCCAAATAACCAACGACTCAAAAAACCCAACAAACCCAACAAACCCAACCAACCCAACAAACTCAAAAAGGGATCCAATGACCTCAAAAACCCCTAACCCAGTGCATGCATCCATCAGCCCCGACGGCGAATCCTTCCCGCTTCCGGGTGAACACGAATACGCCGAAGAATTCAACCGCCTCCAGGAAATCGTCAAGCAGCAGCGCCGGAAGGGCCGCGAGATCGTGGTCGTGATGGGGGTCGGCTTCGTGGGTGCCGTCATGGCCGGCGTGGTCGCAGATTCCAGCGATCCGAAAACCGGCCGATCCAACAAGTTCGTCATCGGCATGCAACGCCCCTCAACCCGTTCCTTTTGGAAAATCCCCTATCTGAACCGGGGCGTGGCACCCGTCGAGGCGGAAGATCCGGAAGTCGCCCCCCTGATCCGGCGCTGCGTCCTGGAAAAAGAAACCCTGACGGCGACATTCACCTATGACGCCCTGACCCTGGCCGATGTCGTGGTCGTTGACGTCCAGTGCGACTATTTTAAAGAGACCATGGGCGACGTCCGCAAGGGCCATGCCGATATCGCCGCCCTGGAAGACAGCCTCAAAGTGATCGGCCAAAAGATCGATCCCAACTGCCTGGTGCTCATCGAAACCACCGTTCCCCCGGGCACCACCGAATACGTTGCCTATCCCATCATCAAGAAGGCCTTTGAACGCCGAGGGCTCGATCAAGCCGAACCGCTGCTGGCCCACTCCTTCGAAAGGGTCATGCCGGGCCGCAACTACGTTGCCTCGATCCGTGATTTCTGGCGCGTGTGCAGCGGTATCAGCCCCGAGGCCAAACAGCGCGTAACCAATTTTTTGTCTGACATACTCAACGTGGCAAAATTCCCCCTCACCGTTTTGGATCGCCCCATCGAGAGCGAAACCTGCAAAATCGTCGAAAACTCCTACCGTGCCGCCATTCTCGCTTTCATGGACGAGTGGAGCCTTTTCGCCGAACGCAACGGCGTCGATCTGATCAAGGTCATCAACGCCATCAAAGTCCGGCCCACCCATTCCAACCTGATCTTCCCGGGCCCGGGCATCGGCGGCTACTGCCTGCCCAAAGACGGCGGCCTGGGCGTGTGGTCCTACAACACCCTCATGGGTTTTGATGACGATATCTTTAAAATCACCCCCATGGCCATCGACATCAACGATACCCGCTCCCTGCACGTCACCCAGCTCGTACGCGACGCGCTGCGCAACATGGGCAAAATCGTGGCCGCTTCCAAAGTGGCCGTTTTAGGCGCATCCTACCGCGAAGATGTCGGCGACACCCGCTACAGCGGCTCGGAAGTGATCGTGCGCAAACTCACCGAAATGGGCGCCGAGGTGGTCATCCACGACCCCTACGTCAAACACTGGTGGGAACTGGAAAAGCAGGACACCTATCCCGCTCCGGGCCACTCCTGGGCGCGCTTTTTCCGCAACCAGGACGGCCTCGCCGAAACCCAAATGCAAAACGACCTGGAATCCGCCCTGAAATTCGCCGACGCCGTGGTGATGTCGGTGCGCCATAAACACTACCTGGAACTCGAACCCGAAACCATCGTAGAAGCCATCGGCCGCCCCGCCGCCATCATAGACTGCTTCGGCATCCTGGACGACCAAAAGATCCAACGCTACTTCGAACTCGGCTGCGAAGTAAAAGGCCTCGGCCGCGGCCACGTAAAACGCCTGAAAGACCAAGCCACCAAACCCCAACAAACCCAATAAACCAACAAACCCAACAAACCCAATAAACTCAATAAATTCAATAAACTCAATAAACTCAACAAACTCAAACTCAACAAACTCCAATGAAGCTGACCCGTTTCGCTGGCTCCAAGCTCCGCCCCAGCGCTGGTTCCCAAGCTCCAGCTTGGGAACCGGTTCCTGGAAGCTCCAGCTTCCATCGTCCGATAGGAAAGCACCCCGCGCACCTATCGAGGGTAGAAAACGGCACGGCCGCAATTCATAAAACATAGGGCGCGCCGAACAAAACTCCAGCCAACGCGCTGGCCCCAAGCTCCGCTCCACCGCTGATCCGCTGGATCCGAAGCTCCTGTCACCGCGCTGGTTCCCAAGAAATAACCCAACAAACTCAACAAACCCAATAAACCCAATAAACTCAACAAACCCAAACAACCCAACAAACTCAACAAACCCGACTCCCATGCAGGTAAAAATCCTAAACCCCAACGATTACCCGCACTGGGACGCACAAATCCAAGCCCTGGACGGCGCCACCATTTTCCACACAACCGCCTGGGCCAAGGTACTTTCAGAAACATACGGCTACCTGCCAACCTATTTCACAGCTCTTCAGGATGGCCAGGTGGCCGGCTTTTTGCCCATCATGGATGTCAAAAGTTTCATCACCGGCAGAAGGGGCGTTTCATTGCCCTTTTCGGATGAATCCCATCCCGTCTGCAAATCCCTTGAAGCCTTCAATTTAATCTGGCAGCGTGCCATAGAGTACGGCCAAAAAGCCAAATGGAAGCATATCGAATTGCGCGGAGGCCACCCGGCATACGAATCAGAACCCGAATACGACAGCTTCCTGGTCCATACCCTTGATCTGCCGGGTTCCGAACAACTCTTATTGTCCCAGTTCAGAAGCAGCACCAAAAGAAACATCAAAAAAGCCGTTCAAAGTGGCGTCAAAGTCAAAAAATCGCATTCACTGGAGTCAATGAAAGCCTTTTATCAACTCAACTGCCGGACCCGAAAAAAGCACGGATTGCCGCCCCAGCCGTTCAAATTCTTTTTAAAATTGCATGCGCATATCATCGCCACAAAAATGGGTTTTACCCTGCTCGCATTGCATGCAGATACCATCATTGCAGCAGCCGTCTATCTTCAATTCGGGCCTGAAGTGCTGTACAAATTCGGTGCTTCCAATGACAAGTACCAGCACCTGCGTGCCAATAATCTATTGATGTGGGAAGCCATCAGGTCAGCCTCACAAGACGGATCCAAACATTTCGACTTCGGCAGAACCGAGCGCGAGAATTCAGGGTTGCTCCAATTCAAGCGCGGTTGGGGAGCAATAGAGGAAAGCCTGAAATACTACAGATACGACATGACCAAAACCAAATTTTCAGCCAAGGCCCCAAAATTAAAAACATCTTATCCGCTATTTAAGATGCTGCCGATGCCGCTGCTCAAACTATCCGGCAAAATTCTCTACCGGCATGTGGCATAATACTTTTGTCATTTTATTATAGGCAACTCATAACACAAAATGCCATGCCGGACCCGATCCGGCATCCAGTAGTCATCCAAAAAAAAAACAGCTTCCCATTGACTGGTCGAAATTCAGGAGCCCGTAGCGCAATGACTCCAATCTCATCCTCTAAAAGCGCGCCCAAACTGATGTACACCAATACCCCATACCATTTAGAAACCCCCACACCCGGTGACCGCAACTCACTATCCCTGTTGTACCGGTTGTTCTATGCCTTTAAACCCGCAATCCCCCGTTATATTCAATTGTTCCTCAGACGCAAAATCGTGATGCATAAGCGTGCAAAATACGCCCACGTCTGGCCGATCGATGAATCGGCAGGACACCCGCCATTAACCTGGAGGGGCTGGCCCGACAACAAGAAATTCGCGTTCGTTCTGATGCACGACGTGGACACCCAGGCAGGCCACGACAAATGCCGCTACCTCATGGACCTGGAAGAGAAGCTGGGATTCCGCTCTACCTTCAACTTCGTAGCCGAAAGGTATCGAATTTCACCCTCACTGTTGGATGAAATAAAAGCGCGTGGCTTCGGGTTGGGCGTGCACGGCCTAAAGCACGACGGCAAGTTGTTCAGCTCGCGTGAGCTCTTTCTCCAAAGAGCCGAAAAAATCAATCAATATCTATCCGCTTGGGGCACCAGAGGCTTTTCATCGCCTTCCATGCTTCGAAACTTTAAGTGGATGCTTGATCTAAACATAGATTATGGGACTTCCAGTTTTGACACGGATCCTTTCGAACCTCAGCCGGATGGTATTAAAAAAATATTCCCCTTCTGGGTAAATGGAGCGCATACACAAAAAGCATACCTGGAGCTTCCTTACACAATGCCCCAGGATTTCACATTGTTCGTTCTGATGAAAGAAAAAGACACTCGGATCTGGGAAAGCAAACTAAATTGGATTGCCAGCAAGGGCGGGATGGTGATGATGCTCACCCATCCAGACTATATGAATTACAATTGCTTAAAAAGCCTTCCTGAAGAATACAGCGCAAGATTTTACGCTGGCTTTTTAAAATGGGTTAAAGCCGAATACCGCAAAGATTATTGGCATGTGCTAACAGCGCAAGTTGCTGAATTCTATCGTCAGCAAAAAGAATAAAATCACATCATTCTGGCAAACGCCGGAATCCAGCTTAAGGCGTTACGGATGGCAGATATCGCACCCGGCGTGTAGATTCGAATCTATTTATTTTTGCAGTAATATCTCACCTTACGTAGTCATAGGAGCAGTATAATGAGAATTTGTATGCTCGCCTATACCTTTTATGAGTCAGACAATAGGGTGCGGCGATATGCTGAAACACTCGCCCAGGAAGGCTGCCAGGTAGATGTTATTGCATTGCGAAGAAACAAGGAACAAGCTAAAAAAGAACGCATCAAAGATGTTATGGTCTATCGGGTGCAGGACCGTGTAAAAAATGAAAAATTTAAACTGTCGTATTTGATTCGGCTATTGAAGTTTTTTTACACTTCATTTGTTTTTTTAACGAAAAGGCACCTATCTGAACGTTATGATTTGATTCATGTTCATTCTGTACCGGATTTCGAGGTTTACGCTGCATTGGTCCCTAAACTCACAGGGGCTAAAATCATCTTAGATATCCATGACATCGTACCCGAGTTTTACAGCTGCAAATTCAAAACCAGTGAACAATCTCTTATATATAAGTGCCTTCTGTTGGTTGAGCGACTCTCGATTGCTTTCTCAGATCACGTCGTGATTTCAAACCATATTTGGGAAAAGAGGCTGATTTCACGCTCTACTAGGCAAGAAAAATGTACGACTATCATGAACTACCCTGATGAGTGTATTTTCGGGAATTGCGAGTCTCATAGAAATGAAAAAAAATTAATTCTAATTTATCCCGGGACCCTTAACTGGCATCAAGGACTGGATATCGCTGTAGAAGCATTCGAGCGTATAAAAGACCGTGCACCGCAAGCTGAGTTTCATATATATGGAGATGGTCCGGCGAAAGATAATCTGGAATCAATGGTAAAAAAGTACCATCTAGAAAAACGTGTCATGCTGAAGGGCGCTGTTCCCATCGATGAAATGGCCAAACTCATCGCCTGTGCTGATCTCGGGATAGTACCCAAACGAAACGATTCCTTTGGAGGAGAGGCATTTAGTACAAAAACGCTAGAATTCATGCAGCTTGGCGTACCGATCATCCTTTCCAAGACAAAAGTCGACGACTTCTATTTTGACGATTCAATCGTAAAGTTTTTTACTCCCGAAAACCCGGAGGATCTGGCCGATGCAATGCTTGAGTTAATAGAAAACGAGCAGTATCGTAGAGAATTGGCAATCAACGCCTACCGATTCGTGAGCAATCATAGGTGGGGTATAAAAAAAGACATTTATCTTAACCTTGTTAATGATCTAATGGGTACCGCTGAAGAGCATAAAAAACACTTGGGTTTGAATGTAACATAAGTGGTGGTTGGCATTTTCATATTCACAGCCCGTACTACGCCGAATACTATAATTCCCTTAGAAAAGTGAAATATAGCTGACAATGAAATTGCGTCTCGACCGATTTATAAGCCTTTGCATATTTAAGCTAATGGCGAGTGGCAAGCTCTGGAAGCCAGGGCGGCGAATTCCAATTCTCATGTACCACAGCATCTCTCAAATCATTGAAGATGTTCATCCTTATTACCAAACGAGCACCGCGCCCGATGTTTTCAATAGGCATCTGCGGTATCTCAAAGAAAACAACTATAACGTATTGAGGCTTGCCAAAGCTGCCGAGATGCTCACCGACAACCAGGCATTTCCTAAAAAAAACGTGGTGATAACATTTGATGACGGATTTCGTGACTTCTATACGGATGCGGTACCGATTTTGGATGCCTATGGATTTACTGCGACTGTTTTCTTACCGACTGCCTTTATAACTCACGATCGTTGCGAGTTTAAAGGTGCTAGTTGCCTTACTTGGGATGAAGTCAGGCAGCTATTAAAACGCGGCTTTACTTTTGGTTCCCACACGGTAACCCATCCTGTGCTCAGCGAGCTGAATAAACATGAAGTTGAGCATGAGATAAGATTTTCGAAAGCGGTTATTGAAAATAAAACTGGACAAGCCGTCGATTTATTCTCCTATCCATACGCCTTCCCAGATAATCAGAACTGCTTTTCGGAGTTCCTCAGCAACACTTTAATAAAATGTGGCTATAAAGTGGGCGTAACCACACGTATCGGTAATGCCCATAAGGATGATATGCCTTTTAAATTGAAAAGAATTCCTATAAGCACTCATGATGATTTAAAGCTTTTTAAAGCCAAATTAGCCGGTGCTTACAACTGGCTTTTGACACCACAGCGTATTTACAAGATGTTGAAACCCTTATTTCGGAAAAAACATGTAAGATGGACAGCTACATTATGACAAGATCTGAAATGGGCACTCCGAATCAGCCTGCATATGTATTAATCACTCCAGTCAAGGATGAGGAAGCGTTAATCGGCGAAACCATCGCCTCTGTCATATCACAGTCCATCCTGCCGCTTCAGTGGGTGATCGTTTGTGACGGTTGCACGGACCGCACGGAAGAGATAGTTCGGGCTGCAACCGAATGTTGTTCGTGGATCCGGTTAATTTGTCTACCGCAGCGTGCGGAGCGCAGTTTCGCAGCCGTCGTCCATGCTGCTGAAGCAGGAGCGCTCGCCATTACGGTTAAAGATTACCACTATATCGGACTATTGGATGCGGATCTTCGATTTGGGCCGGATTACTTCGAAAGAGTAATCGAAAGATTCGAAACCAATCCACGTCTCGGATTAGGAGGCGGGATGGTGGTGGACTTGGGGCAACCCAAAGATCGGTCACCGAGAAACCGGCTGAATGTCCCCGGAGCCGCTCAGTTTTTTCGGCGCAAATGCTTCGAGGATCTAGGTGGGCTAATTGCCATTCCCGAGGGCGGATGGGATACTTTGACATGTATCCAAGCTCGGATGTTGGGATATGAAACCCGGCTGTTCACCGATTTGGTGATAGACCACTTGAAACCGCGAAATATTTCCAAGGGTGGGATGCTGCGCAGGATGTGGCAAATGGGCGTGCGCGATTACGCGCTTGGTTACCATCCTGTTTTTGAGGTTTTCAAATGCACGGGACGTCTGGCGAAATACCCGCCGGTCGTGGGCGCCGTAGCCTGGCTGGCAGGTTACCTTGCGGCCAACCTGATGAGGCGCAAACGGCTCATCCCTCATAACATGCTTCGGTTCTCAGAGGCAGAGCAGTTGGGAAGGGTGAAGAGGGCTTGCGGACTTTCCAGAAGTGTTGCCTGCCAGTTTGTGGATGGTGCGCATATGCATGCCAATTCCGGCCAACCTACCACGGGCGCATGATCGGAAACGACGCGTCCTTGCAGATACAGGTGCTTTGTCATGTCCCTATCTATCCTCATTGTTAATTGGAATTCTACTGAACTTTTACGCAAGTGTCTCAGAACTGTGCGAGAGACATGCGCAGACCTTGTGCTGCAAATTGTGGTTGTAGACAGCGGCTCATTCGACGGCTGCTGTGAGATGCTTGAGGCGGAGTTCTCAGAGGTAGAATTTATTCAAAGCTTGGAGAACATCGGTTTCGGGCGCTCAAACAACCTCGGCTTCCAACATGTCAATGGCGATTACCTTCTTCTCCTGAACCCTGACACCGAACTCAAGCCTCATGCCATAGCAACTCTAATGGAGGCAATCCAGGAACTACCCGCCGCTGGTTTGGTTTCGCCCCGCCTTATCAACACGGACGGCTTGCTCCAGACTAGCTGTGTTCAATCTTTACCGACGCCGCTGAATCAGGCGCTGGATTGCGAACTCTTACGCCGGCTGTTTCCCAGTTCTCGACTTTGGGGGAACAAGGCTGCGTTCGCCGCATCAGAACCGATAGAGGTCGAGGCCGTTAGTGGTGCTGCCATGCTGCTTCGGTCGGATATATTCCGCTTGGTTGGTGGTTTCAGCGCTGGTTTTTTTATGTACGGTGAAGACATGGATCTTTGCGCCAAACTAAGACAACGAGGGCTCAAAATATATCACGTGCCTGGTGCAACCGTCGTGCATCATGGTGGTGGTAGCTCCAGCGCTCAAGTGAGTCAGTTTGGCACCATCATGAAGCGAGTGGCTGGTGAGTATTACATGCGGTTAAATAAGGGGCCCGCGGTCAGTTTGCTGTTCCGGCTGCTGCAAGGATTATCAGCATTCGTGCGGCTGAGTCTGTTAGTGCTTACTAACAAAATAATACACAGACAGCGGAGGATACAGGCAAATGCCTCATTGCAGAAATGGTGGTATGTGCTTCGGTGGGCCATGGGAGCTTCACATAAACGATATTAGATTTTGAGGCGTTCAGGTGATCGAATCATTGACAGAAAATTTGCGATGAATCCGCTACTCGCTTGGTGAGTGTCTCTTATACTTGTACCCAACTTTTGCTTTTATCAAGTATCATTTATAGAGGGGTTGTTACGAGGCGGAGCTTCTATCATATTCGGTAGGATGTCTATGATTTCTGAAAGCGTTTTGTATATACTCGAGCATTTAGATATACATTTAAAGGAGCGACAGAAAAAGGAAAACTCATGCTAAAGGTCTGTTTAATGGGAGCACCCTTGAATACTAGCAATATGGGTGTATCGGCCTTAGCCGTATCATTTTTTAACATCGTCTGCGATAAATTTCGTGATGTAGAGTTATATCTTCTAGTTGGAAATGAAAAGTCTAGTTCAGAAACAATCTCTTTAGGAGAAAAAAGCTTCAGAGTAGATATTATCAATTTCCGTATGTCACCAAAAGCCAAAATTCATGAGCACATTCTTTGGATTTTATTCTTAGCCACTGTATACAGGCTAATCCCAAACAATAAGATAAGAAAGGCAATTTTAAATAAAAACAGATGGCTTAGAAAAGTTTATGAGGCCGATTTCATAGGCAGCATTCACGGGGGTGACGGATTTAGCGATATTTACGGGCTTAAGAATTTGATGGCCGGCATTTTGCCTGACCTCTCGGCAATTATAATGAAAAAGGAATTGGTTTTATTGCCTCAAACATATGGGCCATATTCCAGCTTCATTGCTAAACATATTGCTCGATTTATCCTCAACCGCTCTGCATTTATAATTTCGCGTGATCGCCAAGGACTAAGCATAATTAAAAGAATATCCAAAAACAAAATTTCGGACACAAAATGCTCTTTTTGCCCTGACATGGCCTTTACGTTAAAACCAGTATTGATAGACAATCCTACAATTGACCCACCACTCGAAATTTCGCCCGATATACCAATAATCGGAATAAATGTAAATGGCCTGATGTTTAATGGTGGCTATGACCGAAATAATATGTTCAAGCTTTGTTTAGACTACCGGGAATATATCATTACAATAATCAACCATTTTCTTGAGACATCAAATAGTGAAATTTTGCTCATCCCACATACTTATGCATTTCCAGGTAGCGCCGAGAGTGATCCAGATGCATGTTCGTTTGTGAAAGATCATTTTTCTGGAAATTTTCCGCAGCGTATACATCTATTGACAGGTACATACGATCAATCAGTAATAAAAGGGATAATTTCTACTTGTGATTTTTTTATTGGCTCTCGAATGCACGCATGTATTGGGGCACTCTCACTGGGAATTCCGACCATTGGAATTGCATATAGTAAAAAATTTTTAGGGGTTTTTGAATCGATCGGTATGGACTCTTGTGTGATCGACGCTCGAAAAAAGGAACTGAATGTAGCCATTAAGGAAACCTATTCTCATTTCTTAAATCGTCAAAAAATTGGTCCACATATACTAAATAAATCAAGGGAAACGGAGCTTATCGTTCAAAAATTTGTCAAATCGATTATTACCTGAATTTTGCACCTAAAATCTGACAGAAGGTGGAACCACCTGGGAACCTTTGCTATAATGGGGTCACGAGTCCAACCCATATAAGCAGGAGGTACCCAGATGGTAAAATCCACAAAATCAAATTTTCGGCAAAACCGCAATACCAAAGGACCTATTGAAAATCGTGCCAGAGCCAGTAAAATCAATGCTTCAACCATATACGAGACGTGCAGCGAACAATTGACCCCATTTGGCGGGCTTTTGGCGATGATCAAATTTTTAGATCTGCTCGATTTTGCACAAATTTTTAACTCCGCTTATCAGGCGCCAACCCGCAATCCCAAGCTGGGTCACTATAAAATGGTTATTGGGATTTTGATGCTACTGTTTATAGGCTTTAATCGGATATGGCATTTTACTTACATCGGCTGGACGCCATGCTGTGCGGGTTTTTTCGTCTTGCGCGGCTTCCGGTTGCCAGCACCTTTTGGCGCTACGTTGACCATATGGGCATCAATCAAGGTCTATCGTTGATTAAAGTCATGAGCGCCCTGCGCGAAAGAGTCTGGAAGCAGCTCGGGCTGAACTACTACCGCATCCATATCGATATCGATACCACCGTTGAAACTCTCTATGGAAACCAACAGGGCGCCCGCAAAGGGCATAATACCAAACATCGCGGGAAAAAAGGTTATCGGCCAGTGCTTTGCTTTATCGCCCAAACCCGCGAGTACATGCTCGGCAAGCTGCGCAAGGGCGAAACGATCTCCGGCAAACAAACAGCTGACTTTATCCTTAACATCCATGCCAACCTGCCTGGGTGTGTCAGACAGGTACTGCTCAGGGCCGATGGAGAATTTTTCAGCTGGGAAAGCATCAAGGCTGCACGTGCCTGCGGATTTGACTTTATCATCGCCAACAAAAGGGGCAATCCGCCATTTGAT
>QZKV01000033.1 GCA_003599575.1 Desulfobacteraceae bacterium | reverse complement strand
TGTCACCGGAAGGCTTTTTCTACAGGTTCAACGTTCAAGGTCACTTGCGCCGCCACAGAATTTGCCACGTCTGCGCCGCAGCCGTTTTCGGCGTCAAGTGAACCGCCTGGTTCGGCAATTATTGTTTAATTCTTGCTATTAACCCATCAAACATTTTATTAAATACTTTTTCATGGGATGGTAGTTTAAGGTTGTCTTTTCGATATTGGGATTGGGCAAGGTGCATCGAGAACGAATATTTCATTGTGCTTCTGTCGGAATTTTTTTTGACCATTTCTTTAAAAATGTTGGGAATTGTATCTAAGCCAGCCCAAACAACACTTAACAATAAATCTAGATCGTTTATGTTTAAGACTACAATGTGGCCAGGCGGGATAAGTTTTTGGTCAATATGCTTTTCTTCTAAAAAGGGGACAACAAGATCTCCTAAGAATTCCTCCCACATATCTTGTCCGTTCCCTAAAAACAATTCCCTGTATGTCACAACAACTAGAAAAAAACTATCTCGGCAGGGAATAACCAAATTGTCGTATTTTTTCGAAATTTCATTTGCTAACGAAAACCCTTGATAAACGGCTTTAACTACGCTGTCTTTCAATTCCCTTTCAAGCTGTTTGTTACCTGGATAAACTTGAACTATTGGACGCATTTCTATAGCTTTGGCTTCAATCATTACGGTGCATTCATCAAATGGCAGCAAGAAGTCAGTTACTTTTTCTTTTATAAACTCTTCATAAAGGTCTGCCTCCGAGTAATATGATGATGATAAATAGGAGATGTTTTGCTCAATGTATTTTTCAAACAATGAAGCAAATTGTTCAGCCAGTTTGCTCCCACCGATATCTTTTGTTGTGTCGTAAAAAATAGACGCGATTGTTCTCTCAAAAACTCTGCGAGAATAAACCAGATAGTTTCCTTGATCGTCACGCAATAACGGAAATCTTGTTAATGGAGTTAATTCAGTAAGTTGAAAATATGGATTATCTATTCGTTGCTTCCTTACTCTTAAATGATTTTTCAAACCATCAAATGTTAGAGAAATTGAATTTAGAAAGGTTGAAACTTCATCTGCCGTGAAATTTGTGGCAGATAAAAGAACGGATGGATTAAAAGCTATGTTATTTTCATTTTTTCCTATCCATACCCATAGAAGCAAACACAATTCCAAAAACTTTCTTATGTCTAGACCATGATTAGCCAAAAAATTTTTCTGAATTGGATGTTCTGGGGGAATTTCACAAAACAACAAATATTGCCTCGACAATTCCCATGAATTAAGTCGAGATTGATACCAGAACTGTTGAAATGCTGTGGTTCTGACGAATTTTTGTAATCCCCCTATCCCATTATCTTTTAAAAAGACGTTTTCGGAAGGTAGTTCATTCATTAAATTCATCAATTTCATAACTACTGTCTTGGTGGCTTCTCTAGTTGGATATTGTTTCCCGCCGTATTCAACACTCCATTTGATTAATAGAACCAGATTCCAAGGCAACCATCCTTCCCATTCAGTAATATGCTTGTTCTCGATTTCATGAAGTTTGATTGAGCAGAGTTTAATCAAAGATATGGTTTCTATCTTCGATAAGCGATTCCTAACTCTTTTGAATTTCTCGTGAAATGGCATTTTTCTTTGATAGATATTGAGAGAGAACTTCTTTTGTTAAAATTGGCGGGAGGGGAGGAATCGAACCTCCCTTCGGACACTCCTGGTCAGGATAAAACCATTAGAACAGCTAGACTCTCCTCGTTTTCGGAAACTCGCCAGACTCCCAAGCAACCCGATTCCTGCCACAAGGCCTATCGCCATGATGTTCAAATGACCAGTCAACGCAATGCTAGCACTCATAATTACCCCCACTTTTATTTTCATAATTATGGAAGTGGCGAGTCCCAACGAGGCCCCGACTGCACTAATAATCTTACCCCTTGCTCCCAAGCTGTATAATTTTTGATGCACCTGTATTTGTTAGCCGAACGTCTGGCATAAGCAGACCGCGCCAATGAAGGAGCAGAAAATTCGCCAGAGTTCTCGCGGTCTGCTTAATGCCGTTGTTGTGTGGTGATTACCAGTTTCCATCCGTAACTTAAGTTGATTCCGTGTTGTCAATTTCAGGGCATAGATGGTCTGCTAGTCCATGCAGCAGCACTCTAAGTCTAGATTGGTCGACACGTGCCATTGCCATGTCTATATCGCCATGACCATACCCGGAACGGTATTTCTCTGCTTCTTCATGTAGGTCAGAGGCGGTTCTTGATCTAATATCAAAATTAGGGGCACCTTCTTTAGAAAGATATGTATCAACATCAGTGAATAGTTTTTCATCTGACAGGTCAAGAATGAGATTTAGGCATGCTAAGCCAGAACAAGCTTTTTCTAGGGATGCCCACCCGGTCTGATATTTACCTACCTTATATGTCCAACTAAGAAGCAGGTTTCGAATTTCTAATGCCTCCTTATTACAACCACGTTTATGTGCATCTACTGCGGACTCGAATATGTTATCTGCGATACGGTACGTTTCTATATACTTGATTGTTTCTTCATTATCAGGAATCCATGAGAGCACATAAATCAACCAATGTGCCGATCTTCTTAGTTTGTCTCTATAATGATCACCGCAAACATCCGCACAAGAAACTGCGAGTAGTAATTTTGTGATATGTACTATCCAGTGGATTAGGTCGACCGTGAGATGAGATTTTTTCTCAATCGCCAGTAATAATAATTCTTTTTCTGTTCGATATAGTCCATCTGACCATTCTACTATATGCCTTATAACTCGTTGTGCTACTTCATCACTTGGTTCTGCTTTTGATAAAGCATTAGTTAAATCTGTCAGCCGCGACATCAATGAATCGTTACTAGTTCCAGAGTAGTATGGTGCCAAACTTGTGCTATGAATACTAGTTAGTGGTGCATCAGGTATTTTGAGGTACATTTCTGCAATCAGCTTTACATCATCTCGTACCTCTTTGATTGCATAGCTCACTTCCCATGACTTGCTCCCTAGCAATTCGAAAGTGAGAGTTGCAAGCTGTTTAACTGCTACTTGGGACACCGGCTGGTAGTTTTTATTAACAGCACCTGTGCAAGCTATAAATGCGATTTTCTCCGAGATAGAGGCTGTGTACTCAGGCTTGTCATGTGCAACGATATGTCGAGCTGCATTTCCTAGCAGTGATACACCTTCAATTAACACATCAGCCATATCATGCGGAATAACACTTTCTACTGCATTTGTCAGATATTCTGATACCAGATGCGCATGAGACCGTACGGCATGCGCATCGCCATATTCCATGGATAGGTAAAGTTGTGTGAGCTGAAGCAGACTCTGTAGATTTTGCTCAATGAATTGCTCATCTTTTCGTGAAATGTCTATTTGCACATTCTGCCGCAAATGCTCAAGTGTATTTGTTAGAAATCTATCAGATGCCAGCGGATTATCGAAAAAATAGTTGTTTGAGAAAAACGTTTTTCCTTTTGTTTTAATATACAACGCATTGATTGCGACTATCCCATTAAGCGCAACTCGTGAAACCTCGTGGTCGCCTTGTTCTGCGTACCGCCTTGAAAAGGTAATGCAATAGGATATTGCTTGCTCGGCTGATGTTGTCCAATTTGGATGTAACTGAAAATAGGTAACACGATCCATATCGTATTTACTTCTGATTTCCTCATCTTCTGTTCCAGTATTTGCATTTGCTCGAAATATTGGCGTCGTCCGTTTTATGGCTCTGTCCCATATTTTAAAATTCTTTTTCGTATCAGCGACCACCAATCCCAACTGCATAGTAGGGCTAATCAAAGCAAGCGCTCTGCGATACGCAAGCACAAATAGCAATATAATTAACAACGAACACCAGACTGTTGCTGCCGTAGCGCCAGCCACCCAGGATTTGTCTGGTATCAGTGACAACCCTGCGATGATCGCCGCCAATGAGAATGTCGCAACAAATGCTCCAAGCAGCTTTACGTCTGAGCTGAATTTCCTGAATAAGCCATGCGGCATACGCTCAACATTAACCTGCATTGCAAACATGATGAGTGAAAACGCGATCGCGGTAGCACCGATCAAGGCGCCACCAAGAGTAAGAAAAAGCTCCCTAATCGAGTCGAGTCTTCCTGGTTCGGAAAAATATGGTTCGAAATAACTTTGAAGCTCTGGAAAAAATATTGCGCTTGTCACTATTAGCACCGCTAGAAATATCAACCCTAGCCTGCCACCATAGTTCGACTTAACATTGAAAAACCAGTTTTGTAGGAAATAGACACGCTGCCAACCTTTAGCATGCCAGAGAAGCAACGACTCTTTTGCTTTTATTGTAATAGCAATGGATTTATGTTTTATCTTTTCCCAATGCACGAAAGCTTTGGCGATCACAGTATGGCGAGCCCTCTATTTAATGAAACTCTTTTGAATCATTTCGTGCGGCAGATGTCTTCTCTGGGCACTTATATTAGTGCTTATTAAGACACACAACGAAAAGGCTCACCGGAAAAATGGCCGCAGGCCAGGTTTTCCGTGTGTAGACGCTTGTTAAAACTCATTCACACTTGTACTTGCATAGTCGATAAGTTCGGCAACCACTTCTGTTTTCCAGACTATACCGAGATCTGACTCTTTGTTGATGCGCCCACTGTAAATGCCAAGCAGCCAACTAACTGGGCTAATTACTTCACTCCCATCTTCATGGGTTAGGAGCCCGCCTCCATTGTGATAAAGAATAACAGGTGAACCGGATTGGCCTGGCCGGCTACGACAGTCAATCAGAAAAATTGGTCGTCCTCCATGGTTTATCTCTGGTTCGGAGGCTATAAAACCAGTTGCCCAAACTGCAAACGAGGCGCCGGTCCGTTCACCAAACGGAAAGCCAATTACGCTTACAGTTTGCGCTGGCTCAATGTGCATGTGAGAGTGATAGCTTGGCTTGTATGGGTACAGAATTATTTCTGGATTAGTTGTGATTGGTAGTGCGACAAAGTCAGCTTTTTCACCTAAGACTGGATGCTCTATCCAGATCGGTTCGTCCTCATTAAACAATGGGACTTCCACGGGGACAAATTGGCCCAGACCCGAACTTGCGTTGTGCCATACCGAAAGGCTATCTGGTACAGCTCCTGTCTTTGTGCACAACAATTCGCCTGTCTCATGGTGGCGGCCTGTAACGTTATGCCTGTTCGTTATGAGGAAGTTCACCCCTGTCGAGCTGGTCGCAACAAAACTTGTTCCTATGGCTAGGGTGTTTCCAAGGGCTTTCATCTCTATATAAAGAGATTGAAATGAGGGTTGAGATATTCGAAATGGCATTTTGGTTTTAACCAAGTGTCGACATCCGAAGAGACGCGGAGCTTTGCGTCCATTTGGAGTCTGAAAAAGTTATATCCAGCGATTTAAACAGATAATATCACCCAGGCAGTATTTATCCAGCTTTTTTGCTGTCTAAAAATTTTGCTTTTAAGGACCTCTATAATTGAGATTTGTCAGGGCAAGGAATACGCCTGACAGGAATACCGCAAGTTAACACTCTTCCTGATCTTGGAAAGTTGATAGGGAGCCACGACAAAGATCACCTTCATGGTAACTAAATTTTCTGAATCGGAAAAAGCCGATGAGATTCAAACACTGTCAGGATCGATATTCTATCAGAGTGGATCTGGTAGACGATCCTATAATTTCTCTCTATAACCTCTCGAATATCATCACGGGATAATTCTGGTACTTTCCGTCCGGCAAGAGGTTGATGAACAATGTTGTTGGCTTTTGCCCTGAGAAGGCCAATCCAGTTTTTTGCTGCCGCTACATCATCCTCCGCGATAAAATTTCGGATTGAAATCAGGTCATTTTTAGCAGTTTCAGACCATTGCAGTTTCATCCAGAGCCTTGTCCAATTCCTCGTCTGTTAATACGTGCCCCTGCTCTATATCAGCCAATCCACTTTTCACAGCATTAATAAAGCGATTTTGTTCGGAAAGGGAATCAAACTCTGCAGGAGAAATAAGTACACCTGCCGGTTTACCATTCTGAGTTATTATGATTGGCCTGCGTGTAGCCTGGGCCTGGCGTAACATTTTCGAGGCGTGACTTTTAAAATCAGACAACGACACAATGTCTTCTGATACTTGGATCTGTTTCATTTCGGACCTCCATTGAATGCTGAATATAAATCAAATATAGACCAGAATTTGATATCTTTCAAGTAGGTTTCGGTTTCCAAGAGCGACCGTGGATAAGGGGACGTCCATATAATTATAAGTTTCTTAATCAAGCAATTTGCGCCAAGATTATTTTCGTTAAAAATTTATAACACAAAATGCCATTTCAAATTATATATGTGAGCCGTTTGCAAAATGACATAAAATCAATTTGCCGTCATTCCCGCGAAAGCGGGAATCCGGAAATTCCGGGGTGTAAAATATATGACACAGGATCATAAAATCGTTCGGCCCGGGTTACATGGAACCGTTCTCGATGAAAGCGGCGAGAAGTTGACGCCGCCGGACGGATGGGCATTTCTTGCTGCCGGGGATGCCGGCATCACCAGGAAGGTGATCGCCAAAGGCACTTTCTGGCGAGTGCAGACCAAAATGGGGCGGCGCATCATCTCCAAAGGGATCTGGGCGCCATCGGCAACGATCACGTCCGCCAGGCAGGAGGTCGAGGCAGTCCGGGCAACAGAGGCATACCGGAAAAAATCAGAGAATGCCCGCCAAAGCAGGGACAGGAAGCAGGCGGAGTACGAGAAGGATTTTTGTCTTGAAGTTCGCGCCTTCCTCGCCTTTGCCCCAAGATACCATGAGCTGGAAAAGGAGATGGCCGAGGCCATTACGTCTCATGCGGTTCCCGTGGGCAGCGGAACGGTGGCGCGGACAGCCATGATCCCTGTCGCAGAGCGGGCGGCAAAGGCCGTGATCGCCTGGATGCGACATAAAACCACGGCGTATGAGGCGATGAGAATCCCCAGGGAAAAGGGGAAGAGAAGGGAAATCAGAAGGATGCTGGCCGGCCGGTCGGTAGAGCTGCTCAAGGCATATCGCGATGGGCAGGAAACCTCCCCTGCGTGTCCATTACGGAAAGCCTTGGAAAAATCCGGGCAGCAGGGATAAACACCTTAACGTTCGCACAAAAGAATTTCTGAAAGGAAGAGCCATGATTTTGGATGTACTTGAGAATGCACGCCGTTATCTGGACCTGCACAAGGGATTTGCAAAGGCCATCGACTTTCTCTCGCGCCCGGATCTGCAGGAGCTGCCGGCGGCAAAATATGAGATAGACGGTGACCGCGTCTATGCGATGGTATCCAGGGAGCCCGGTCGCAGAAAAGAGGATGCCCTCCTCGAAACCCATGAGAAATACATCGATATCCAATTAGTACTGGCCGGGACCGATGAGATGGGATGGAAGCCCAAGTCCTTGTGCAAACAGCCAGCCGGGGAATACGATCATGCAACGGATATGCAGTTCTTTGCCGACGAACCGGATGCCTGGCTCGCCACGCAAAGCGGCGCGTTTGTGATTTTCTTTCCGGAAGATGCGCACATGCCGCTCATCTCGTCCGGACAACTGCACAAAGTCGTCGTCAAGGTCGCAGTGACCCCGGGATGAACAGGGCGCACCGGATTTGCATCGCATGGGGTGATCTCTATACATGACACCCCTCATGCAAATGCCATCTGCGGCATCCGCCCGCCCGAAGGCAACACAAACAAAAACTTGCGGTTGCTGCAGCGTCTGGGTACACTTTACCTATCCCCTTAGAGACGCACAACAAATGCCCCGGTCCGGGCGGTATCTCGTTTTGTTTTTTCGGCCTCCCGGCCATCGTTACCAACCTGACATGAATGCAGCAATACGCAAACCATCACCCCGCCCTGAGGCTGAAGACCATATGAAACTCTTTATCGTGCCGGTCCTGCTCCTTGTTCTCTTTCTTTTCACCGGCTGCTCGGATTCGGCCCCGCCCGAACCATCTGTCGCCACGATCAACGAGTACACCATCCCGCTCAGCGACTTCGAGGCGCAGCTTGCCGACGCGATGGAATATGACGAAAGCTTCAAACTGACCGATGCGTCCCGCCAGGCCTTTCTCGAGGAACTCATCCGCAAGGAACTGCTCATTCAAGAGGCAAAAAGACTTGCTCTTGACCGGGAGGAAAAATTCGTCGCATCCATTGAAAGATACTGGGAGGCGACCCTGATCCGCAATCTCATCGACCGCAAGGGCGTCGAATTGTCGCGCGGCATCATTGTCTCCGAGGAGGAAATCGCCGCCGATTACGAAAAAAACGCGGCGTTCAAGGAAGGAGGCATCCCACTGCCCGAGGCCCACGATACCATCCGGGACACCCTGCGGGAAAAAAAGAAAAGCCTGGCGCTCCAGGCCTGGATCGATGACCTGCGCAGCAAGGCGGCCATCGAAGTCAACGAGGAACTTCTTTACAGAAAATAGCCGAGGGTTCTTTATGTCGCAACAAGCCGCACCCTGCAAGCGCAGGCAATACTTCATCAAGAAGGGTTTTCAGTTTCATTTCATCATCAAATTCTGCCTGCTGCTGCTGGCCGGCATCATCCTCTCCACCGCCCTGCTCTTCTTCTTCAACCAGGACACCCTCACCTCTTCCTTCCAGAACTCCCGGCTGGAAATCAAATCCACCGCCATGAGCATCCTGCCGGCGCTCCTCTACACCAACCTCATCACCCTGCTCATCGTCTCCGCGGCGACGGTCGCGGTCACCCTGTTCGTCTCCCACAAGATCGCCGGCCCCATGTTTCGCATTGAAAAAGGGCTTGCCGAAGCGGGCGGCGGCGACCTGACCCACCGGATCAACTTCCGCAAGAAAGACCAGATGCAGGTCCTGGCGGACAGCTTCAACATCATGACCGCAAGTCTTGCCGACAAAATCAGCGGCATCGACGCCGAGGTGGAGAGCCTGGAAAAACTGGCCGGCGAACTTGCCCTGCCGGATCATTTCATTGCCAGACTCGCCGGGCTGCGCGTCCTCATCAGGGCCGGCTTCAGGGTGGGGCGAGAGGACGAAGAGAGGACGGGCTGATTTTGTCACCTTCGGCGCCATATCCCGCAATACGAACGCGGCGCCCCCTCTTTCTCATTCTCCTGCTGACCGCCGGCCTTGCGGTCTGCAGCGGGGACAGGTCGTGGGCTGCGACCGTCTACGGCGGCAAATGGCAGCAGCTCGAAACAAGGCATGCCGTCCTCCTGTTTGAAAGCAGCGAGGTGCTTGCCGGCTTTGACCGGCAGATCCGCTACCGGCCCGGCCAGGATACTGCCAGGGAGCTGCGGCAAACCGCCGGCGGGGCCGGGGACAGCGATATCTCCGGCAAGGTCGACGCCCTGTTCATGCGGGTCCAGGAGATTCTTGACATGCGCCGGAAAATGGAGAAGGTGACAATTAAAATCTACCCGGACAGTGCGGCCTTGCAGGAGGTGTACCAGCGGTTATTCCACCGGGAAAACGCCATGCGGGCCTGGTATCTGTTTGAAAAAAACACCATCTATGTGTCGGTAGCCGATCTGCATGAAGGGATGCTGGCCCACGAAATGGCCCATGCCATCATCGACCATTTCTTTGCCGTCCGGCCGCCCTCTTCCACGGCCGAGATCCTCGCCCGTTACGTGGGCAAACATCTTGACAAATAGTTTCTTTCCCAGCGGGATTTCTTGAAATTTTCTGAAAATTTCTCTATGGTTATAGAAAGTTTCCCCGCCGGTGAAAGGGAAGGCGGCAACGACAACCCGGCGCCCGTTTCCCGAAGATGCTGTCAGCCCTGGTGCCCGTAATGACGAACGACCGGAAATTTCCCGCAGAAGACGACCGGACCCGCATAGGGCCGCAAGCAAAATTTCCCTCGCCGGACAGCACAATGCGGCCAGCGCCGCTGCCGGACAATGACAGCGACAAAACCCGCATCAGCCCCGGCATAAACATCGGCGGTCCGGCGCCCACCCCGCCGGCTGCCGCGGGGCCCGATTCTTCCTCCCACCCTCCCTTCGCCGATGAACAGACCCGCATCATGCGTCCGTCGGGGCCCGTTGTCCCGCCGCCGGAGGACGAACTGGTGTTTGAGGCGAAGACAGCAGCCGGCCCGGTGGAAAAGCTCCTCACCTCCGGCCGGCGATTGACCGTGGGCCGCGACCCCTCCCAGGACATCACCCTGGACGATCGCACCCTGAGCCGTGAGCATCTTGTCCTGGAAAGACGGGGCGACAAGGTTGTCGTGCAGGTGCTCGGCTTAAACGGGCTGGTGCACAACGGCGTCAGCCACAAGTCCGCCACCCTGGAAATGACGGCCCCCGCCTCCTTCACCGTGGGTGGAATCCTCTGCCGACTGCGCCGGAAGGATGACGCCGATGCCACGCTCTTCATGGCCGACCCGGCGCAATTTGCCGGGGCCGGGCAGCAGCAGCCCACGCCGCCGGGGGGCGACTCCCGCCCACCCGCTCCCCCGCCTTTTCCCGGCGGCGACTTTACCGGCGCTGTTCCGGCGTCCCAGCCGGCACCAGCCCCCGTCTTTTCCCCGTCCGGCGGTAGTGCCTTTGATGATTTCAGCGGCCAGAGTTCATGGGAGGACCCTTTCTCCCAGCCGACCGGCAGCGCCCGGAAATCCCGCGCATCCTCAGGGAAAGCAGGAATCACCCGCTATCTCCTCATCGGCGGGGCGGCCCTGCTGGTCGTGTTGCTCGTCGCCGCCCTGGTGTTTTTTTTCACCCGGATAAAGGATGAGCCCCGCAAGACGCCGCCCTCGGCGCAACAGGCTCCGGCCCCCACCTCCGCGGCTGTTGCCGCCCCGGCCGCTCCTGCCCAGACGGACGCCGATCCGAAAAACTACAACCAGCACGGCACATCCTTCAATGAGGCCTACCGTTATTACAATGAGGGGAAATACACCATGGCCTGCGACTTTCTGCAGGATATCCCGGCAACGTCGGCGTTCCGGGAACGGGCCGAGAATCTGGCCAGGCAGATGGGCAACTGCACACTCAATGACTGACGGCTTCGTAAAAAGTTTTTTCCCACCACAGAGAACACGGAGAGCACAGAGAAATAATTTTTATTACAGATAGTTATCTCTGTTGGCTCTGTGGTTGATTTTCAAAAAACGTCCATCGCCCCTCTCTCCCCTTACCAGATCGTTTTTACGTGGGGATAATCTCGCAGTTTATTGTCCTTTGTTACCAGCGCCGCTCCGAGTGACAAGGCGGTGGCGGCAATAATCCGATCGGCCGGATCGGCATGAGGGAAATCCGGCAGCCGGACCGATTCAACGGCAATGGCGTTGCTGACTGCCACAAAAGTGAGAAACGGCAGCGCTTCGCAGCGGCCCAGCCAGTCACGAACATCGAGAGCCAACCGCAGCCGGCCACGCGCCACGAGCATTGCTATCTCCCAGGAACTGATGCAGGATACATGTACCGCCTTCGTCTCTACAGCATCGTCAATCGCTTTTTTTGCGGACCGGCTCAGGGTGGCGGGGTCACTGACCCACCAGAGCAGGGTGTGGGTATCAAGCACGATCACTTCAGCGCCTCCCAATCATCCGCCCCTACAGGCTCCAGGGGAGCGTTATATTGCAGGACGGTATTGCGCAGGCCCCGGAAATACTCCTCCGGATCCGCAACATAGGGGACAACCTTGAGTACAGGCCGGCCATGGTCAGTGATCACCAACTCCTCACCGGTCTGCTCTATCTTGCGGAAATATTCCAGCGAATGGGGCTTGAACTGGGATTTTGATACGAATTGCGGCATATTCCACCTCCATGCGTAATTATGACCATAATAACATGGTCATAATTACGGTGCAAACGGAATCAGGAGTTCCACGCAAAAATAATCCCCTTTTGCAACAGCCCTCTATGCTACGTTACCACGTGACCCTCTTATGCCTAAGCAGCTGACCCGATTATTCAACCACTTTTATTTTAAATGGTTGAAGGCTGAAGAGATTGCCAGGTTGCCAGATAAGAACCTTAATGACATCCTCCTCGGCTTCAGGTCCCGCATAATAATAGAGCAGATTATTTTTGCTATCCATAACCGAATGCACATTACTCACCCCCAGTTCAAGGCCGGATAGCGCAGGAGCAGAAGTCTCAACCGACCAACTGAGTTTGCTGCCGGCATGAACAATTGCGGGCTCCTTAAAATCCTGCAGATTCACCGCAAGTTTTGGCAGGGCGTCGGAAAAGTTAATTGCTTTATGTCGGGTCATGATCGCCTGTTCAATGAACATGATAATTGCTTTCTTTCTATTGAATTCAATTTTTCCGGAGATATGAAATACGGCATTCATTCGCCTGTATAATATTCCCCCGCCCTGAGGATCCCGGCTCGTCCATGCAATATAGTGATCGCCAATGGATTGATCGGACACGTCAGGACCGACGGAAACCATCATTTGCTGATCTTCAACTTTTTGAACCGCCAGCTCTATGCTTTCGTATACTGCAACCTGGATGAAAAGCGTTGTGGAAGAAGGGAGGTCTTTGTATTGATAGATTGCGCCAAATTCAGTCAATTCTTTAGCAGGTGCAGCGAAAGTTGCATCATACTCATGGATCAATGGTACTAAATCGATAGAAGATATCAGTTTGCCGCTCATATTTTTTCCCCATTCAGTTGCAAAAGTGACCGGGTGAAGCAGGTTGATCAGTAAAAAGCATATAATTGCCGCTAACCGGTTCAATGGGGACATCTCCATGATGCTGGGGGGACCACCATTCGATTAGCAGGAGGCCAGGCGGAGCCGGTCCGCCGTGAACCACCCGGGGCTGTTTCATTCAAGGTAATCATTGACACGGTGCCATATGATGGATCATAGGTGATACCACCCGTTTGGGTCTGAGCATGGTACGTAAAATGAGGGTTTAAAACTGCCATGCCGTTGGCTGGCGCCAAAACGCGAAACGACCCATAGATGCCAGCCGAAGTTCCATGATAGAAAACGACGGTGTTGGCCGCGTCACCTCCCCATACGTAAACAACCTTGGCCTTCACACCAAGAGTTTTGCATAAATACTCCATAAGAATTGCATTATTCATGCATAAACAACTGCCGTAATCATAATACTTCAATGGATTCGCATCCGCTCGATAGGCGCTGGGGTCATAAGTCAGATCCGCCGCTATCCCAGTATTTATTTTTCCCGCTATATCGGCGTCACCATTGACGTATCCAGTCGCCTTTTCCAGCCCGAAATCATAAAGGGGGGATACAAGTGGTTTGTTGAAAACCAAGTATACATTGTGATCTCCGGTGGTATTCATATTGGCCCAATTTTTCCCGGAATCGGCAGTGTATTTCCATTGAACCCTGAGCTTTGTTTTTTTGACTTCATCTGGAAAACCACCGGCCTTTACACGGATGTCCTTAACGGCCATTTCAGTACCCGTTAAACTGACTGATTTTTTCTCAAATTTCAGCGCGGATGCTGTTTCTTCTCCGATGATGTCTATTTTTAATGTACCAACCGGCTGTGGAGTCAGTTTTATTTTCACATCAAGTTTTGCATTTTTCGATGCTTTTTTATAACACACCGGCAAATCCGGATTGGCAGCACTTTTCCACTGAGGTCCCGTAATCGGAAGACCGGATGGCCATTTATTGATACTGAAACCGTCAGTAAAATTCAGTTCGATAATTTCAAGCACCGGCCTTTTCAATTTCGCTTCAACATGCTGTATCCCTTTGGCGACGGGCACATTGACCTTATGCTCTACGTACCCGTTTACCCTTACAATGACTTCATAATTGCCCTTCTCCAATGTAAAGAATTTGGCAAGACCTGCTTTATTTGTATTTTTCTTCTCTGCCATGGGTCCGATAATTTGCACCGGGCCTTTATTGATTTTGTCATTTGTCAATTCATCCAGTACCGTCACATAAATGTGGCCTACATAGGGACATGGTTCTTTAGGATCTTTGGGTGATTTCTTCTTCGTTTCTTTCGCATCGACTTCTCCGCCTTTTGCAAAGTAGATGTCCCACCATTCATCTCTGTACTTGCCGTGTGCTTTGCTGGCGGGGTCGACAGGAATACGTTGCCCCTTTACATCGATCATTTCCGGGTGGTTATTATAAAACTGGTCATCTGCTTGACCCTGTATAGTTTTGTCGATTGGTTTTTTCGGAATATATTTCATTACGGATCACCGCGCAAACACGCTGCCTTCATCGATCAACTCCATTTTTTGCTCTCCATCGAGTTCGCCATCCGTTACAATTTCACGCACCCAATCAAACTGCTCATAAAAAAGAGGCCCCAGATCAAGGCATGATTCGACGAATCTTCGTATATCATCGCCATTGACGATTGAAAACGACTCGGCGACTTCAATTTTTTCACGGATAAAGACTTCGACGTCCAGATCACCAAGTTTATTGATTTGCTCGGTGAAACTATCCTGGAGGTGGATTTTCAAATCACTGACATATCTGTTGAATACAAGAGCACGGAACGCTTCATATTGATCTTGCCGTATTACTAACACGTTATCTCCTTGCGAGAGTTACAAGCGGGCCCGTGTGAACTGCCGGCCTGAGCCGCTGGGCAGTCCGCTTTGCAAGGCCTCTCAGCCTCCCTACTTGAACTGCCACTGAGTCTGCGCGTTCACCCAGTCGCGAGCCTGGGCAACCTGCAACTCGGAAAAGTCCGTCTCGAGGATTGGAAATCCTTTCACGTGTTTTGAAAACGCGGCCGCGACATAGGCGGCAGCGAGTCGACCTGGTACCGTTTCCTTTACCTGGGGGAGCCGCTGGTCGCTGTTCAGATATTGCCTGAGGACGTCATAAGCCTTGGGCTGTCGTGTGTAGGCGAGGTCCATAAGCAGAAAGGTAACCTGAACGACGATATCCTGCTCCCGTTGAATCTGGCGAAGCATTTCGGCGAGACTGGCCTCGTCGCCCATTCGCGCCAAGGCCATCAGCGCAGCCCAGGTATTGCCCATGTGATAGCCGGGGGGTGGGGATTCGCCCAGTGGATTGTTTTCCACCTGCTCGCGAAGTCGGGGTGTCGCCTCATGTAATTCCACTATGCCAATGAGGAGAATCGCTGCAGGCAGGAAATCCGGGGTCCAGGGCAGGGCATTGAGCAGCTGCCGGGACTCCGCCGAAAAGTCCTCACGGCGGAAATCCTGCAACCACTTCAGGAGTTGGCCGCGCAACAGCGGTGTTTCAGCAGTACACCGACGCAGCATGTGCTCCGCGAAAGCGGCTCGCCGCTGCGCATCGACCCCGGGGGTTGTGCCCACGCGCCAGTACAGCGCATAGATGTCACGCCGCAGTTGTTCCGGATAATTATCCAGATACTTCGCCAGCGCTTCGGCGCTGCCGTCCCATTCCTGTTGAAGAGCCGCGCCGATGCGCTCGACCTCCTTCTGTCTCTGGTCATACTCCATCTTTGTCTCCTTCAATTGCTGATCCGGCTGGGCGCACGCGGATGGGCCAACCGGGGATCCGACAGCCAGGCAGACAGCAAGTATGAGGGTTATATGCAATTTTCTCACACGCCATGCTCTCAGGGGTTGAGTTTGTCCCATTGGTCCTTGCGCAGCCTCCACTTGGTCAGTGTGCCCGCGGAGGCCTCTGCGTAAGGGTCCATCACGTTGGACGCGTCTCCGGCCGTGTGCTGCAGGCCGAGGCCGTGGCCGTTTTCGTGGGCAAGGGTTTGCGCCGCATGGTTACTGGTTCCCGCATGAACGAAGCCGTATCGTTGGTTGAAGTCCATGAACCCGGTGGAGCCGTCGCTTGGATTGTCAACCAGGAAGATGTTGAAGTCATAACTGTCGTCTTTGCAGGCATCGCGGATCGCCTTCATTTCATCGGACATCCAGCTGTTGACATCGACCTTTCCGTCCTTGTTCTTGTCGAACTCTACTGTCTTTTCCGGTAGTTGCGTGACCGTGAATTCGATCACTGCCTGCATGTAAACCTTCTTCAGGATCGCCTCGATATCTGCTTTCGAGATACCGGTGCTTTTGCTGCCCCAGCTCTTCTCGTTGACCACGCGCACCGCCACGGTCTTGGTCTTTTTCGCATAGGTCTTGACCTTCATCTTTCCCAGCGAACCGCCATTACAGCTTGCCTTGACCTCTGCCTCGCCGAGGTTCACCCCGGTATAGGTCAGGGTTTGACTGGCGGAAGCCGCTTTGTCAGGAGACACGAGTACTTTGTCCGTGGCGGCGCTTTCAAACGCGGTCTTGTTGAGCTGCCCGCCATTGACCGTAATTTCCGCCTTGACCGTGTCCGTCTTCCCTTTTTCCACCGATTTCCACGGGCCGCCCGCAGTTCGGTCATCAAAGCCGTAAGTCTGAGTATTGACCTCCTTGAACTCCACCTTCTTCGGGCAGGGACAGGAGGCGGTGCTGCTGCCGGAGGTGGCTGGTGGTCTGCTGCAACCTGACATTCGATGCTTCCCTCCCCCTGCCGTCTCAGTTTCCCTTGAGTATTTGATTGATCAGACGAACTGCTTCGCCATACACCTGCTCAACCCCGGCTTCCGGCGCGCGCCCGGGCTGGTCTGCGGCAGCCGCCGCAGTCACGGAAAACATTGGGTCGCTGTCGAAGCTGTACCCGAACATAAACATGAGCGTGGCATAGACGCCGACGTGGGAAATTGAGGTGATTCCCCGGTTCGCCGCCATCGCCCGTGCCGCCGTCGTAAGCGAAGCAAGGCCGTCATCACCAAGTTCAAGTAGTTTTTCCGGCCACAGTCCGGCAAACAATGCCGTGACGGCGGGCATGGCATTCGACATGCTCCAGGGCGCCTGCGCTTTGTGCAAGGACAACAAAGTCAACCGGCGATATGCGGAAACGGGAAACACTTCCTTCGGACCAACAACTCGGTCGAGGTATGCCATCGCCTCGGCGTACACCCTGTCAATACGGGCTGTCGGATGAGTGATCGATTGGTCCCGCAGAATGGCGGCCGCCCAAGGCAGCTGCGGGTCGCTGTCGAATCCGGCCCCGAGCATGATCATCATGTCGATGTAAAGGCAAAGTTGGTGCTTTGTTCTCAAACGCCAGGCCTCTCCCCGTTGGCGTCCTGCCTGGATCACATCGTGAATTGTTTTTCCGCCAAACAGCGCCATATGCCTGGGAAAGTGTACGCCGATGTGTTCGACCATGAAAACATCGAATGCATCCTGTGGCGCCTGTTCAAGGGTTCTGAGCTGTTCGTGTCGTATGTGGAGCATGGTTATCGTCGAATTTCAGGGCCGCCGCCCATAGTTCCCCAGAAAAGAACGGCATGCGAACAAAGAGTACCCATCAGAAGTCCCCGCGTCAGGTCTTGAGATATAGGATAAACTCCACGCATACGCACGTCCCTTTTCTCCTTTACGGTCCGATAAGCACCGTCGGGCACCCCAGCACGATCACCCCGCCATGGGCGGTCATGTCTCCCATGCGGGCGGCGGGCAGGCCGCCGATGAGGACCGTCGGCGAGCCGGGCGGAATGATGGCATCCGGCGGCCCCACACAGGTGGCCATGTCGCCCACTCTGGCCGCCGGCAGGCCGCCGATGAGCACGGTCGGGCAGCCTGGAGGCAGGATCGGGCCTCCCACGTGCGGCACGGGCGGCACACCGGGGGTGACCATGGGGCAGGTGTGCATATCTGATACGCGCGCGGCTGGTTTTCCCATGTTGCTACTCCCTCATTTGTTTGCGGTTAACAGATGAGGATTATTCCATCTGTTAACCCAAATTACACTAATTTCCAGATAGTTCATGTGCTGTTTCCGTTCACCGGACCTTCGTCACCCAAACGGCGTCTTTCTCCCATCAAGTTTCCCTCCCGTAAGGGTATACCCCACAAGCCCCTCCTTCTCCTCCGCGAGAAAAACATCAACGCAGGAAAAAATCCGCCGCAATTCCTCTTCGTTGCAGGTTGGCAGGAAAACTGTCAAGACCCGCGGGTCGTAGTATCGGAAATAGACCGTCTTGCCATCCGGCAGCCTGGCCCTGGTCATGTCCCGGAAATGATTCCGCACCGTGTTAAAGGGAACATGCGCCGGCGAGACCGCCAGGATGCCCCGGTGTTTTCCCTTCCAGTCGCCCAGAAGCCAGTCGGTAAAGGGGGAATCCGGTTCGAGTCGGACTAAGTAGGGGGCAACGGCCTCCATCTCCGGGTCGGCCACGACGCCGCGGAAGAGGCAGACCGCCAGGGGCTGATGCCGGTCGAGCATCTCCAGGAGTTCGGGGCAGGAGGCGCCGTCCAGGATGGCGTAGGTCCCGGCGTCATTGTTGCCGAAAAGATGGCGGCGCAGGGTGAGAGTTGTATTTTCCATGCGGTGCGTGTCCTGCCTTGGGCAGGGTCTCCCCTCGGTGGAAGATTTTTCTGGGCTTCAGTTCGTCTCTTCGTCAGCTGCTGTCTGGAAGGCCTGCACGAGCCTTCAGGATTCCTTCGGTCAAGTGTCGCAGAAGGGAGTGCCGTTCTTGGCCGCCTCCGTCATCGCCTGGGCCTGCGGATTTTCCAGGGCGCCTGCTGAACTTTTGCCGGGCTCTTTTTTATGCTGTCTCCCCGCCGGCGCCTCGTCCGACTTGCCGGCCTTGGCTTCGGCTGGAAGCTTGGCCTCCTTGGGCGGGTCCGGGGGATCGGGCGGGGCCGGCGCCGCAGGGCTGCACCCCCCGCCGGCGCCGGCCGCGCCGCCGCTGTTGATCATGACCAGGGGCGCCCCGGAAATCGAGACGCCGGCCGGGCCGATATCGATAAAGCTCGCTCCCGCCTTGAGGGAAAGCTGCAGGCCCGCCTCGACAACGACGTTCATCCCTCCCTTGATATGGATGGCCATGCCGCCCTCCATGCCGATGTTCATCCCCGCCTTCTGGTGGATGTCCATGCCGCTCTTCACCGAGTAATTCATGCCGGTTTCGTGGTTGTGGGCGCCGCCGCTCTTGATGTTGGAATCGGTACCGGTCTTGATGCAGAGGTCCCTGCCCACGGTGAGGTGCTCATTGCCGGTGAGTTTTGCCGTCCGGTCACCGCCGACGGTGAGGTTGACATCGCCGTCCACTTTTTCAAAATAGTCCTCGGTAACCATGAGATGATTGGACTTCTTCAGGTTGGCGAACTGATCTTTCTCCACCGTGAGATGACGTTCGTTGCCGACATATTCCTTATGGTCATTCTTGACCCGGAGATCGAGGTCCTTTTCTCCGTGGATGAATATCTGCTCGCTCCCCTTCTTGTCTTCAAAACGGATCTCGTTAAAACCGCCGCCGCCTTTGGAGCTGTTCGATTTGATGGTGCTCTTGGTCATTTCATCCGGCAGGGGATACGGCGGCATATTGGAGCCGCGATAGACGCTGCCGGTAACGATGGGCTGGTCCGGGTCGCCTTCGAGGAAATCGACGATCACTTCCTGGCCGATTCTGGGGATATACATCGATCCCCAGCCGTTGCCGGCCCAGAGCTGACCGACCCGCATCCAGCAGGAACTG
>QZKV01000046.1 GCA_003599575.1 Desulfobacteraceae bacterium | reverse complement strand
TTATCATCCACAAAAAAGACGCCGCTGCGCCAACCCCTCAGGGCGCCCCTGACTACGGTCATGTCCAACTCGTTTGGCTTCGGCGGCAACAATGCGGCCCTGATCGTGGGCCGCTCAGCGTCGGAACCGATTTGGAAAGCGCCGGCCAAGGCCGCTTTACCTCCCTTGATCGTTCGCGCAACCGCCTGCATCAGCGGGGCCGGTCACTTGCCGGCCACCCGGGATGCGTTTTGCGCAGGCCGGCTGTGCAGCGGGTGTCTGGACGATGCCGCCGTGTCCGAGGGTTTGCCCGCGCGCATGATCCGGCGCCTCAAACGGTTGCCCAAACTGGCGCTTGCCCTGGCATCCCAGGCTTGCCAAGGAGTTGCGCAATCGGCTGGGCCGGCGGCGGTGAGCCTGGGCACGGGCTGGGGGGCCCTGTCGGAAACCTATGACTTCCTGAAGCGTCTGGGCGATACCGATCACGCCTATCCTTCCCCTACCGACTTCGTGGGCTCGGTGCATAACGCCCCGGCCGGCCAGATCGCCATGCTGCTGGGCGCCAGGGGGGCCAACGTCACCACCTCGGGAGGGGACTACTCCTTCGAGCAGGCCCTGTGGTCGGCCGAATTGCTCACCTCGCGCAGCTCCGACGCCATCCTGGTGCTGGGCGCCGACGAAAGCCACCCCTTGCTGTCCGCGCTGTTCGACGCTTCCGTGCGCGCAACGCATGCGCCCGCCGACGGCGGCGGGGCCTTGCTGCTGCAGCGCGCAGCCGCACCGGGGGTTGCCGTCGGCCTGGTCGATTACCGTTGCGGCACGCAATCCGACGGCATGTCCGGACTGATCGACCGATTGGGCGGTCCGCGCGCCTTTGGCGATGCCTATGCCGCCATCCTGGCCGGGTGCCCGGCCGCCACCCGCGCGCTGGCCGATCGGCAGCTGGCGGAGTTCCTTGCATCCACCCGATTCGGCGGGGCGGTGATCGACTACCGCCGCCTGACCGGCGAATTCGCCGCCGCCTCCGCCGTGGCCGCGGTCATGGGCGTCGATATGGTCCGGCAGGGCCGCATTCCCGCGGCGCATGCCGGGGGGGCCGACCCTGCGCTGCACGGCCGATCCGTTTTGCTGCTGGGTTTGGGAACGTACGTCACGGCCGTGAGGATCTTCGCGCCATGAAGGTTTTGCTGATATCGGCCAATACGGTTCTGGAACCCTATCCCGTGTACCCCCTGGGGCTGGACTATGTGGCCGGCGCCATTGCGGGCGATCATGAGGTGCGCCGTCTGGATATGAACTGTCCGGCCGACCGGGACGGCTTGCAGGAGACTGTACAGTCCTTCCATCCCGATGTGGTGGGCATCTCGCTGCGCAACATCGATAATACCGATGTGCTTCATCCGGAAGGCTTCATGGCCGGGTACCAGGAACTGGTCCGCGGCGTGAGGCGCTTGACCGCGGCCAAAATCGTGCTGGGGGGCAGCGGTTTCACCATATTCCCGGAGGAGGCCATCCGTTTGCTGCAGGCCGATTACGGCATTGTGGGCGAAGGGGAATCATTTGCGCTGCTGCTGTCCGCGCTTGCCGGGGGGCAAACCCCTGACGGTATTCCCGGGCTCATCAGCCGCACGGCGCAGCCTGCCGCCGCGGCGCCCTGGTCGCGATCCACGGCCCGCCGTTTCGATCCGCAGGCCTCCTATCTGGCCTTCTATCTGCGGAACGGCGGCATGCTCAACCTGCAAACCAAACGCGGCTGCCCGTTCAAGTGCATCTATTGCAGCTATCCGCACATCGAGGGCCGCGTCCTGCGCCGCGAAACGCCCGAGCAGGTGGCGCGCACGGCCGTTGGCCTTGAAAAAGCGGGCGCCAGATACATTTTCATCACCGATTCGGCCTTCAACGCGGACGTCGATCACAGCCTGGCCGTGGCGCGTGCGTTTCGGGCGGCCGGGCTGTCCATTCCCTGGGGGGGCTTTTTCGCCCCGACGCGGCTGCCGCAGGACTATTTCCAGGTCATGGCCGACTGCGGGCTCAAGCATGTGGAATTCGGCACCGAAGCGATGGCCGCCGCGGTGCTGCAGGCCTATCGCAAACCGTTTGGGGTCGAAGAGGTTATGCTGGCGCACCGGTCGGCGATTTCGGCCGGTCTGCACGTGGCGCACTATTTTTTATTCGGCGGTCCCGGAGAAACCGAACAGACCCTGGAGACCTCTTTTTCCAATATTGACAAGCTTGAAAGAACAGTTCTATTCCTCTTTTGCGGCATGCGGATCTATCCCCATACCGGCCTTTACGATTTGGCGATTCGGGAAGGTCAACTCACGGCGGATCAGAGCATTGTCGAACCCGTGTTTTACGCGCCCGCCTCGCTGGGCCACGCGCATGTGGCCGGACGGGTGGGGCAACGGGCGCAGGAGCGCGACAATTGGGTGATCGGCGCCGGAGGCGACCGGGTGACCAAGATCCTCAACCGGATGTATCGACGGGGTCATACCGGCCCGCTGTGGGAGTTGCTGATCCGATGAACTTCCTTGCGGTAATAAAGTGAGCAAATGCATATGGAGGGATTTACAAAGAAAAGCACAATGTGGTACGACTTGGCTATCCGAAAACAAGGCGACGGTGAGGCCTTGTCGGCTGATGTGCATGTGCCGCAGGGGTCCCCCTGGTTCGACGGCCATTTTCCCGGTGCGCCGGTACTGCCCGGGATCGCTCAGCTCGGCATGGTGTTCGATCTCATCGCGCAGGCCTCAGGCGGTCCGGTACGGGTCACGGAAGTCAGCCGGGTTCGTTTCAGGCAGCTCATATTGCCCGACGATCGCCTTGTCGTCACCGCCGAGCCGCGGCCGGGGCTCGCCGGGTCGTATGCATTTCGTATCGTTAAAGGCGAAGAGCTGGTCTGCGGCGGAACGATGGTGGTGGAGGCTGCCGGCCCGCCCGAACTATAGAATTGGTGCCAAAGGAGAGATTTACCCATGCAGGTGGAAATGGATCTGGACAAGCTTACTCTGCGCGTAGCGGAAATCATGATCAACGAACTCAAGCTGGAAGATGTGACCCCCGAAACATTCAACCCGGACATCGATCTGGTCGATGAAGTCGGCATCGACAGCATGGATCTGGCCACCGTGGCATTGGTGCTGCGGGACGAATATGCCGTGCGCATCGATGAGGACGATTATCCCAAGCTGACGACGATCCGACTGATTTCGGAATATCTTCACCGGAAATTAGCGCTCCGCGGGGCGGCCTGATCCCAAAGCATACAATTGACCGTTGATTCTTAAAGAAGAAGTTCCGAATTCAGCCGGCTGGCCCGATCCCGGGCGCCGGCGCCGGGAGTAGAAGCGTGGACTGCAAACACTCGACTTCGTTGGCTGTGAAACTTGCAACTGGACCCACTGAGTGGAAATTCTCCGATCTGATCTCCGAGCCGCACGTGCGCGCAAGATGGGAGCGCGTGCGGCACTATTTTTTTCTGCGCGAATCCACTTACGATGTGACCCGCCGGTGCAATATCCATTGCGAGGGCTGTTACTTCTATGAAGGCGACAAACAGCACGCCAGGGAAAACGGCGCCCCGGATGCATGGCGCGCCCTGATGCAGGCCGAAAAAGCGCGCGGCATCACCTTTGTGGTGCTGGCGGGGGCCGAACCTTCCCTGGTTCCCGAGCTGCTTTCGGTATGCTACGATGAATTGCCGCTGGGTGCCGTCGCCACCAACGGTCTCAAGCGCATTCCGGACAATGTGGGATATAAGATCCACATCTCCGTGTGGGGCAATGACGCAACCAGCCGGCGCATACGCGGGGCCAAAGAGATGCTGCGGCGGCAGATCGACCATTACCGCCAAGATCCGCGGGCGGTATTTGTCTATACCTTTACACCCCACAACATCGCCGAGGCCGAAGAAGTGACGCAGGCCCTGGCCGGGGAAGGCTGCAAGATCACCTTCAACATGTTTTCGGCGCCCGTCGGATATACCGGTGACCTGCGCCACACCCCGTCCTCCCTGCACAAGACCCGCCGGACCATGATCGACCTGTTGAACCGATATCCGCAAAACGTGCTTTTCTCCTGCTACAATGCCGTAGCGCACACGCATCACGCGGGGCTGCACGCCCTGTTCGGCTGCTCCTATCCGCGCTGCAATCCGGCCACCGACATCGGTTTGGGGCGTTCGTTCCGCCAGTATCGCACCGATTTGAACTGGGACCGCGAAGCCTCATGCTGCGTGCCGGACACCGATTGCGCCGATTGCCGCCACTACGCGGCCGGCAGCGCGGTGGTGACGGCGCGCCTGTTCCGGCATGCCGTGGACCCGCAAACCTTCACCTCATGGCTCGACTACGTCGACACCTACCTGTCCGTGTGGGTCAGCGGGTATGCCAAGGGCGCCAACCTGTGCAATTCGCTTGTGAGGCCGCCGGGGTTTGATCTTTTTTAAGATGTGAGGAGTGCCGGATGAAGACCGTCAGTTCGCTGCTGGATGAACACTGGTATGAACGTTATACGAAAATTTCCAAGCTCAACATCCGCAGCTCCATTTACGATGTGACCAATCGCTGCAACCTGCGCTGCAAAGGCTGTTTTTTTTTCTCCTCGGGAGAGCACAAGGCCGCCTCCGAGGAAATGGACAGCACCCAATGGGAAGCATTTATCGACCGTGAGAAGGCGCGCGGCGTCAACCTGGCCATCCTGATCGGCGGCGAACCCACCTTGTGTTTCGATCGGGTGGAAGCTTTTTACAAACGGCTGCCGACATTTTGCGCCACCAACGGCCTGATCAAAGTCCCGCGCGAGCGTTTTCCCGATATGATGATCGGCATTTCCCTGTGGGGCGATGAAGAAGATGAACGGGTGCTGCGCGGCAAAGACACCTTTTCCATTTCCAGCCGCAATTACGCGGGCGACCCGCACACCTACTATCTGTACACCATTACGCCGCGGCAGATCGGCCGCACCGAACGCATCATCAGCAAGATTCGGGATGCCGGGTTGAAGGTGCACATGCAACTGCTCTCGAATGACGAAGGCGTCTCCGGATTCACCTGGAAACCCGAAGAGCTGGCCGCCATTCGGGCGGAGATGGATGCCATGCTGGACGCCTACCCCGGTACGGTCATCTCTTCCAAATACTACCACGCGATTATTACAACCGGCAGCATGCTGGGGCGCTCTTTTGGCTGGAAGGAATGCCCGTCGGTGACGCAGCCGCTGGATCACCGCGACCCCCAGCCCAAACGGTTGACCAACTTCATCCGCTGGGCATCGGATTTAAAGGCCATGCACCGCTGCTGCACCTCGGAAACGCGGGATTGCTCAACCTGCAAGGACGGCGCGGCCCACATGAGCTGGGTCATGGTCAACAAGCGGGCGCATATGCGCACAAGCAAGGATTTGCAGAACTGGATCGAGGTCTACGAGATGTTCGCCAAGCTGTACCAGTTCCTGCCGTGGTAAACAGTGCGTATGAATTCAAAACGTGCGGTGATCATTGGATATGATGCAATTTCCCCCCTGGGCCTGGAGCTGGAGGAGCAATGGCGCAAAGCCTTGCTGGGCCAAAGCGGCATCGGCCCGCTGACCCGTTTCGCGGTCAATGCTGACTTCCCGGTCAAGTTCGCCGGCCAGGCGCCCGATATCGACCATCTGCCCTACGATTTTCTGAAAGCGCGCGAGCAGGCGCGCTGGCCTTCCCCGATTTACAAATACGCATTGCTCACCGTCCGGCGGGCAATGGACAAAATCGGCTTGCAGATTACGCCCGATCTGGCGCCGCGCGTGGCTGTGACTTACAGCACGGCCGTGGGCGGTATGGATGTCCTTCTTGCGGCCGATCGCAACATGCGGTCCAAAGGCGCTTTGCCGCTGCCTTGCGTCAATCCCAACTCGTGCATCAATATGGTCGGCGGCAAGATCTCCATGCTCACCGGCGCCACGGGGCCGATCACCAGCACCATCACGGCCTGCGCCACCGGCGCCACCTCGATGATCATCGGGGCCATGCTGCTTGCGCAGGACCAGGCCGATATGGTTCTGTGCGGTGCGGTGGACTTTGCCCTGGTGGCACCCATCGTGGCGGGCTTCGCCACCATGAACGGCGCCTATGTGCCCAAGGAAGGGGAGCCGCTGCATGATCCCGGCGCGGCCAGCCGGCCCTTCTCCATCGACCGGCGCGGCTTTGTCATTTCAGAAGGGGCGGCCTGCATCGTCCTGGCCTCCGAGGCGTTCGCGCGCGCCCACGGGCTTGCCCACGCGGTGGCCATCAAGGGCTGGAGCATGACCTCGGATGCGCACCACTTCGTGGCGCCGAATTTCGACACGGTGCGCCGCTGCATCCGGGAGAGCATCGAGCGGGCCGGCATCCCGCCTGCGGCCGTCGATGCGGTCAATGCGCACGCCGCCTCCACACGCCTGGGCGACAAGGTGGAATTCGATGCCTTGCATTCGGTATTCGGCCCCGACCTGCCGCCGGTCTGCGCCAACAAATCGCTGTTGGGGCATGCCATGGGCGCTTCCAGCGCGATCGAATCGATCCTGGCCTGCAAGGCCATGCTCGAAGAGGTCCTGCCGCCCACCATCAATCACCGGCCCGATCCCGAAATCCCCATCGACTGCGTGCCCGAAGGCCGCCGCGGGCTTGGCCAGCAGTATGTGCTTAAAAATGCGTTCGGGTTCGGGGGCTGTAATGCATGTATCGTGTTTGAAAGGTTAAGATGAGGTAAAATGTGTTAAGTGTTAACAACTTTCTGGATTCGTGAATCAATTGAAAACCGATGAAAATTGAAAAATGAGAGCTCCTTTAAACCGAAAAGTATACGTCGTGGGCTACGATGCGATTACGCCGCTTGGCAACACGCTCGCGACCACCTGGCAACGGGCGGTGCGCGGGGAAGCGGGTTTTCGCCGGGTAACCCGTTGTCAAACCACCTCGCGCAGCAATGTGGTGGGTGAAATCCCCGATTGGAATCCCCAGACCCTGGGATTCATCGAGCGCAGGGACGCTTGCAACTGGAATGCGGACTACGTTTTCTTGACCATGGCCTTGTGCAAGCAGGCCCTGCAACATGCCCGCCTGGAGATCGATGCGCAAACCGGACCGCGCACCGCCTGCCTGATCGGCTCGGCCCTCAACGGCAGCGATGCGATGCGGACCGCGGTCCAAAATTACCTTCAGCACGGCCCGACCAAGGTCAGTCCCTATCTGTTGCCCAACCTGTGCGCCAATCTGCCGTCCGGCAAAGCCGGCATGCTACTTGACTTTACCGGACCGATTTTTTCGCCCCAGGGCGCCTGCGCCTCGGGCAACCACGCCATCGGCATCGGGGCGCGCTTGATCCGGGACGGGGATTGCGATTTCGTGGTCGCCGGCGGCGCCGAAACCTGCCTGATTCCTGAGATCATTCAAGGCTTCGCCAATATGTGGGCCACCATCAAGGTCGAGCCCGGCGACCGCGCCTATGACGATCCGGCGCAGGCCTCCCGGCCGTTCAGCCTCGACCGCAAGGGGTTTGTGCTCTCCGAGGGCGGTGCCGTGCTGGTGCTGGCCGCGGATGAGATGGTGGCCGCCCTGGGACTGACGCCCAAAGCGGAAGTGCTGGGAGTGGGCTGGACCTCGGATGCCCATCACTTCACCTTGCCGCACGCGCCCACCATCATCCGGGCCATCCAGGAAGCCATTGCGGATGCCGGATTGCAGCCCCGGGACATCCAGTACATCAATGCCCACGGCACTTCGACCCTGAAGGGCGATCGGGTTGAAGTGGAATGCCTGCGGCATGTTTTCGGGCGCGGGATCGAAAATATTCCGGTTTCCTCCAACAAATCCCAGATCGGCCATGCTCTGGGGGCGGCCGCTGCCATTGAAGCGGTCCTGGGTATCGAAGCCATGCAGAACGATATCGTGCTGCCGACGGTGAACCACATTCCCGATCCGGAATTCGCCGGTATCGATGTGGTGCCCAATCAGGCCCGCCGTCACCCGCATGAGTTCTTCCTCTCCAATGCGTTCGGCTTTGGCGGCACCAACTGCTGCATCGTGTTCAGAGGAGTGTAGCATGCGACCCAAACCGTTCATTCCCGAGCGCCTCGATGATACCTGCCCCTATGTGCGCGACAAAACCAGCGGCTTGGTCTGGCACCAATGCGCCCTGCGGACCCTGTATGCCGATACGGACCGCTCCCAGGTGGTGTATCACTCCAATTACTTGCGCTATTTTGAATTCGGCCGGGCTTCGCTGATGCGCGATTCGGCCTATGCCTACCGTGAAGTCGAGGAAAGCGGTTTCATCTATCCGATCATTTCCACGGCCCTGGATTATTACCGCCCGCTGCGCTATGACGACAAGATGCTGATCCATACCCGACCCGGCGAACTGGAGCGGGTCAAGCTGCGTTTCGACTATGTGATCACCCACGATCCCAGCGGCGATATCGTCTGCATCGGTTTTACACGGCATTGTGCGGTGAACGGCAAGGGTACACCCGTGTCCGTCGATGACAAAACCGTGCACCTATGGCAGATCTTCCCCAAATAGGGCCTGTCGAGCGCAGGGCCGTGCGTATCGAAGTGCCGGCCCATTGGGCCGACCACCGCTTCCTGGGACGCGCCGTGCTGCCGGGGGTTGAAGCGATGCAGCTGCTGGCCTTCTGGACGCGCCGCTTCCGGCCGGCCGTCCAGCTTCAATCGATCGGGCAGGCCGCCTTTGACAAATTCCTGGAGTTGCCGCCGGCCGGAGAAGCCATCGAGGCCTATTGCGATCTGACCGATCTGCCCCACGGCGTCGTGCAGGCCGCTCTGGTGACCCGCCGGCAGGCCAAAACCGCCGCCCTCACGCGCACCATCACCCACGCGCAAGTTGTTTACAAGCCATCGCCGCCACCTGTCGCGGCAATGCCCCTGGACATGTCGGCCGCCCTTGCGGGACCCTGTTTCAGCGTCGCGCCCGACCATCTGTACGAGAGCCTGGTTCCCTTCGGGCCGCACTACCGCAATATCGCCCAACCCCTGCAGCTCGCCCGCGAAGGCGCCCTGACGTTGATTCATGCCCCCGATCTTGCGGACCATCAGACCGATATGCCCCTGGGTTCGCCCTTTGTGCCAGATGCGGCGTTCCATGCCGCGTGTGTGTGGAGCCAGCGGTTTGCCGGTGTGGTGGCTTTTCCCGTGGGCATTGCCGAGCGCCGGGTCGTGGATCCGACCCGTCCCGGCGAAACCTATGTCGGGCGCGTTTTCCCCGTCCGCACGGATGGGGCGACGCTGGTCTTCGATATATGGGTTCTGGGGCTGGATGGTAAGGTTCGCGAGCTTCTTACGGGCGTGCGCATGCGCGATGTCAGCGGCGGCCGCTTGCGCCCGCCTGAATGGATCAGCGCAATGCGTGCGCCGCCGGCGCCAGGAGACGTAAAAGGCTGCGTGGCGATGACCCTGATCGAACGCGACAATGTGATGCCCTTCGCCGAGCAGTGTTTGTCCGGCCGTGAACGGCAGCGCCTGGAAAAAATGGGACCCAAGCGCCGCAAAGGTTTTTTGGCCGCGCGGCTGGCCTGCAAGCGTCTTTCCCGCACGCTGGAAGGCAATGACTGGACCACTCCGGCGCACGAGATCGAGACGCTGGCGGCGGACGGCATTCGCCCCAGCTGTCCCTCAGGCCCCGGCAAGGCTTTCCATTACTGCTCCGTAGCCCACGATCGCCGGTTCGCCGTTGCTGTTTCGGCCGGACACCCTATCGGGGTGGATGTGGAAACTCCGGACGCATGTTTGCTCAAGGCATTGCATTTTTTCACGAACGGCACCGAGCAGGCCCAGGTGCGCTTTTCGGCCCTGGGTGAAATCGATGCGGCCGTGCGGGTCTGGTCGGTCAAGGAGGCGGTGGCCAAGGTCTTGGGCATTACGTTGGCCGATGCCTGGCAGCGCACCGAAGTCATCCGAATCGGTTCTGAGGAAAGCCGGCTGCGTATTGACAACGGCCCGCCCGCCCAAGCATTCCATAAGGATATCGGTAATCACGTGGTGACGTGGGTGGTTCTGCGTTAGTGGACGGGACCTCTTCAATCATTGAACCATACGACGGCTGCGTTCCATGCATCTGCGCGAGGACCAAGTCTTTATGGAAATGTCCGCAACCATGGGCACTGCATCGCTGGTGCGTTTGGCATGGGTCCTGCCGGTGGCCTATTTGGCCGGCTCCCTAAACTTTTCCATTCTCCTGTTCAGGCTTCTTGGGAAGGAAGATCCCCGCAAACATTTCAGCGGCAACCCCGGTGTGACCAATGTCTACCGCCAGGCCGGCTGGCCGGCGGCCGCTCTGGTGCTGGTTCTGGACATGGGCCGTGCGGCGGCGGTGGCGCTTCTGGCCCGGTCCTGCCTGGCTGAACCGCTGGTGCCCTGGGCGGGTTGGGCCATGATTCTGGGCAATCATTTTCCCTGCCTGCACGGGTTCAAGGGAGGCAAAGGCGTGGCCAACTTCCTGGGATTCTGCGCGGTCTTGCTGCCGCTGGGAACACTCGTGTCACTCGGCGCTTATCTGATGGTATTCGCCCTGGTGCGGATCCCCTTTCTGGCTTCCTTCGGCATGCTGGCGGTGCTTACCGCTTTCGGCGTCCGGCTGTGGTGGCCCGATCCACTCGGTGTGGCCGCGCTGCTCACAACGGCCGGCAGCATCGTGTGGTTTCATCGCAGCAACATTGCCGGGTGGGTGGCGGATCGCAAGAAGCGGGGCAAGCCGGATGCGGCTTAGGCGCATCATCCGGGCCGGTCGAAATGGCGGCCATTCATCCGGCCGGAAGTTGGGAACCTAAGCCACTTTGGATGGCCCGCAGGCCGCTATCTGAGAGGCGCAGGCGCACGAATTCATGGGTTGGGCTTGGGTCAGGCGATGATTGCGCCAGCAGAGCGGATCGGAGGCCAGGTAATCGCCGGTCATCTGAAAAGCGGCGCCACGACACCCGTAACACTCCTGCGCCCGTTCGCAGGTCCGGCAAGGGCCTTTGATTGTATTCCGGTAGTTCTTCAAATCCTTTAACACCTGACTTCCCGAGAGAATGTCGGCCAGCGGCTGGCGGCGGACATTGCCCAGTGGCAAAGTAACGCCCACGCAGGGCCTGACCTCGCCCTGTGAGCTCACCAGGCAGGAGAATTGGTGGCGCATGCATTTGTTGCCCACCAGAGGCGGTTGAATATCCCAGGTCTGGCCGAACAGGCGCCGGTCGAGATCGGCCATGTCCGCAAAAAACCGCTCCAGCTCAGGCGGTTGCACGAAGAGCCACTCGTTCAGGCGGGCGTTGGCCTGCGGGGTGATGATCTCGAAATAAGGTGCCATTCCCTGCTGGCGCAGCCACTGCCACATCCGCGGCAGTTCGGTGATGTTCTGGCGGCAGATGATCGAACTCACTGCCAAAAAATGGGTTGAGGAAGGATATCCGGCCGCTTTCAGGTGCGCCAGGGCGTTGTGAATGATCCGGAAGGCGTTCGGGTGCCCGGAGAGCTTATTCTGCAGCGCCTCATTGAAGGAATTCATCTTCATCACGACACGCACCTGGTGTGCATGCAGCGCTTGGGCGAATTCGGCCGTGATGCCCGATCCGTTGGAAAACATCTCCACTTCCAGGCCGTTTGCGCGCATGAAGCCGATCATGTCGAGGGTGTGGGGATAGATGGTGGGTTCGCCGCCCAGGATGATGATTTTGGCGGCCCCCAGCGATTTGGCCTGCAGAATGACCGCCCTGATCTCCTCCAGGGACATTTCGTCCTTGAGTTGATCCTCGTGGGGCACATAGCAGTAAGGACATCTGAAGTTGCAGCGCAGGCTGAATTCAATCTCCATGGAAAGCAGTCGATTCTGACTGACCGCCTGGGCTATCGCGTCCTTGGAGAACTCGAAATTGGTGATTGGAACAGGGTATCGCTTCACGGAAAACTTCATTCGATTATGAGTAGCAAGGCACAGACAGGACCATTCATAAGTTAAATTGGGGCCATGTGTCAACTTGAATGGTGGGGACGGGGGGAGACCCGATGACCTTCCACATTTTTCATCTTTTTAAAGATCCAGCGTTAATGCTCCGCGATCAAACCTCCGATAACAGGAATGGCAGTTCTAAAATGCGAAGGAGGTCCTATGCAGGTTCTGGTCGTGGATGATTCGATGGTCGCGCGCAATATCCTGAAAAATGTACTCGGCCCGCTCGGATATGAAGTGCTTCAGGCCGCCAATGGCCAGGAGGCGCTGGAAATTTTAAAAAACCAGCCCGAGCAGATCGAATTGGTTCTGCTGGATTGGAATATGCCCGTTCTCAATGGTTTCGAGACCTTGAAAGCCATCAAAAAGCAAAAGAAATGCAAACATATTCGGATATTGATGGTTTCCACGGAATCCGAGGACGATTTTATCGATCGGGCGCTTTCGGCCGGAGCAGACGGATATCTGGCCAAGCCTTTCACCGCAGAGGCATTGGCCGCGAAAGTCGCGTCCGTTGTAGCTCCTCCCAAATAGTTGGCTTTAACCTGGGTCCATATGAGAAAGCCTTGCTCTTTCAGCTGGTTTGCGCGGGGAGCGGGGGCCATCCGGAGAAAAAGAAATGGATAAGATTCTGCTGGTCGATTGCAGCGTGGATGTCACTCAACATCTGGCCTCATTATTGGCGGAACGCTTTGATCTGGTAAATGTTTCTTTTGGAGATCCCGTGGTTCTGAAAGAACATAGAATGATCCTGCTGGAAGCCGATACGCACACCGACCCAATTTTCAGTAAAATTTCAAAGCTACGTTTTGAATGTAAATTCAGCGATATACCGATTATGGTGATCAAACGTCGCGAAGACCAGGTGGCCATCGAGCATTTTCTGAGCTGCGGTGCGACCGAGGTTTTGGCGCTCGATGCTCCCCCGGGGGCCTGCCGGCAGATTCTTCAGGGCTATCTGATTCCGAGCCGCAAACCACTGGAAAAGGAGATGGCCTATCTATCACCGTTTATTGAAAACACCATCCATGTGCTCAAAACCACCGCATTGCTCGATGCGGTGTTCAGAGAGGTTTATTTTTCCAATACGTTCCGGATTTTTGGGGACATATCCGGCATCATCGGCCTGTCCGGCGCATCCGAAGGCACGGTGGCCGTCACACTTTACTGGGAACTGGCGCGTAAAATCATCGCCAATATGATGAGCGTGCAAACCGAACGGATCAATGCCGAATATATCCATGACGGAGTGGGCGAACTGATCAATGTGATCAGCGGCAGCACCAAAAAAAGGTTCAAGGGAACCCCGTTCCATTTTGATCTGTCGCTGCCGACGGTGGTGGTCGGATCGGGTCATCAATTGGGTCACCCGGAAAACTCGAGCATCGCCGTGCTCATTTTCGATGTGGGCGATACGGCATTTGTGCTTCAAATTTGCCTCAAGCCCAAAAAACACAAAGTGTGATCAGATTAAGCTTTATGACGGAAAAGATCATACTCTTTATCCAGCGGGACAGCGCCTTTCTCAAGCACACCGGGGCGATCCTGCAAAAAGCGGGATACGCCATCCGTACCGCCACGGAGATGCGTACGGCCCTTTCGGTGCTGTCGACCTGTTCCGTGGGCCTGATCATCTGCGATAAGGAATTGAGGGATATCAGCGGCCTGGATTTACTCAATTTTATCAAGAAAGACCCTCTGCGCGAAAAGATCCCGTTCATGTTTCTGGTCTCATCCAGGGACCAGGGGGGCGCCTTCAAGGCATTTGAATTGGGTGCCGCGGATTATCTGGTCCACCCGCTGGAGCCACAGATGCTGATCGACCGGGTCGATGAGATTTTCTCCGGGAGCTCCCTTCAAGATCCGCCTGCCCGCAAATCCGTTGAGACCGAGCCCGCGCAAACCGCAGGGGACGAGAGCTCCCCCGGCGAGCCCATAGCCGTTCCCGCCGTGATCATCGATGTGTCCAGGGACGGGATCATATGGCTGCCCGGCAAAATCGTCCGCTTCGGCCCGCGACGCCTGTTTGTCGAGACCGCCCTGTTCGGCAAACCGGGCGTATCCCTGATGGCGCGACTTAAACTGGACGATGGAACCTTCGTGCTGAAGGGCTTCATCCAGGAGATCGTCTTTGACGATTTTCAAAAGCCGGCCGTCATCGATGTGCTCACCCAGGAAGAAGAGGCTTGGCGGCGCATCCATACCTACCTGCTGGAAAGGTCCAGCAGCGCGCCTGCGGCGCAGCCAGGTGCGTCGGGCGCTTCGGAAGACCTGGAAAAAACCGTCCTGCTGACTCCCGCCAAAAAAGAGAAAACCGTTTTCCGCACGGGGCCTTTTCAATCCGCCGCGTCCGGAAAAACCTCCTACGATCAGCGCTTCTATTACAGCATCATCGGCAAGCAGTTGGATAATTACCGGGCCATCACATTGATCGGCGCCGGAAGCATGGGCGGGGTGATACAGGGATGGGACGTGGCCCTGGAGCGCGAAGTGGCATTGAAGGTCATCTCCTACGAACTTTCGTCCAAAGAGAAATTCCGCGAGATGTTCATCAAGGAGGCGCGCGTGGTTTCCAAGCTGAACCATCTCAATATCGCGCAGATTTACTATATCGGTACCAGCAACGATATTCTCTATTACGCCATGGAGTTCATCGACGGCCAGACCCTCAAAGACCTGATTGCGAGAATGGGCAATCTCAATAACCTCAAAGGCTTGGAATACCTGATCACCGCCTGCGAAGCGCTTCATTATGTTCATCAGAACGGCATCGTGCATCGGGATATGAAACCGGCCAATATCATGATCACGACCGCGGGCGTGGTCAAAATCGTGGACTTCGGGGTGGCTGTGAGCGGCGCGACCAGGAAAACGGCCGAAGAAAATCTGATTATCGGCTCACCCATGTATATGTCGCCCGAACAGGTGGCCGGTCTGACATTGGATTATCGCAGCGACATCTATTCGGTTGGGGCGACCTTCTACCATGTATTTACGGGTTGCCCGCCTTTTGAAGCCGAAGATTTTAAAGACATTATGGCCCACCACATCAAAAAGCCGCTGATCCCCATGAAGGAGAAAAACGCCAGCATCCCTGCTCCGCTGGCCCGAATAATCGAAAAGATGATGGCCAAAGATCCGTTGGACCGCTACAAGGACTTTCAGTGCGTCGCCGAGGATGTAAAAACGCTGCATGCCCGCATCGTGGATCGCAAGCGCAATCCCTCCAAAACCTCTCGTGAATAGCCCGCCGGGCTATTTGCCGGCAGCCCGGCAGGCCGGCGAGCGCGTGAGACCACCGTTTCGCTGGTTCCCAAGCTCCGGCTTGCGAACCAGCGACAAACAGCAGCGACAGCAGCGGCATGGCCCTGGCCCCCGCGACAAAATCAAACCCAAATACCCAGGAACTCCCCCGGGTTGACACCATACGGCAGCCGGAGTAAATAACTCATCATCTGAAATCATCTGAGATCGGGAACCAGGTTTCCGTGCCGAGATGAAACTGAAATTGCATCTGAATGCAGAAGGACCATGCCACGTGGGTGTGACCCGATACAGCGATAACCGCAGAAGCAGCGCCGAGCTCCAGGAATGCATCGCCCGGATTCTTTCCGGGCCGCAGCAGCCTGAGCGTGCGTTTGTCCTCGGTCAGACCACCTGTGGGGAGCTTTACGCAATGGCCGCTTCCCTGCGGGCCTGTTTCTCCGAAAAAGTGCGCGAGCGGTTTGTCTGCGTGTGCACGGAGGACAAAGCGGTCCTCACCGCCGCCTTGCTGGCCTCCCTGGCCGGCGGGCCTGCGCTGGTGATCCCATATAGCTTCAATGTCCAGGTGCTTGCGGAACTGCGGCGCCTGACCGGCTACCGCTTTGTCATCGGAAACGCCGCCGGAGCGTTGCCGGAAGGTGTGGGCCGGTTTTTGCCCCAGGCGTCCGGGCGGATCTGGGCCGCGGATCAAATCTGCGTCTCCAGGGATGCGGAAGCCGAGTGGCTGCGGTTGTTCACCGGCGGCTCGACCGGCGCCCCCAAAATGTGGACCAAGACCATCCGCAATCTGTTGTCCGAAGCGCTCGCGATCGTCGAAAACTACCATGTCGGGCCGCAGGACCGTTTGCTCGCCACGGTCAGCCCCAACCATATTTACGGTCTGCTTTACGCCATTCTGGCGCCGCTGCTGGCCTGCGCAGGGGTGGCGCCGCAAACCCCCTCTTTTCCCGGTGAAATCGAAAGTGCGGCGCGCGAAAACGACGCCACCGTTCTGATCAGCGTGCCGGCGCATTATCGGGCCTTGAACGGCCACCCGTTTGCGCCGGGTGCCTTGCGCCTGGCCTTTTCATCCGCCGGCATGCTGCCGGCCGAGGATGCGGTTGCTTTCAGCCGCCAGACAGGGGTGCCGATCGCCGAAATCTACGGTTCCACCGAAACGGGCGGCATTGCCGCGCGGGTCAGGGCCGCCGGAGAATCTGATTTCAAGCCGTATCCGGCGATCGACGTGCAGATCGCGAATGAACGTCTCAAGGTCCGATCGGACTACCTTTCGCCGGATTTGCCCATTCAAGAGGACGGTTATTTCGAGGTCGCCGACCGCGTGGCCGCCACGCAGGACGGCCGCTTCGAACTGCTCGGGCGATCCGATGGGATCGTTAAAGTCGGCGGCCGGCGGGTCGATCTCGAAGCGGTGCGCCAGGCGCTCAAAAAGCTGCCGCAGGTCCTTGACGCGGTGGCCATTTCCCTGCCCGTGGTCAACGGCCGGGAGAACCAGATCGTGGCGGTCGTGGCAGGCCGCACGGATGCCGTCGACCTGCAGCGCATGCTGATGACTGCCCTCGAGCCTTATGCCCGGCCGCGCTGCATCAAAGTGGTCGAAAAAATCCCCCTGACTTCCGCCGGAAAAATCGATCGCAAGACGATCGAAGGCTTGTTCCAGGCTGTGGCATAACAGGGCTGCGGCCTTTGCCCCCGTCGTGATTGTCGGGTTTATAGAGCAGTCCCGCCCTTCAGTGGCTTTGAGTGCATTGCTGATTATTTATATGCTGCATTGATGGTGATCATCAAAGACAACAACCATCTGTTCTGGAGCAGCCTGTCCACCATCGAGAAGCTCAATGCGCAAAATTCGGAGCTGGAGAAGATGATCGCGGAGATAGCCAAAAACAGCAGCGCGCTCAAAGATGCGTCGGTCAACTTGTCGGCGATTTCGGGCCAGATGTCCCGCGGGGCGGAGGCGATGTCGAAGGAATCGGGAAGGGTGGCCGGGGCCGCGTCGGCGTTTAATGCCAATACAAAAGAGATGGCCACCTCCATGAAGCGTCTGACCGGACAAGCCGATCAGGTGGTGCAATCCATTGAAGGCATGTCCGCCACAATCCACACGATTTCCAAGACGACCCTGGACACCAAGTCCATTGCCGATGAAGCGGTCCGGCAGGCGCACGGCGCAACCGGCAAGGTCAGCGAACTGGGACAATCCGCGCAGGAGGTCGGCAAAATCAGCGAGGCCATCAAGGAGATATCGGAAAAGCAATCCAACACCACCCATGCCATGGCCGCGTCGGTATCCGAATCTTCAGCGGAGATCTCCTCCATCAGCGGTCATGTGATCCGCAACAGCGAAGCGGCCGACAGCATTTCGGAAGGCATTTCCAGCGTCAGCGTGGCGGCGGGTGAGGTAGCCGCCAACAGCGTCCAGGTAGAGGCCAGCGCCGAGAGCCTGATGCGCCCGGCCAACGCACTGAACGAAATCGTCGTGTCCACCCGGCGGATTTAGCAGGACTCCAAATTGATGTCGCATGCAGTCAAGGGCTTGTTTTTGTCCGCGCTGATCTTTCCCGGCCTCGGGCAGGTGGTTTTAAAGCATTACCTGCGCGGTATGCTTTGGATGGCGGTGGCTGTCGCCGGCGTGTTTCTCTTCCTCATGCAAGCGACGCGAACCGCTTGGGCGGTCGTGCTGAAGATGGCTGATATCCACGCACCTATCGGTTGGGATGGGATGATTGCGGCATCGCAGCAGGTTTTGGCTGAAGCGCACGGCCCGGGTTTCGGGACGGCATTGCTGCTGATCCTGTTCGCATGGCTGGTCAGTTCCGCGGATGCTTACCTGATCGGCCGGCGGATCGATCAAAAGAATGCATCGGGTTAGGCCGGCGGCCATAAGAGCTCTTCGTTTACGGGTTGACCCGCTGACGGTTCCTGCCGGGCGGTTCAGCCGCTGGTTCCCGCTTGGGTTTACCCGCTGCAAAAAAGGCGATGATGGCGATGACATAGGCAGCCGCGAACAGATGCAGCGCCTGCCGGTAATCCCCCAGAAAGTCGTACAGCAGGCCAGAGGCATATGTTCCCAGGGCGCCGCCGAGTGAGTTGGCGATAAAAAGCATACCCAGGATCACACCGTAGGAGAGAAGTCCCCAAAAATGCCCGACCACCAGCGGCAGCAGCACAACCACCCCGCCCATTGAAAAACCGAACACCACGGCATACACCCAAACCGTGATCGCGGCGTGGGTATGCAGCAGAATCAGAATGGCCACGGCCTGAAGCCCGAAACAAAGCAGAACAACGTAGTGAAACGGCCATGTTTCGGATATGCGCCCGAAACTCAGTTTTCCCAATCCACCCACGCCGGCGGTCAACCCCAAAGCGGCGGCGGCCAGGGACTCGGAAGCCCCGCTGTCCATAATCAGGGGCACCTGATGCTGCAATACGCCCATTTGGGCCAGGGGGGCCAGGAAAAAGGCGATGAAAATGCACCAGAAAGAGCGGCTGCGCAATACGGCTTCGGCCCGCCAGCCGATCGATACATCGATACGGGTATAGACACCCCCAACGCTTCCATCCCCCTGCCCGGGGAGACTTTGCGCTGCCGCTCCGGCCTGAGCCGGACGATCCCTGATCACCCAGATGGTCATCGGCAGCGCCAACACCCAAACCAGCAGCCCGATTCCCAAAAAGGATGCCTTCCAGCCCCATGCCGCATTGACCGCGCCCACGCAGGGCGCCAAAAGAAGCCCGCCGGCCGATATGCCCACCATGGCCATGCCGATGGCGGTGCCGCGGCGTTTATCGAACCAATTGGACAGCAGGGTGCTGATGGGAATGATGCCCATGCCGCACACCGCTACGGCCAACAAGGCGTAGACCAAGTACAGATACCACAGCGAGCGGGTGAGACCGACCAGCAGGAAGCATGCTCCGGAAGCGACGGCGCTCAGCGTCATGATGCGCCTGGGTCCGTAGCGCTGCACCAACCGTCCGTGCAGGGGACCGGCCAGGCCGCCGACCACCAGGTAGATCGACATGGTCAACGATACGGCCGATCGGCTCCAGCCGAATTCGCTTTCAATCGGTTTGATGAAAATGCTGAAAGAGTAAAATCCGGCGCCGGCAAAAAGGAAACAGAGGCAAAAGCAGGCGCCGACCACATACCATCCGTAGAACAATTTCGAAGCAGGCATTTTCCATCGCAATCGGACACTACGTTTTAATCAGCTTTCAGGATTCGTGAATCACTGGATCCAAAGCAACCAACGCATGCTTTACAGGATCTGATTTTCAGACCAAAGACCTGTAGCAGAAAAGGGGCTGAGATGAAATGCCAAACGCCCCCTGCGTTGACAACCCACTGCAGCGGGGGGTCTGGCGGTAGAGCATCTACAAGGCTGGGCGCAGTTCAGGGAACCGCTTTTACTGCACCGCGCTCGTTCGCACGCGCGGACACCTGTTGGATTTCACCACGAAGAGCACGAAGGACACGAAGGATGGAATTTGATGAGCTGTCGAGGCAGGTGGATGAGCTGTCGAGGCAGGTGATTGGTTGCGCCATCGAGGTCCATCGGGAGCTTGGCCTGCTCGAATCGTGCCCTTCGTGGTGAAGAAAACGAATGCGAACAATCGCTTGCACCTGACGGGAACTCCGCTGCGCTCCGTTCCCGC
>QZKV01000088.1 GCA_003599575.1 Desulfobacteraceae bacterium | reverse complement strand
TTTGACGCGCCCGACCACCCGGATCAAAAAAAACAGCACAAGCAGCCCGATCAGACCCGGCGAGCCGCTGCTCCTTTCGGAGGTCTGCCGGGGGGATTCAGGCGCCGTAAATTCCCCCTTGACCGTTCCGATCATGGCCATTACACCATCGATAACCCCCTGATCGAAGCGACCCATTTTAAACTGAGGCGTGATGACATTGCGGATAATTCGCCCGGCCATCAAATCGGTCAGGCGGCCTTCCAGTCCGTAACCGACTTCAATGCGGATTTGACGATCTTCTTTGGCGATCAACAAAAGCGCACCGTTGTCGTTTTCCTTTTGCCCGATGCCCCATTTTTCAGCCGTGCGGATGGAGAATTCTTCCAGCGGCTCGCCCTCCAGAGAAGGAATGGCCAGGACCACGATCTGGGTCCCCTCGGCGCGCTCCAACTCGGTCAGCACTTCTTCGAGCCGCTGCACCGTCGAAGGACTGAGCACGCCGGCATAGTCATTGATCCGCCCTTGCAGCGGCGGCACTTCCAGCGCCCACAGGGTCTGATACAGCAACAGCAGCGCCCCAATGACCAAAGCGGTAGAAACCAACCGGCCGCATTTCATTGATATTTTCCTTTTCGTTCGTGCACAAAGACACCCATTCACGAAGGTTAACGAACAAATCTCCAGTTCATCATCTTCGCCGGTTCCCAAGCTCCGGCTTTATCGCTATAGGGGATTTGCCCAAGCTCCGGCTTTTCGGTGGTTCGCTATAGGGTCGCTGGTTCCAGTCTCCGGCTTTTCGCTGGTTTGCTATAGGGCCGCTGGTTCCCATGCTCCGGATTTCGCTGGTTCCCAAGCTCCGGCTTGGGAACCCGTTTCGGGAAGCTCCAGCTTCCCTTCCCTTCCTACACTTTGCTGGTGAAAAGCTGGGACCAACCGTTTTGTTCATCGGCCCGGAAACTGATGCAGAACAGCCGTGTGCGTTTTTGTTGCACCATACCGCATGGTGGCTTCCTATCGCACATATGGAAGATGGAGCTTCCAAGATAAGGTTCCCAAGCTGGAGCTTGGGAACCAGCGCAAACCCAATGCATGCATCACTACTACCGGGACTAAAAATGGCGACTGATTCCCTGTGCAACTGGCTGCCTGCTGAATCAATTAATTGTGACACAGTCTCTGGAGCTTGGGAACCCGTTTCGGGAAGCTCCAGCTTCCCTTCCCGCGCTTTGCCGTGTGAACAGATGGGGCATCGTCCGTCCCCCTGCCGTCAAGCAGGGGTTACAGCTCCATCAAAACTTCACCTCCGGGGCCTTCCCGGCGCCGCTCTCGGCCTTAAAATACTCCTTGCGTTCAAGATGCAGCAACAAACTGTTGGTCAGACTGTAAGGGAATCTGCGCACCATGCTGTTGAATTGCTGCACGACTTCGTTGTAGCGCTGGCGGGCCACATTGATCCGGTTCTCGGTGCCTTCCAACTGATTTTGCAAATCAATGAAATTCTGATTGGCCTTCAAATCGGGATAGCGCTCCACCACTACCATCAGGCGCGACAAAGCCGAGGAGAGCTGGCCCTGGGCTTGCAGCAGTTTCTGCATGGCGCCGGCATCACCGAGGTCTTTGGGGGACAATTGCACGCTGGTGGCTTTGGCGCGGGCTTCGATCACCGCTTGCAGCGTTTCCTGCTCATGGGCGGCATAGCCCTTTACCGTTTCGACCAAATTGGGGATCAAATCGGCCCGGCGTTGCAAGCTGGCCTCTATGTTTCCCCAGGCCTTGAACACCTCTTCCTCCTGATTCTGCAGTGAATTGTATCCGCAGCCGGTCGAAAGGAAAGCGACCATGATCATCAACAACGCTGGCCCCCGGAAAGTCTTAAACATGTTCTCCCTCCACATTTTGTTATTCCCTTTGAGCCGGGTCGCAGCCCGAAAAAGCTCCGCAGGCCGGTATAAAACGGTTTGCGAAGTTATCAAGTTTAAGCGGGACATTTCTGCTTTTATGCACGATCAGATGCTTACAGGGGAATATAGCCGAAACAGGGTACAAAAACAATTCAGAGGCAGCCCAAAGCAGCCCAAAGCCGTCCATCCGGGTGCAGCGAACCTTTCGTCCCGGTTCCGCCGAGCGGAAAATTCAAGTTTACCTAAAGAAAAAACGCTCCGCGGCGATACTCTGAGATAGAAAACGATTATCACCCAAATTCTCAAGTGCAAGGCGAACATACCATGGCCAAGGGGCTGTTCCTGGATGGTTATGATCCTATCGGCCGTACGTTGCAGGGTCATCATCCGGCAGCACGCCCAAGGGACGGTCAAAGCGGCGAACCACACAAGCGGCCCGGCCGACGCTGTTCAGGGTGCCATCGGTTGGATGCGCCCGGATGCTCCTTTGCCGGATCTGATGCTGTGCCGCGCGAACATCCCTGTGCGTTCTGGCAAGGCTTTCGGGACAAAGCGATCCAAAAAACAAAGAACCATTTACATCAACCAGATTATTTCCGCAGCAGACGGCAATGTGGTCAAAGCCCCTTCTGGCAGGTGTCTCCCGCTCCCGACTCTATGAGCTGCAAAAGAAGCATTCCATCGCGCATGTTGATCTGAACTGTGCTCCTGCCGTCCCGCCAAGCGGTGAACCTGTAAGAAGTCGAATAGCACCTCTCCCTTGACGTGAGGTTTAAACCTTCTGTCGGGGCAAAGCAATTTGGCCTGACTGCAAACACTCCGCCGGCAAGGCCTCGGTGGAAGTGAAAGGAGACAAAGAGCATGCGCTGGAAGGACTTAAAATTAGCTAATAAATTCAGCATCGGGTTCGGGGCCGTACTGCTCCTGCTGAGCATTGTGGCGGCCTGGTCGTTTCTGGGGATTGACGGCATCGTCGGCAATGCACGGCAGGTCATCGAAGGCAATCAACTCGATGGATTGCTGGCCCAGAAAGAGGTAGACCATCTCAACTGGATCAATCGAGTCAATGCCTTGTTGACGGACGAAAAGATTACCACCTTGACCGTCGAAACCGATGACCACAAGTGCGCCTTCGGTCAGTGGCTTTTCGGCGAGGGCCGCAAGCATGCTGAAATGCTCGCGCCGGCCCTGGCGCCGCTGTTGAATAGAATTGAAGAACCCCACCGCAGGCTGCATGAATCGGCCATCGAAATCGGCCGACATTTCAAGCAGGCCGATAATGACCTGCCGGCTTTGCTTCTGACCCGTGAAATCGACCATCTCAATTGGGCGATCCAGATGCGCGATACCTTTCTCAAAGATGAACGCAGGCTGACCGTCCAGACCGATCCGCGCCAATGCGCCTTGGGCAAATGGCTGCAGACTGAAGGGGCTCTCAAAATTTATGAGCTAAGTGACCGCGGGGTAAAGACTACGTGGGACCGCCTGGTGACCTCGCATGAGCAGTTGCACCAATCGGCCGCGGACATCCAGGAGGCCCTGGGACGTTCCAAGAACGAGGCGCTCAAGCTGTTCGATGCCCAGACCCTTCCCCTGCTGCACCAAACCCTCACCCATTTGCGCGGTTTGCGCGATGAGGCCGTGCACGCACTCCAGGGCATGCACCAGGCACAGATCATTTATGCCGAACAGACGACCCCGGCGCTGGATGAGGTGCAGCGGCTGCTGGCTGCCATACGCAAGGAAGCCAAGGCAAACGTCATGACAGACGATCAGATGTTGAACGCAGCGGTCAGAACGCGCACCGCCGTAATGGTCTTTAGCGCTGTTGCCATCGTATTGGGAATTTTTTCGGCCGTGCTGATCGCCCGTGGCATCCTGGTGCCTTTGCGCAAGGGCGTCGATTTTGCCAGGACGGTTGCGACCGGCGACCTCTCCGCCGATATCGCGGTCCAGCAGAAAGATGAAGTGGGCATTCTGGCCGAAGCGCTGATGCAGATGGTGCAGCGCCTCATTTTAGTAGTCCGGGAAGTGCAGACCGCGGCCGAAAATGTTTCTTCAGGCAGCCAGGCGCTCAGTTCCAGTTCCGAGGAGATGAGCCAGGGCGCCACCGAGCAGGCCGCGTCGGCCGAAGAAGCTTCATCGTCCATGGAGCAGATGGCCGCCAACATCAAGCAAAACGCGGACAACGCCGCGCAGACTGAAAAGATCGCTCTCAAGTCGGCCGAAGACGCAGTGGCCGGCGGCAAGGCCGTGGCCGAGACGGTGACCGCCATGAAAGAGATCGCCCAGAAGATTTCGATCATTGAAGAAATCGCCCGTCAGACGGACCTTCTGGCCCTCAACGCGGCCATCGAGGCGGCGCGCGCGGGTGAACACGGCAAGGGCTTTGCCGTGGTGGCCTCCGAAGTGCGCAAGCTGGCCGAACGCAGCCAGACCGCGGCGGGCGAGATCAGGCGCTTGTCCGGCAGCAGTGTAGAGGTGGCCGAACGGGCCGGCGAAATGCTCGGCCGCATTGTACCGGACATCCAAAAGACCGCCGAACTGGTACAGGAGATCAGTGCCGCCAGCAGCGAGCAGAACAGCGGGGCCGAACAGGTCAATAAAGCCATTCAGCAGCTCGACCAGGTGATCCAGCAAAACGCCTCGGCTTCCGAAGAGATGGCCTCCACGGCAGAAGAGCTCTCTGGGCAGGCCGAGCAGTTGCAGGAGGCCATCGCCTTCTTCAGGCTGAACAAACAATCCGGGGAACCCTTCAAAAAAGTCAACGTGGTTTCGGCCGGCGCAGAGCGAAAATCCTCAGTCGATCTGCACCAGCATTTCCAGAAGCTGCAAGTCAAGGGGCAGAGCGGCAACGGAAAAGCACACGAGGAATCCTTGGCCGGCGGGGTTGTCCTGCGCATGGGCAAGCCCGGCAACGGCGAGGACCCGGACGCAGAGTTTGAAAGGTTCTGATGGTTCAAAGCACAAAGAGAAAAGAAGAAAATTAAGACGGACAAACGGGTTTACCCGGAAAGGATACGGGCATGTCCAACAAAAAAAGCGAAATCATGCTGCATCAATACCTTACTTTCAAACTGACAGAAGAGATTTTCGCCCTGGATGTCGCACAAGTGCGCGAAATTCTGGATTTCACCACCATTACCAAAGTTCCCCGCGCGCCGGCCTTCATGCGCGGCGTGATCAACGTACGCGGCAGTGTTGTGCCGGTCGTTGATATGCGTCTGAAATTCGAAATGCCCCGCACCGAGAAAACGGTCGATACCCGCATCGTGGTGATGGAAATTGCTTTTGATGGCCAGGAATGCACGATCGGCGCATTGGCCGACGCCGTCCACAATGTCATAGAGATGGAGCCCGGCCAGATCGAGGCCGCTCCCAAAATCGGCGCCAAATGGAACACCGATTTCATCAAGGGCATCGGCAAGTACCAGGATGCCTTCATTATTATTCTGGATGTAGACCGGATCTTTTCATCCAATGAACTGGCCGCCGTCATCGAACGAGCACCTTTAATGGAAGATGCTCCAATCTAAAGCCGGCAGTTAAAAGACCGATATAACGAATACGCATCGCAGGGGACCGGGGCGGAAATTCGCCGGTCATCGATGCGCTGACATTCCCTCTGGATCAACCGGCGAAACGGAAACATACGGCTGCCCGTTGGGCGGCTTTATTTACGGGCACTATGCCGCACCAGTTCGCGAACCGCGAGCGCAACATACAGGTTGGATCGCGCTATGCGCCGGCGGGCCTTGGTTGCGGCAGAATGGGTCAAAATTGCAGGATGGGCAGACCATGGGCTTTTTCTCCTCTGTGCAGGCCGCAACCGCCAAGCACTTTGGCCGCTTCATAGACAAGGGCGGCAAATGGTTGGACCGGATTCGCAAACGCCGTTCAACCCCATCCATGCCATCCGCCCATCCGGAGCCCGCCCACGGACGGCCGGCGCTGCAGGCGCCTGCAATGGGTTTTCCCAGGAAAGATTCGCCCGCGCCATCCCCTGGCAGCGAAGTTGCGCTTCCGGGTACGGCGTCGATCAGCGGTGCGCTTCAAAAGTGCGCGGCCGGACTGAAGCGGATCTGCAAGTCAACCGAAGCGGATTTTTTGGACCTGGGCGCCCAATTGCAGACGATTCACTCTCAAGCGGACGAATTGACCCGCAAAGTGTTCGAAGTCCTATCCACCGACCGCAACGAGACCATCCAAAGCGCCCTTAATATCATACAGGAGCATGCCAAAGAGGCGATGCGCGAACTCAATGAGCAGCGCACCAAGCTGTCCAGTGATATCGCCGGGCTGAAAGCGACCCGGAGCGATCTCGAAGCACTGTCCAATCAAAACAAGAACTTCAAGCAGATTGCCAAAACCCTGAAAATGGTCGGCCTGAACATCAGCATTGAGAGCGCGCGCAGCGAACAGGCCAAGTTGACCTTCCAGGCCCTGGCCGAGGAGATCAACGGCCTGGCCAAGACCGTACATGCGGTGGCCGGACAGATCAATGAGGATACCGAATCGGCCCAGCAGACCATCGAGGCCATTCAAACCGAAATCGGCGCACACATGCAGCACCTGGAGGGGTTGCTCATCTCCGCGGAGACGATGGTGCAAAGCGCCTTGAGGGAAGTGGAAGGGCTCATGGGGCGCACGATGTCGATACTGGACGGCGTGGGTGAAAAAGCCGGACAGATCCGTGAGCAGGTGGGGCGTTTGGTCGTCAGCGTCCAGATCCACGACAATATCTCGCAAAGAGTGGCGCATATCAATTCCTGCATCGAAGAAGCACTCGATATCATGCAAACATCGGGAGCCATCGATTTGCCGCCGCCTGCCATGAAGGCCGTCTTCGGGAGAGTATATGGCATCAACCGCCTTCAAACGACCCATCTCAAAACCATCATCGCGGACGTGGCCGAGGTCGGCCGGCAAAGTGAATCGGCCCTGGACAATTTGATCATCGCCGTGCGGGCGGTTGCCCAGCCGGAAGGACTGGACTTTACTTCCGGCGGAAGCGTCTGCCGGTTTGATACCTCCACCGGCCGGCACCCTGTGGCCGTTCTCAGGCGGGCGCTGGAACAACTGCTGGCCTTGTTCGACGAAGGCCTCGACGGTATCGGACGGCTCAACGCAGCCCGCGAGCAAACCCGCCAGACCGTCGCCCGCATGGGGCAGCATATTGAAAAAGTGCGTGACATCAACTTTGAAATTCACCTGAAGGCATTGAATGCCGTCATCAAATCGACCCGCCTGGGCAGTACGGGCAAGGCCATCGAATCCATCGTCAATGAAATGAAAGAACTGGCCGAGCAGTCCAATGCGACCATCCAGAGCGTGGCCGCAATCATGGGCAATATCGCATCCGCCTCGGATTCAATGGATCGCAACCAAAGCGAAGAACAAGAAGTAAATCAGGCCGGCCGGATGCTGCGCAAGGGCATGGATGATTTTTCCACTGCTTGCGAGCTTTTCAAACAGCAGTCTCAAGAGGCCCTGGAAAGGGGAGCGCGGCTGGGCGAAAAAATCTCCCAAAGCCGCCGCAAAATCGGCTTTTTCGAAGAAATTGCGGCTGTCTGCCAACAGCAATTGAGCGAGATGACGCGGGTTGGGAAACTTTTGCAGACCTGTGCGGATGCGGTGTCCGAGGAGTGGATCGAAGAGGAGCAAAAAATTCTGGAACGCTATACCATGCAGCGCGAGCGCGAGGCCCACCGGCAGGCTTTCAGCCCGGAGGCCGCGCACGGCGTGGATACGGAGCAGCTTCCCCGTGCACCACAACAGGGCAACGGCACCGCAATTGAAGAAGAATTCGATGCCAACGTGGAATTGTTTTAGCCAAAACAAAAACCTGCGTCCAATCAAGAACCGAGGGACTCAACAACCTCCAATTAAACAACCGGGTAGATGATCTGCGGCAACCGGGAAGAAAGGTTAGAGGAAATCACCATGCAATGGAAGGACCTCAAATTAAGCCGAAAGTTCACCGTGGGTTTCGCCAGCGTGCTCTTTTTACTCGCCATAGTGGCTTGGTGGTCCTTTTCCGGCATCAGCAGCATCCTTCAAAACGCCGGACAAGTAATCGAAGGCAACAAACTGGATAGCATTCTAGCCCAAAGAGAGCTCGATCACCTCAATTGGGTCAGCAAGGTCAACGCGTTGCTCACGGATGAAAAAGTCACCGTCCTGAGCATTGAGACAGATCACCACCGCTGCGGATTCGGCCAATGGCTTTACGGCGAAGGCCGCAAGGGGGCCGAAGCATTCGTACCCTCCCTGGCGCCGATGCTCAAAGAGATCGAAGCACCCCACCGCAGGTTGCATGAATCGGCCATAGCCATCGGCCAGCATTTCAAACAAGGTGACATTCAAATGCCCGCCCTTCTCCTGACGCGCGAAGTGGATCACCTGAAATGGGCTTCTCAAATCCGTGATGCTCTGCTCAAAGGCGAACGCTCACTGTCTGTGCAGACCGATGCGACCCAATGCGCCATGGGAAAATGGCTGGATTCGGAAAAAGCCCTGGCTGCCTATGAGCAAGGCAATGCGACCTTCAAAGCAAAGTGGCAGCAACTGCGCCAGCACCATGAGGCCCTGCACAACAGTGCCGTGGCCATCAAAGAGACCCTGGCACGATCCCCTTCGGAAGCCAGACAGGTATTCGAAACCCGTACCCTTCCTTTTTTGGAAAAGACCCTTGCCGGCCTGGAAGAGCTACGCGCTGAATCGGAAAAGGAACTGTCCGGCATGGTCGAAGCCAACCGCATCTACGCCCAGGAAACCATTCCGGCATTGGTGCAGGTTCAGGCGCTGTTCAACGACATCCGAACGGAAGCCAAGCGCCACATCATGACCGATGAGCAGATGCTTAAATCTGCCGTCACTACCCGCAAGGGGGTCCTCATTTTCAGTTTTCTGGCCGTTTTGGTGGGCTCCGGGCTGGGCTGGGTAATCACCCGCGGCATTGTGCGGCCCTTGCTGAAAGGGGTCGATTTTGCGTCCCACGTGGCCCGGGGTGATTTGACGGCCACCATCGATGTGTTTCAAAAAGATGAGATCGGCGTATTGGCCGAGGCGATGAAGCAGATGCTGGCCAATTTGAAGGCCACAGTCTCCATTGCCGAAAAAATCGCCCAGGGCGACTTGGGGGTGACCGTCCGTATGCTGTCCGAGAAAGACACTTTGGGGCAGGCGCTGACCACCATGGTCGCCAACCTGAAAAACACCGTGCAGATCGCCGAACGGATATCGATGGGCGATCTGAACGTCCAAGTCAAACATCTTTCGGACAAAGACACCCTGGGGCGAGCCCTGGAGACCATGGTGACCAATCTGCGCGGCACGGTTGCGGTGGCCGAAAAGATCGCCCGGGGCGATTTGGGCGCCCGGGTGAATGTGCTCTCGGAAAAAGATGCCCTGGGCATCGCGCTGGAAACCATGCTGGACCGGCTCGGCGCGGTTGTGGCGGACGTCAAATCGGCCGCCGATCAGGTGGCCTCCGGCAGCCAGCAATTGAGTTCCAGCTCCGAAGAGTTGTCCCAGGGCGCCACCGAACAGGCCTCCTCGGCCGAAGAAGCTTCCTCTTCCATGGAGCAGATGGCCGCCAACATCCGGCAGAATGCCGACAACGCCTCGCAGACGGAGAGGATCGCCTTGAAAACGGCCGCGGATGCCCAAACCGGCGGCCAGGCGGTCTCTGAAACGGTCGCGGCCATGAAGCAGATCGCCGATAAGATTTCGATCATCGAAGAAATCGCCCGCCAGACCGACCTGCTGGCCCTCAATGCGGCCATCGAGGCGGCGCGCGCCGGCGATCACGGCAAGGGTTTCGCCGTCGTCGCCTCCGAGGTCCGCAAACTGGCCGAAAGAAGCCAGACCGCGGCCGCGGAAATCAGCCGATTGTCCGGTTCAAGTGCGGCTGTGGCCGAGCGGGCGGGTGAAATGCTCGGCCGCATCGTGCCCGACATCCAAAAAACAGCCGAACTGGTCCAGGAGATCAGTGCCGCCAGCAATGAACAAAACACCGGTGCGGAGCAGATCAACAAGGCCATTCAACAATTGGACCAGATAATTCAGCAAAATGCCTCCGCCTCCGAAGAGATGGCTTCGACCTCTGAAGTGTTGTCCGGGCAGGCCGAGAGACTTCAGGAGGCGATCGCATTCTTTAAAACAGGTCGCCAGGGCAACTCCGGGCCTGGCAAAACGGCCCCCAAAACAAAGCGGCGGATGATGGGAGAAAAGGAAAGAGTATCGCCTGCCCCTCAAAATGAATCCGGTATCAACCTGAATATGGAAAATACCCCCGGCAACAGCGACCGCTCCGACACCGAGTTCGAACGGTTTTAGCAGGAGAGATTATGCCGATCGACATCCAGACCCTCGAAAACCGCAGCCATTGCAGGATCAGCGGCGTTGTGAACATCTGGGAAGCGGCCGATATCTGGCGTGTTCTGTATCCGCTGATCTGCTCACCAGGACCTTTGCGTATTGATTTGGCCGGTATAGAAGCCTGCGACGGCGCCGGCCTGCAGATCGTCTGCCAGCTCCAGCGGCTGGCCGGCGCCCGGGCGGGCGGCGTGCGTTTGGAGGGTGCCCCGGAAGCACTGCTGGAAGTGATGCGGGAAGCCGGTCTGGATGCCCGGGCGTTGGCAGACCTCACTGCTGAAGCGTAGCCACCGCCGCATTCTACTCACCCCTGCGAGGATATGAGATCATGGACATGCAGAAAGAAGCCTACAAGGTGGAAGCCTTCGAACTGCTCGCCGAACTGGAGACTTCTCTTTTGGAGCTGGAAGCCGATTCCGGCAATATGGATTTGGTGGATCGCGTTTTCCGTGCCATGCACACAATCAAAGGTTCCGGAGCCATGTTCGGCTTTGAGGCCGTCGCCGAATTCACCCATGATGTGGAATCGGTTTTCGACCTGGTCCGCGAAAACCGTGTGCCGGTGACCACCGGTCTGGTCAACCTGGCCCTGCGCGCACGCGACCATATCAAAAGCATGCTCGACCACGCCGCCGATCAAAGCGCGGTGGATGCGCAGGAAGGTTTGACGATTCTGAAAGCTTTTCGCGCCATTCTGCAGGCAGAGCGCCAAACTCCCATAGCCGCGGCGGCACCCGATCATTCGCCCGATCATTCGATGGACGCGGAGCAGGCCGGGTGCCCGCAGACGGAGAAGATCTTTCACATCCGCTTTGTTCCCCATGAGACCCTTTTTCAAAACGGCACCAACCCGCTGGCCCTGCTTGCGGAACTCTCTCAATTGGGAGCTTGCCGTAATATTCTGCACAGCGATCGGATTCCGCCGCCCGACACTTTCGACCCGGAGAAGTGTTACCTCTATTGGGATATTTTACTGACCACCACAAAATGCATCAACGACATCAAAGATGTCTTCATCTTCGTCGAGGACGCCTGCGATCTGGAAATCGATTTGATCGATGATGCCGGAACTCCCGAAGAAAAAAAATGCTCCCGGCGCTTGGGAGAAATCCTGGTCGCCCGCGGCGATCTGCCTCCGGAGAAGATAGAAGCGGCCTTGCAGGGACAAAAACGGATCGGCGAGATTCTGGTTGAATCGCAGATGGTCAGTGCCGAGAAGGTCCGCTCGGCCCTGGCCGAACAAGAGCTTGTCCAGTCGGCCCGCGTGCGGCGCGAGCGCCAAGGCGCCGGCAGCAGCGTGCGCGTGGCGGCCGGGAAGCTCGACACGCTGGTGAATCTGGTCGGAGAACTCGTGACGGTTCAGGCGCGCCTGAGCCGCAAAGCCATGCTCGAACGCGATCCTGAACTGGTCTCCATCAGTGAAGTGGTCGAACGGCTGACCGCCGAACTGCGCGACAACACCCTGGGCATCCGCATGCTGCCCATCGATGTCACCTTCAGCAAATTGCGCCGGCTGGTGCGCGACCTAGCCGCCGAACTGGGCAAACGCATACTGCTTCAGACCGAAGGCGGCGATACCGAGTTGGACAAAACCGTCATCGAGCAACTGAACGACCCGCTGGTGCACATCCTGCGCAACAGCATCGATCACGGCATCGAATCACCGGAACGGCGCTGCAAGGCCGGCAAACCCGAACAGGGGGTCATCCGCCTGAAGGCCGAGCATTCGGGGGCCAATGTGCTCATCCACATCATCGACGACGGCGCCGGCATCGACCCGGCGGTGATACGGCGCAAGGCCATCGAAAAAGGATTGCTCTCCCCGGATAGCGACAAAAGCGATAAAGAGCTGATCCAGATGATCTTTCAGGCCGGTTTTTCCACAGCCGGGAGCGTCACCAATGTATCGGGACGCGGCGTGGGCATGGATGTGGTCAAGCGCAGCCTCGAAAACCTGCGTGGCGCCATCGATATCACCAGCCGCGCGGGGCAAGGCACCACCATTACACTCAAGCTGCCGCTCACGCTGGCCATTATCGACGGCCTGCTGGTGGAGATCGATGCGGACAAGTTCGTTGTGCCGCTGTCTTCCATCGAAGAATGCGTCGAATTGACCCGCGAGCGCCTGGCCCGCACCCAAGGGCGCAACATCCTTAATATACGCGGCCAGATCGTTCCTTTTGTCCCGCTGCGGGAGCATTTCGGCATCCCGGGCCAGCCGCCGGCCATCGAACAGGTCGTGATCAATGAAGTGGACGGCCGGCGCGTTGGCATCGTCGTGGATCGCGTGATCGGCGAACACCAGATCGTCATCAAAACCATGAATGCGCTCTACAAAGATGTTGAGGAGATCTCCGGCGCCACCATTCTGGGAGATGGCACGGTGGCGCTGATCCTGGACGTCCAGAAGCTGCTCAACAGCGTACAGACCGAGTACGCGGCGGCATAGGAAAGGTAAGGAGTCAGCCGTAAGGGCATGAACACCAGGAACCGCTTTGGAGACAAACCCTATGTCTACTTGAAACCGGGCGAACTCTATTTCAGCAAACAACCGGCGGTGGTGACCACTATCTTGGGGTCCTGCGTCTCGGCCACCTTTTTTCATCGATCGACACGCCTGGCGGGTATTTGTCATGCCGTACAGCCCCGCTGCCGCAATCCGGTGGGCTGCCGGGGCGAGTGCCGCGTCGCGGGCCGTTATGCCGTATGTGCCGTCAAGGCGATGATCCGGCGGATGGTTTGCGATGAGATGCGGTTCAAGGATATCGAGGTCAAACTTTTCGGCGGCGCAACCATGATGGCAGGCCCGCATCCTGGTTCGGGGTCCAATGGCATGGGCCGGAAAAACGTCATTTCAGCCATGGAGACGATCAGCAGCAACGGCCTGATATTAAAAGTAGCCGATGTGGGCGGCGCTTTGGGCCGCAAGATCATTTTCGACACGGCCACCGGCGCGGTGCTGCTCAAGCGCCTGCGCCCGGCTATCGAATTGGAAGCTGCCTCAAAGGTCGGAGACAAACGATGAGCACGCCAAAACCAAAGCAGGACCCGCCAAAGTCCGGCATCCATGAACCCGCTCTATGGCACACCTTCGGGGCCGTCCTTACGGCCATCCCCTGCGGTCTGGCCATGGTGGACAGGCAGGGGCGAATTTCTCATTGGAATCCGGCGGCCGAAAAACTGACCGGCCTGGCCCACGCGCAGGTGATCGGCCAAGCCTGCAGTAAAGTTTTCAACTGTCCGAATTTCGAGGCATCCTGCCCATTGACCGGCGCGGGTAACAAACCTGCCGGGCCGCTTTGCATGGAGATCGTGCTGGCGGACCAGAAGCGCAATATCTATCTGCAGAAGACCGCCGCCTTTATCCGGGATGATGAGGGACGTCCCATCGGCGCCATCGAGACCTTAATCGACCTGACCGCGGAACGCGAAGCGCAGACGGCCCAGCATGAAGCCCGTGATTTGCTCGAATCGGCCAGACGCGCCAAACGGCACTTCATGGCCAACATGAGCCATGAAATCCGCACCCCGCTCAACGGCATTCTGGGAATGCTGAGTTTGCTGCTCAATGATGCGCAGATCACCCCGCAGCAGCGTGAAAATCTGACCATTGCGCAGCGATCGGCCGAATTGCTGGTGAATCTGATCGGCGACATTCTCAATTTCACGATCATCGACAGAGGGGCCGTCAACATCGAATGCACCGGTTTTTCCCTGCGCAGCATCATCGCTTCGGTCATCGGGCGCCAATTTGATCTCACTCAGAACAGGGCGGTATCCATCCACACCCATGTGCAGGATGATGTGCCCGACAACCTGCTCGGCGATTCGGGGCGACTTTACCAGATACTCAAGCACCTGGTGGGCAACGCCATCAAGTTCACACAGGCCGGAGAGGTGGCCGTGCACGTGGTCCGGGCCGAACCGGCGGAATCCAAAACCAATACCGATCCGAGCGCGCTCCGGTTGCATTTTTCAATCAGCCATACGGGCATCGGCATCCCCAAGGATAAACTGGATCACCTTTTCGAATCCCCGGGCCAGGTCGACGATTCTCCCACGCGCCCTTTCGGCGGCCTGGGCAACGGGCTGAACATCGTCCATCGCCTGGTCGGCTTGCTGGAAGGCCGCATCTGGATGGAAAGCAAACCAGGCGCAGGCACAACCGTCCATTTTACTCTGCCTTTCCGGGATATTCTGAACTGTGAAGTTGTTTCGGATCCGTCATCCGCGGCGTGCATGCCCGGCGCCGGCCGATTGCGTCCTTAGGATGTTTCGCATGCAAAACAAAATCCAGGTGCTGATCGTTGATGACTCGGCCGTGGTGCGCAACACCCTGGCCCGGATCATCGCAGCCGACGCCCGTCTGGCGGTCATGGCGACCGCTTCCGATCCCTTTATTGCGGCTGATAGAATAAGGAAACAGGTGCCCGATGTCATCACCCTTGACCTTGAAATGCCGCGCATGGACGGGCTCAGCTTTCTGGAAAAAATCATGAGCCAGCACCCCATTCCGGTGGTCATGTGCTCCAGCCTGACGCAAAAAGGCTCCCAGTCGGCCCTCAGGGCCCTGGAAATGGGCGCCATCGACATCATCACCAAACCCCGGATCGGCACCCGCGTCTTTCTGGAAGAAGCCAAGGTGTGCATTTGCGATATCCTGTGCGCCGCCGCCAGCGCCCGCCCCACGCGTTTTGCAGCGCGGAAAATCGAACCCAAGCTATCCGCCGACGCCATATTGGACAAACCCGCCACCCGCGCGATGGTGCGCACCACGGAAAAGGTGGTGGCCGTAGGGGCATCCACCGGCGGCACCGAAGCGCTGCGATTATTCCTGGAAATGCTGCCCCAGGATGCCCCCGGTATGGTTATTGTCCAGCACATGCCCGAGAACTTCACCCGCGCCTTTGCCGAACGGCTCAACACCACTTGCCGGGTTTCGGTCAAGGAAGCCGAAAATGACGATACGGTCATACGCGGCCGGGTTCTTATTGCGCCGGGCAACCGCCACACGCTGCTTAAACGCAGCGGCGCCCGCTACTACGTCGAAATCAAAGACGGGCCGCTGGTAAGCCGCCACAGGCCCTCGGTAGATGTCCTTTTTCGATCGACCGCGCGCTATGCCGGCGCCAACGCCGTCGGCATCATCATGACCGGTATGGGCGATGACGGCGCCCAGGGAATGTTGGAAATGAAAGAAGCCGGTGCCTTTACCATCGCCCAGGATGAAGCCACCTGCGTGGTGTTCGGCATGCCCAGGGAAGCGATCAAAAAAGGCGCCGTAGAAAAAATCCTGCCCCTGCAAAACATCCCCGCCGTGGTATTGCGGCAATGCCTGTAAAAGGCGCAAAGGAGCAAGTGAAAGGATGCAAGGAGGAGAGATGAAGGGAGAAGATGAGGGATAAAGGGAGAGGATTGAGGGATGGACAGAGAGATGAAGGGAGAGGATGAGGGATGGAGGCAGAGAGATGAAGGGAGAGGATGAGGGATGAAGGAAGCGAATTCATGTAGGCGAATTCATCCTCGTTCCCAAGCTCCAGCTTGGGAACGCAAACCAGCAGTGCTCAGGCGCTAATAAGATGCCGCACTGAGCCACAAACCGAGCTGCTCCGGGGTCCTCGTTCCCAAGCCCCAGCTTGGGAACGCAAACCAGCAGTGCCCAGGCGCAAACCACATGTCACACTGAGCCACAAACCGCTCTGCTCCGGGCTTCCCCTCGTTCCCAAGCTCCAGCTTGGGAACGCAAACCAGCAGTGCTCAGGCGCTAATAAGATGCCGCACTGAGCCGCAAACCGCGCTGCTCCGGGCTTCCCCTCGTTCCCAAGCCCCAGCTTGGGAACGCACACCGGCAGTGCCCAGGCGCAAACCACATGCCGCACTGAGCCACAAACCGAGCTGCTCCGGGGTCCTCGTTCCCCTCGTTCCCAAGCTCCAGCTTGGGAACGCACACCGGCAGTGCCCAGGCGCAAACCACATGCCGCACACTGAGCCACAAACCGAGCTGCTCGGGGTTCCCCTCGTTCCCAAGCTCCAGCTTGGGAACGCACACCAGCGGTGCTCAGGCGCTAATAAGATGCCGCACTGAGCCGCAAACCGCGCTGCGCCGGGGTTCCCCTCGCTCCCAAGCTCCAGCTTGGGAACGCAACGAGCACAAGCGCCGGGCGAACCGTTTTCTTTTAAACCTTTTCCGGTTTACGGCCGATATTGCCTGAGAACATCTGCCGCACCCAAAGGAGGCATTTGAAGCCATGAGCAAAAAGATCGCTACAGTCGATGATTCTGCCAGCGTCCGCCAAATGGTCTCTTTTACATTAAAGGGGGCCGGCTATGAGGTAATCGAGTGTCACGACGGTCAGGATGCTTTGGACAAAATCAACGGCGCCGGCGTTCACATGCTCATTACCGATTTAAACATGCCCAATATGAACGGGCTTGACTTGATCAAAGCCCTGCGGGCCACACCCAAATTCAAATTTCTGCCGATCGTGTTTCTAACCACCGAATCGCAAGCGGATAAAAAAGACGCCGCCAAAGCCGCCGGTGCGACCGGCTGGATTGTCAAGCCTTTCAAACCCGATCAGTTGCTGGCCGTGGTCAAGAAAGTGCTTGGGTAAACGCAATGCCGTTACTTTTAAAAAGGAAGTCCCCTGATGGCACAGGGTTCGGGTATTACACAATGCCGTCTATCTTGAAAAAATCCCCCTAAATCCCCCTTTTTCAAAGGGGGACTTTCAATAACTCCCCCCTTTGAAAAAGGGGGGCCGGGGGGGATTTAGCTGTGAGGGGAGTTGACACCGCAACCATGCAAAACATCAAAGGAACGCACACCAGCGACGGACCGGTGCTGACCCCCAAACTCTTCGAAGCGTTCAGCCACTTCATCACGAGTCAATTGGGAATCAAGATGCCGGCCGGCAAACGAACGATGCTCCAATCGCGTTTGCAGAAACGCTTACGTCATTTGAATTTGAGCTCTTTCGAAGACTATTACGCTTTTGTTTTCAAAAGCCCGGCCCGGGAACAGGAACTCATCCACCTGATGGATGTGGTGACCACCAATAAGACCGAATTCTACAGGGAACCGCGCCATTATGAAGTGCTGGTGCAGACGGTCATCCCCGAACTGCTGCGGCGCAAGGGCATCGGCATCCACCGGCCGCTTAAAATTTGGAGCGCCGGGTGCTCTACCGGCGCCGAGCCGTATACACTGGCGATGGTTCTAAGCGAGCTGGAGACCCGGGTAGAAGGATTGGTATTCCGCATCCTGGCCACCGACATTTGCACGCGGGTACTGGACATCGGACGCAAAGCCATTTACGAGGAGAGCGACAGCCATCCTATCCCGCCGGGCATCAAAAAGAAGTATTTGCTGCGCAGCAAAGATCGGGAAAGGCCGCGCATCCGGATCGCTCCAGAAATACGGCGCTTGGTGGAATTCCGGCGGTTGAACCTGATGGAGCACGACTACGGCATGCCCGCCAGCATGGATATCGTATTGTGTCGCAATGTGATCATTTACTTCGACCGAGCAACCCAGCATGCCGTATTGGAACGCATTTGCCGCTGCCTCAAACCCTGCGGCTATTTGTTTATGGGACATTCCGAGACGCTGAACGGCTTGGATCTGCCCTTGCGGCAGATCCAAGCCAACGTTTATCAAAAAAAGCCTGACGCATGAAAGGACGCAAAAATATGACGACTGATCCCGCACAACGCTCCCAATTCCTCACCTTCAAGCTGGGTGAAGAGATATTCGCCCTGGATGTGGTGCAGGTGCGCGAAATTCTGGATGTTGCGCCAATCACCAAGGTGCCGCGCTCGCCCGAATTCATGCGCGGTGTCATCAATGTTCGCGGCAGCGTCGTGCCTGTGGTGGATTTGCGCCTCAAATTCGGCCTGCCGGCCACACAGCGCACGGTCGACACCCGCATTGTCGTGATGGAAATCGCGCTGGATGGAGAAATGAGCATTATCGGCTCCATGGCCGATGCCGTCCACGATGTGATGGAGCTGGACCCATCCGCCATCGAAGAAGCGCCCAAGATCGGAGCCAAGTGGAATACCGAATTCATCAAAGGCATCGGCAAGCTGGGCGATCGGTTCATCATCATTCTGGACGTGAATAAGGTCTTTTCCGCCGACGAATTGGCCGTGGTCCGCAAAAGCGAGCCGGAAACGATCGAGGCCTCATAGAAAACGATCGAGGCCTCATAGAATAAGAGAGAGAACAGCGCAAGCGGTTTTCAGCCGTGGAATGACGGGTAGCCTGCGCTGGAAGGGAAATGCAAACGGGAGAAGGACCTGTTGCCTGGACATTCACCATTCGAGAAGATGCATCTCCCCCCTTTGAAAAAGCAGCTCCAAAGCACCTATCTCCTCCCTTTTAAAAAAGATCTTCAAAACACCATCTCCCCCCTTTGAAAAAAGATCTTCAAAACACCATCTCCCCCCTTGAAAAAGGAGCTTCAAAACACCAGCTCCCCCCTTTGGAAAAGGGGGGCCGGGGGGGATTTTAGCTTTCGGCATTCCTAAAGTGCCGCATGCACGGCCTCCGGGCGTTCATTTGTAGTAAACTATCTTCAAAATTCGAAAAGATAGGTCAACCCCACGGACATATACCCATAATCCCGATCGAAACTCGTCTGCGTAAATGAATTGTAGAGAAAGGGAATTTCACCATTGAGCTGGCGACGGAAATAGATCCCGCCGATATGGCCGACCAGTTTCCGGGTAAAGTAGTAATTGAAATCCACCTTGAAGACATGATTGTATTTCAAATACTCTAGCTCCTTGTCGCGGAAGAGCCGAAGAAAATGATACTCGAAGTGCAGCAGGGCGCGATAGGGGAATTTGATGAGTAAACTCAAGCCGCCCTTGGCGTACATTTCGGAGCGGTCGACCGTGGAAGTCAAGGACACCGGAAGGTCCGGCGCGTCCGGAAGCACTGTCGGGCCAGCCATGGTGCCTTCGATGCGCGTATATCCGTACTCTGCGAAAAAGTTAGGGAAAAGGCTGCCCCAGACCCAGCCGGTCGTAATGCGTGCCGAAGCGGTCCAATCGGAGGCATCCTGGAAAGAGAGGCTGTCCTGGACATCGGCCGCATCGATCACCTGATCATCGGCCCAATTGAACCCGAGACCTAAATCGAGGGCGACTTTGGGCAGCCGCAAATCCCTTTTATCCACAAGGTTTTGTTTGAGTCCGAAATCCAAGGTTTTGACTTCAAGGCTGCCCGCCCCGTACTCAATATCCCTGTACTGCAGGGAAGACATGAGCGTCATCCGCCGGAACAACCCATAGTTCGCCGTCAGCCGCAGTCCATCCAAATCACCGGGTCCGAGCGGTCCGGCAACATTTTCTTCCTCAGCATCGAAAAGATCATCTGCGTAACGGATCACCAGGTAATCGAGATCGATCTCCAGCCTTCCCTTTGGAAGCGTCAGCGCCACCGGATAATCACGCAACACCGATCCGCCGAGATCTTCCGCCCACCCGCAAAAAGGCGCAGCCATGGCCACGGCCGGCAAAAGCCAGAACAGGCGAAAAAATGTATTTAATCGCTTCACGGATGACGTTCCAGAACGCACCTGTAAACCCCGCTGCCGGCGCAAGTGCAAGCCGCCATGGGCTTGGTTTTGACCGGGGCAGAATGCAAGGCTTGAAAATAAAAATCCGCGCCTTTTGTCCACGGAGCATTTATCGAACCCCCGGGGGCAAACGGCACGGATTGAAAATAAGGGAAAGACGCCTCTAAGGCAAGAGGCTTATGAGGTGAGGGAAATTAACCTGTTGGGGTCTTTGTCGATCCGGCCAGCCGGGACAGGTTCCGGCGAGCTCGACTACTGCCGGTCTGCGTTCCCAAGATAGAGCTTGGGAACGAGGGGAAATCCCCCTAAATCCCCCTTTTTCAAAG
>QZKV01000178.1 GCA_003599575.1 Desulfobacteraceae bacterium | reverse complement strand
GGCGGCAATGCCCAGAATAACCCCGCCCGATGGGAACACTACCGCAATCTCGGCCTGAGCGATGACGAGCTGAAGGGTCTGGCGATCTTCAATGATCCCAACCGGGGCAACTGCGCCTCATGCCACAGCCTGGCCGAAGGTACGGCCGGTTATCCGGTATTCACGGATTTCAGCTATCACAACCTCGGCCTTCCCAAAAACCCCGAGAATCCTTTTTATGACATGCCCAAGAAATGGAATCCCGCCGGCACCCGCTGGGTGGATTATGGCCTGGGCTCTTTTCTGAAGAGCGCGGGCTTTCCAGCGTCGGTGTACGAACAGGAGATGGGCAAGTTCAAAACGCCGACACTGCGCAATGTCGATCTGAGGCCCTCGCACGATTTTGTAAAGGCTTACGGCCATAACGGTTTCTTCAAAAATCTGGATGGAATGGACGGCATCATCCATTTTTACGCCTGGCGCGCCATGATGGACATGGGCATGGGCGGCGGCATGGGTGGTGGCATGGGTGGGGGCGGCATGGGCGGTGGCGGCATGGGCGGTGGTATGGGACCTGATGCCAGCCTGTTTCCGGAACCGGAGCTGGATCAAAACCGGGTCATCCTGCAGCCCTTCAACTTCATGATGGATGGAGCGAATATCGCGGCTTTTTTGAAGACCCTCTCGGATGGCAGTTTCCAAAGATGACGATCATGCGATCACCCCGCGGCGTCGGATCTGGCCGCCTGAGCGACACCGGCCGGCAAGATCTCCCGCGCAAAAGGCATATGCATGCGCTGACGCTCGTCCGGAAAGGTTTGACAGCGTTTCGGCGGTCCGGGGACTGCCTTCTGTTCGGGCTGACAATGTTTTTTGATAGCGAGAAGCTTGGGGGTGGAGGGGTTTCAAATGAAACCCCTCCACCCCAAATATTTGCAGAAGCCATCAGAGGCGCGTAACAAGGCCCGATGACACGTAGAAAAGAGATGTTTATGGTAATCGGAAACATCCATATTAAAGGAATCACATGGACAAAGTCAGACTGGACCTCTCCAGGCACTGCATCGAGACGGAGATCAAAAGGCTCTACAATAGCGCGCTGTCGGAATATTTTCGCGCAAAACCGCATGAACACGAGCGCCTCGAACAGGTCATCGACCTGACGCAGCAAGCATTGCAAGGTTTGGACTTCAACCGCCTGAGAAGCCAACACGCACCCCTGGCCGGCCACAGCGACGCGCATGTCGTGCTCGTCCGGTCAGGGAAACGCCTGGCTATTCTTATCGAGGGCCGCGCCATCGAACCATAAGCCAAAGTGTTCAGAGAAAGGACATAAAGGCGATAGTATGGGGATGAGAAATTACAAGCAGTCTTGTAAATGCCAGAACTGCGGTAACGAGGCCGAAATGGTGATCACCTGTTCATTGCCCGAAAACAGTGCGCAAACAGAAGTTCCGCGCATTGTATCCAGCGACGAAGCGCAAATTAAAGGAGAAGCCGTTTGCAGCGCCTGCGGCAACGAATCCGAAATTTGGCTGGCGGGTATCGTATCGCTGTAAACATTATCAAAACCACCCTCGACTTGAGTTGCAGCGAAGCGCCCCTCCGCCAAGCCGTTGGTACGCCGGCACTGGGGCCGGCATAACCTGTACCGGCAGTGCTTCAGATGTCCAACTCGTCGCATAGCTGCGTGAATTCATCCTTGAGCTGAGGCAATGTGGGCAGCCCCAGCTCCTCCAATTCCGCATTTTTCTTCTTTGCGGTACTTGAGTTCAGATCGCTCAGATAGTTGTTTTTCACATCCCTGGCTGTTTTGTAATTGTTATGAAAGCGCTGTTTTTCACTTGCCGGAATTGATGAGACCAGAGTCGGCCCCGAACCACCTTCTTATTTACCAGGGGATGGCCTTGCGTTCGCGGAAAAAGCCGCCGCTGGGTCCGTCATCCGGCAGGGTGGCCAGCCACACCGGCGTATCGGCGCCCTCTGCCGGCGACAAGGGCGCCTGTTCGCCGCTCATATCGGTCCGCACCCATCCCGGACAAGCCGAATTGACCAGGATACGGAAATTCTTCAGTTCCATGGCCAGCAAAGTGGTCACGGCGTTCAGCGCGGCTTTGGACAGGCGGTAAGCGGGAACCTTCGTGGCCGCTTCTTCGGCCGAGGCTGCGGACATTGCCGTAAGGGATCCCAGCGTGCTGGAGATATTGACTATGCGGCCGTATTGGTTGCGTTGCATGAGCCTGGCGCACGCGCGGCTCAACAGCAACGGCCCCAGCGCATTTGTTATCAGGGCCGCTTCAAATTTTTCGGCCGGCACATCCATCACCGAGCCGCCGCCGTCGGGCGCAATACCGGCATTGTTGACCAGGATATCCAGCCGGCTGAACTGGCGGTCGATGCGGTCAGCCGCATCCTGAATACTCGTCCTGTCCGCTACATCGATGTGAAAGAATTCAACGCCGAGGTTTTCGGCTGCCAGCCGAGCCGCCGACGCGCGACCCTTTGCAGGGTCCCGCGCGCCCATCAAGGTATGGATCCCGCGGGCACCCAGTTGGCGTGCAATTTCAAAACCGATGCCCCGATTGGCACCTGTGATCAAGGCGATCTTTTGATTGGGTTTGACCATATGGCTGCCTCAAAGAAATAAATTGCCCGTATTGAACGGCTGTCCCTTGCATCCTGCGTTGACCCTCTTTGCGGGACATGATTAATCACTGGCAACAATCTATGGCTAAATCGGCGTGGGGCAACTCGAAGGATGATCTGCCACCAATGAGGACACCGCCCTTTTGCGTCCGGTGTAGTGGTTGGTTCGTTGAGGGTTTCTTTAGTGCAAGTCGCCTGTTGCCGGTTGAGCTGAAATATAAGAGAGAAGCAAACGTGTCGTTTCGAATTTGAGCTATATCTCAGGCGGGGTTCCATTTTTATCCCAGCCGCGCGCCTCGTAATAGTCCGCCATGAGTCGCTTCATCTGGTCTTCGGTTATGATTTTTCCAGTTTCCGGCAATGCTTCTTTATAGAAGCGCCGGGGTAGCATATCGTCTTGAGGCACACACCCTTCCCGAAGATTGAACCGCCTGGTGTTGTCGGATACGCCTGAGGCGATTTTTCTCATGGCGTCATTGTCGAGATCCAATCCGGTGGTGCTTTGGATGATCGTGGCCAACTGATCCCACTGGTACAAGTCGCGGTAGAAGCGGCACAGGATCAGCGTGTCGAAAATGGTCAGACGATCTTCCCACTCGGCGAAGACGGTGGCCTTGCCCTCGATCTTTTCCGGATCGACGAGGCCGGCCAGTTCGGGTTTGTAGAAGGTGGCCCGCAGGTGGCAGGCACCCCGGTCAGAGGAACCATAGGCCAGCCCCATGCCTTTGAGCACGCGCGGGTCGTAGCCGGCCGGCTCCAGCCCTTTCACATGAATGGCTTGGTCCGACATCCCCCATGCCTCGGCGGCCGCGCGGATGCCACGGGCCAGAAGATCGCCGATGCCCTTCCGGGCGGTGATATCGGCCAGCAGCCGGGCAATCGCATCCACATCGCCGTAATCGATAGGGTAATCGACCTTTCCCTGCCGCACGGCCTCGATGGTCAGGCCGGCCAGATTGCCGGCGCTGATCGTATCCATGCCGAGCCGATCGCAGATGTCGTTCAGATGAATAATTTCCTCGATGCGGTCGATCTCGCACAGGCCGCCGAAGGCATAGATGGTTTCATACTCCGGCCCTTCCACCGTAAGCCCTTTATGACGTCCCTCTTTGACGGTTGACAACCGCCCGCAGGCTATGAAGCATTTCAGGCAGGCATGCGGTTTGACCTCACAGCGCTGGTGCAGTGCGTCGGCATTGATGTTCTTCGCATCGGCGTAGCGTCCTTTTTGCCAGTAGCGTGTCGGAAAGCCGCCGGCGTTGTTCATGACATCCACCAGCATGGGCGTGCCCTTGGTCTTGTATGCGATCACGCCGGCATTCTCCCTGCCCTCGAGCGCCAGTTTTTTGGAAAACTCCCGGATCAATCCCTCATCGGCAAAGGCTTTCCTGCGGTTGCCGCGGAAAGCGATGGCCTTGATCTTCTTGGATCCCATGACCGCTCCGACACCGGTTCGGCCGGCGCTGCGCCAGTAATCATTTTCGATTACGGCAAACGACACCAGGTTTTCGCCGGCCGGCCCGATGCAGACGACCCCGCAGTTGCCTGCTTTGGTTCGGTTTTGTTTGGCCCGGGCCTTGACTTTGTCTTCGGTGCGGTAAGTCTCCGATCCCCATAAATCCTCGGCGGAATGGAAGTAAACGGCTTCCTCACAGATTTCCAGCCATACCGGCGCTTTGGACGCTCCGTGGATCATGATCGCATCAAAGCCGCAGGCGGCGATATTTTCGGCCACTCTCCCTCCGGAGTAGGACTCAGAGTAAAAACCGGTCTGAGGCGATTTGGTGAAAACGCCGTGCCGGCACGATCCCCAAATGCCACTGCCGGCTATCGGCCCGGCGGTGAAGATGATGTGGTTGTCGGCGCCCAGCGGATCGACCCACTTGGGATTGTGTGTGAGAAGCAAGTGTGTGGCCAGTCCTTTGCCCCCGAGTGTTTTTTTGAGGATTTCGTCGGAGATCATCTGCAATTCAAAGGATTTATGGGTGACATCGATCCTGAGCACCATATTGTAGAACCCGAACATTGGAACATCTCCTTCCCTTTTGCGGTAGATCCTATCGGAAAACAGTTCACTTCGGCATCGGTATCGGTATCGCTATCGGTATCGTCTTTTTGGAGCTTCGATACCGATACCGATTCCGATGCCGACCCCGAGTGTGGAAGCTTCGCACGATGGAGCGTATGTACTTCACAGCACGCTCAAATAAATCTTCTCCGCGTCCTTTTGCGTCAACACGCGGGGGTTATTGGCCAACAGCCGCGTGACCTTCATAACGCCTTGGGCCAGCATCGGAATATCCGCTTCCCTGACGCCGAAGGCGCTCAGGTGTTCGGGAATCTGCAGATCACCGGCCAGCGTGCGCAGCGCCTGCACAGCAGCCATCGCCGCCTCCCGTTCGCTTAACCCGCCCGTATATTCTCCGAGCAGCTCCGCCATGCGGGCAAACTTTTTCAAATTGCCGAGCATGTTGAACTCCATGACCGCCGTCAACATGATGCTGTTGGCCACTCCATGGGGAATATGAAACTCCGCTCCGATGGGGTAGGCAAATGCGTGCACGGCAGTGACGCCCGCATTGGCAAAAGCCATTCCAGCCAAAAGGCTGCCCTCGAGCATGCGGCCGCGGACCGCAAGATCCTGACCGTTGGCAAATGCCATGCGGATATTTCGCGCGATCAACTCGATCGCCTGGCAGGCCAAAAGGTCAGTCATAGGGTAGGCGTTTTTGGATGTAAAGGCCTCCACGCCGTGGATCAGGGCGTCCATTCCGGTAGCTGCGGTGACCTGCGGCGGAAGACCGATGGTCAGCTCCGGATCAAGCAGGGCCACGGCAGGGATCAGATATGGACTGACAATACCTTTTTTGAGCTTTTCGGCCTCATCCGAGAGAATCACGATGGGGGTGACTTCGCTGCCGGTGCCGGCCGTGGTCGGCACGATGATGGTCCGGCGACCTGTTTTGGGAATCAGGTCGATTCCGAAGTAATCGTTAAGCTGTCCGGCGTTGTCCGCCAGCAAAGCCGCGGTTTTAGCGATATCGATGGCCGAGCCGCCGCCGATGCCGATGACCACCTGCGCACCGGACGCGCGCACCGCGTCGATGGCGCTTGCGGCGATGTCCAGGTTGGGATCGGGGGACACCTGGTCGAAACGGGAGAAGGAGATTCCGCCGTCGGAGAGAATTTTTTCCAGGCGCCCGGCGATGCCGGCGGCCACGATCCCCGGATCCGTGACGATCATGACCGTAGTGCCTCCCAGGCGCTTGATCTCGGCTTGAATCTGTCCCAGGCAGCCGTTTCCCATGACGATGCGGGGCGTGGTTTGAAATGTATGGATCGCGTGCATGATGATGGTCCTTTCTTGAAAATGAAGCTTTCGCGACAGCTTCAGACAGCCAGGTATTTCTTGTGGATCTGGTCTTCCCTCTGAAAGTCGGCCACGCTGCCGTTATAAACGATGTGGCCTTTGTCGAGCACGACCACACGGTCGGATACGGCCAGGGCGAACTTCAGGTTCTGTTCGGACAACAGAATGGTGGTGTCGGCGGCTTTCAGATCCTGGATCAGGTGCTTGAGATCGCTGATGATGACCGGCGACAACCCCTCTGATGGCTCATCGAGCATGAGCACATCGGGGTTGCCCATGAGCGCCCGGGCAATGGTGAGCATCTGCTGTTCTCCGCCCGACAAGGTCCCGCCCATCCGTTCGGCCATATCCGCCAGGATGGGAAACTGCGCGTACACCGAATCGAAGTTCCAGCGCCCGCGGCGGCCGGGAATGCGGCCCATATCAAGGTTCTCGCGTATGGTGAACGGCCCCAGGATGCGGCGGTCCTCGGGGACGAACCCCAACCCCATGCGGGCCATCCTGTACGACGGCAAGCCTGTGCAGTCTTTGCCCTTGAAAAAGATCCGGCCGGTTTTGGGCGGCGTCAGTCCCATCAGCGATCGGAAGGTGGTGGTCTTGCCGACTCCGTTGCGCCCCATCAGGCAGACGGTTTCACCGGGCACCACCTCGATATCGACATCGAAAAGGATATGGCTGCGGTCATAAAAAGTGTTCAGGCCGACGGCTTTAAGTATGCTTTCCATCAGAAGTCTTCTCCCAGGTAAGCGGTGATGACCTGCTTGTCGGCGCGGATCTCTTCCGGAGTCCCCTCGGCCAGAAGCGCCCCTTGCGCAAGCACGCGCACTTTTTCAGCGATGCCGAAGACCATGTCCATGTCGTGTTCGATGAAGACCAGCGTCAGTTCGAACTCTTTCCACAGCTTTTTAATCAGCACCCGCATCTGGTGCCGCTCATCGGGCGACATGCCGGCGGTCGGCTCATCAAGGAGCAGCAGAGTGGGCTTGAGGGCCAGTGCAATGCCGATGTCGAGCAGCTTCTGATCCCCATGCGCCAGTTCGAAGGCTTGTCGCAGGGCCTGGTCGGCGAGCCCGAGGCTCGCAAGAATGCTGTAGGCGTCATCGGTGGCCTGCTGAAAATCCAGCACCGAGCGCCAGTATTTGCGTGTCTGGCCCAGTTTGGACAGGCAGGCCACGCGGACATTGTCCAGAACGGATTCCTCGGGGAAGATGGAGGCAATCTGAAACGAGCGGCCCACGCCCCTGGCGACGATCTGTTGGGGCGGCCGGCCAACGACGTTCTCCCCTTTGAAGTAGATGGCCCCACCGTCGGAAAGCAAGTGGCCCGTGATCTGATTGAACAACGTGGTTTTGCCCGCGCCGTTGGGACCGATGATGGCCGAGATCTCTCCGGGCATCACCGAAAAGGAGACCTTGTCGGTTACTTTCAGACCGCCGAATGCTTTTTCGACTGAATGAAGTTGAAGGATCGACTTCATGTTCTCCTCCCCAATCCGATTCCGGCCGCCATCGATCGGATGCGCGCGACTTCGCCGACCAGGCCCTTGGGGAACACAAGCACGATCACCATGATGATCAAGCCGATGATCAGGGACCAGTACTCGGTGCGGGCGCCGACCAGATCCTCGATGAGAATGATCACGGCGGCACCGACGAAGGGACCGAAGAACTGGTTGATGCCCCCAAGTACGCTCATGAGGATCACTTCGCCCGAGGTGGTCCAGAACAGCATGTCGGTATGGATGGATCCGTCCACGCCCGCCATCAGGCAACCTGCCAGGGCGGTGAACAAGGATGAGACGATGTAGACGCGCAATTGGTTGCGCCGGACGCGCCGCCCTAAAAAACGCACCCGGTCGGGATTCTGCTGGATGCAGCGCAGGACCAGCCCGAATGGGCTGCAGGCCATGCGCTTGAGGACCCAGATGGAAGCGATGACGATGACGAGCACGAAGTAGTAGTAGACAAAACCGTTGCTGAGGATTCCCGGCGGTATGATCCCCTGAATACCATCGTCGCCCCCGGTGAAATTGTACAATTTGAACGTGATCTGCCAGGCCAGTTGGCCGAAGGCCAGGGTCAGCATCGTGAAAAATACGCCGCCGACCCGGATCACCAGCAATCCCAGCAGGAACGCGAGCACGGCGGCAGCCAATAGTCCGATGCCGATGCCGGGCAAGTACCAGCTGCTGCCCAGGTATTCGACCATCAGGCCGACGCTGTAGGCCCCCAGGCCGTAGTAGAGGGCCTGGCCCAGCGACAGCATTCCTGTAATGCCCCAGAGCATGTTGAACGAAACGGCGAACAGGCTCCAGACCAGGATATGGCAGGCCAGATTGGTCTGATACGAAGAAGTGGCCAACACAGGCACCAGAGCGAAGATCAGCACGATCACCCCCCACAGGGATCCCGAGCGGAGGTTGCGTGCGGTATTATCAGTCATAGTTTCCTCACCTTGCGATTGGTGAACAGCCCTTCCGGTTTGAAAATCAACACCACGATCATCACTAGAAAGCTGAACAGGGTGGCCCACTGGGGCACGAAAGCAACGGCGAAGGCATTGACTTCGCCGATCAGGATCGCACCGAACCAGGCGCCCCAGAAGTTGCCCATGCCCCCGAGCACCACCACGATGAGGGAGTCGATGATGACCTCGATTCCGGCCCCTGGGGTGACGGTGCGCAGCGGTGCGGCGAGCGCGCCGGCCATTCCGCCCAAGGCGGTGGCGATCCCGAACACCAGCGTCATGGTCATGGGAACGTTCACCCCCAGGACGCCGACGATTTCACGATCTACCGCTGCCGCGCGGGCCACGTGCCCCGGCCGCGTGCGGGACAAAATCCACCAGGCCAGCACCACCACGACCAAACCGATGGCGATGATCAATAGATTGTAGGCGGGAACGAACAGGTCACCCATGACAACCGCCCCATCGAAACCCGCCGGCCGCGGCAGCGACTTATACTCGGCGCCCCAGGTCAGTTTGACCAGGTCGTCGATGATGAGGATGAATGAATACGTCAACAGGATCTGAAACCCGCCCTCGTTGGCCCGGCCATAGATCCGCCGGAGGAAAACGGCTTCGGCCAACATGCCGAACAGCCCCACACAGATCCCGGCCAGCAACAATCCCAACCAGAAATTGCTGCTCCACACAGAGACGAACTGATACCCGAAATAGGCCCCCAGCATGTAAAATGAGCCGTGAGCGAAATTGAAGACATTGCCGACGCCGAAAATGAGCGTGAGACCGCTGGCCACCAGGAACAGCAAGGTGGCCATCGTCATACCACTGATGAGCTGAGTGAGGATGAAAGATGCATCCATGAGATTTTCCTTGCCGACCGTAAGTGCGCTTCGCTGAGCAATCATACGAGCCTATCGGACAGCCTCGTTCCCAAGCTCCCAGCTGGAAACCAAAAACTCGCTGAATCAAGGGAACGAGTGAATCGTACTCGTACCCGCTATCGTACGCGAATACATTGCATGATCCCATCGCTGTGCGACTATTTGATTTTGCATAATAGTATGGAGGATGAACTTTGAAAGTTCATAAGAAGTTGAAAATGCGTCACCCCGGCGAAAGCCGGGGTCCAGAAGATTTTACTGGATTCCGGCTTTCGCCGGAATGACGAACCAACGTAAGTCAAAAATGAAGAACCAACTTAAATTAAAAATGACGAACCAAAGTAAATCAAAGTTTCCGAGGTCTTTTTCCATACAATTATAAGTAATTAATAGGCACCGCTTGGCTGAGTACGCGTACGAGGGCACCGCTTCTACTTTTTCGTGGCGGGGTAGCCCGGCGGCGGCGCGATCTCTTCGGCCTTGTACACCTTCCAGTCGCCCAGCATCATTTTAGCCGGCGGGAAGTCGGTGTTGGGCGTCGTCACGCCGATGGCCTGCACCTGCTGGATCTGGTGGGTGGCCGGATCGATATACGAAGTAAACCCCTCCGGGTCCTCGGGCAGCTTGAACTTCAACCCTTCCAATGCTTTGACCAGCGCTTCGGTATCATCGGGGTTGCCGACGATCTCCACTGCCTTGGCAATCGCGTAAATACCCGCATAGGCACCTTCGGCGGCATAGGTCGGGTAACGGCCGGTGCGCTTGTGGAAACTCTGCACAAAGGTGCGGTTGAGTTCCGTGTCCGGCCAGTTGTTGTAGTGGCGCGCCCCCAACACCAGGCCCGCCGGAAGCTCTGCGCCCATGGCGCTCATCAACTCGTAGTTGCCGCCCGCATCCGGCTGGAAATAGAGCATTTTCTGGAGTAGGCCGTAGGCTTGGGCCTGTTTGATGAAAGCCACCGTGTCCCCGCCCCACAAGCCAACGACCAGGACGTCCGGTTTGTCCCTGAGCAGGGAGGTCACAAAGGAATTGTAGTCCGGCTCGAACAGCTTGGGCCAGTATTCGCCCACCTTTTTGTAGGGGATGTTCCAGCGGTCCAGATTGTAAAGCAGCTCGTTCCACTGGTCGTGGCCATAGGCATAATCGGGGCCGATGTAGGCGATCGTGTTCCAGGGCTTGGTTTTTTTGAGCTCCTTCAGATAGAGCGCGCCGGCCGCCATGGATTGAAAAGTGTTGTTGGCCACCCGGAAGTAGTAGGGTTGCAGCTTGTCCGAGGTGAGCTGGGTGGACGCGTGGTCGGTGCCGATGAAAATCTTCTTGTGCTGTTTGGATATTTCCGTGACGGCCAGCCCGACCCCGGAGCTGACCACGCCGAAAAGGAAGTGGACCTGGTCTTCCGTGATGTAGCGGGTGGCCACGCGCACAGCATAGGCCGGCTTGGCCTTGCTGTCGGTGAAGGTGGCGTCGATCTTGTAGCCCTTGACGCCGCCTTTTGCGTTGATCTCGTCCATCGCCATTTCCGCGGCTGCGACCGAGTCGATACCGTACAATCCGGCACGGCCGGTCATCGGGTACATGGCCCCGATCCTGATCAATTTTTCCTGTGCATGGACGGCCAGCGGCAACGCGGCCATTACCACCCATGCAATTGCAAAAAACACGCACAGATTTCTTTTCATGCTCCCTCCTATTCGATTGGGGCGCTCTAAATGCGGAAAGGTCTGGAGGATCTTTAAAGAGCGCCAAAGATGCCTGTTGCATAGCAATGGGCATGCCACGGGCCTTAAAATCGTAATCCCTCGAAAAGATTGAAATATAATACATTTGCTGAATTTTATCTAGATATTTAATTGCATTTGTGCATCAGGCGGGTTTGTTATTTGTTTGTTTACTAAATTAAGTCAATTAAACTGAGGGCTTACTCTAAATTGCAGAAATGCAAGGTTATTTCATTTTTGCAAAGTGGCCGCGATGCTGTAGCGGGCCATTTTACGCCACAGGGTGGTGGGATGGACATCCAGGAAGTCGGCCGCCGCTGCGAGCGAGCCGGTTTTATCCAGGGCGTAGCGGATCATTCGTTTTTCAAGCGCCTGAACCGACTCGCGCAGGGTGGATCCTCCGGTATCCGCATGAAGTCCGCACTCGGTCAGGGTTTCTTCCGGCAGATCCTCCGCGCAGAGGCGCTCCCCTTCGCTCATGATCATCATGCGTTCGATGATATTGATCAACTCCCGTACATTTCCGGGATAGGTGTATTCCAGCAGCCGGTCCATTACACCCGATTCGAGTTTTTTGGCGGTGCCGTTGCGTCGGTTCAGCGATTCCATGACCTTCATCACCAGCGGCATGATATCTTCGCGCCGCTGCCGCAGAGGCGGAATTGAAATAGGAACGACGTTGAGGCGGTAGTACAGATCTTCGCGGAAACCGCCGGCGCGGATCATTTCCATGAGATCCCTGTTCGTGGCCGCAATGACGCGCACATCCACCGCCACCGACCGGGTTCCGCCCACTCGTGTAAAGGTCTTGTCTTCAATGATCTCCAGAAGCTTGACCTGCATGTCGGGGCGCAGTTCGGCCACTTCATCTAGAAAGACCGTGCCCATATGCGCGGTTTCGATCATTCCGGCTTTGCCGCCGGGCATAGCTCCGGTGAAAGCCCCCTTCTCGTAGCCGAAAAGCTCGCTTTCCATCAGCGTGGGCGGAATGGTGCCGCAGTTGATCTTCAGAAACACGCGCTCTTTGCGGTCGCTGATCTGGTGAATGATCCGGGCAAGCATGCTTTTTCCCACACCCGATTCGCCCTGCAGAAGTACGGGCGCCTGGGTGCCGGCCACCTTGATGGCCATGCGCACGACTTTCATCATGCTCTGACTTTTGATGACCATCTGCTGAATGGCATGCTCGACCGATTCCTGTTCCAGAAGCGTCTGGGCCATGCGCGAGGCAATTCTGCGGCTGTCCTCGAGTTCCATTTTCAATCGATTGAGCTCAGTGATGTTGCGCACATTGGTCACCACCAAGACGATCTCTCCATCCTCGTCGATTATGGGTGTGCCGGTGACGATAACCTGTTTGTCGCCCGTGACCACCTGCATGATGGTGACCGGCTCGCGCTTTTTGAGCACCTCAAGGGTAACCGAATGGTCGAAAACATTTTTCTGTACCAGTTCATTCATGTTGCGGCCGATCAGGTCTTCGCGGCACAGACCGGTGATCCGCTCGTAGGCCCGATTGACCCGGATGGTATTCGCCTTGCCGTCGGTGATATAGAGGCCGTCATACGAGGACTCGATGATCGCCTCCAGCTCGCGGGTCAAACGGCGGAAGCTCTGCAGCTCGCTGGTGATGATCTCGTACTCAGAAATGTCCTGAAAAACGGAGATGACCCCCTGGACCTGGCCGTCGAACAGGATCGGACTGCGGTTGGCGATGACTGTTGTGCCGGCGATGCTGATCTTCCGTCCGAACTGAGGCTGTCCGGTTTCGATGATGTGTTGGAACTCGGGCCACACACCGGGCCGGACCTCCTGGATGTGCCGCCCAATAGAGGTCAGCCGGTCCTCGCCGAAGATCCGCCGGGCGGCCTTGTTGTAGACCTTGATCATGCCGCTGCGGTCAAGGATGAGGACGCCATTATGGAACATATCCAAAATCGCAGCCCAGTGGCCGGGCGGGTCCAGGCTAAATTCGGATTCCGTTTCATGCATCCGTTTTTCCATATTTTTCGAATGCTCCTGCTGCTGAACGGTTGTTTTGCCAGGCTATCCTTTTTTTCGGTATCCGGCAAGCCTGACCGCCGTATACCCGATCTGGCGAAAATGCTCTGATCCTGTAACGTTTCACCATGCAATTTGGCATTGAGCAAGGGGTGCATGAGGGGTGCATGCGATCCGGTTGACAGGCCCAAGGAACTCATTTAAGTTGAGCCGATCGTGAAAAGCCCCTGACCGCTTGCCTTTCCGGAATGAATGCCCTTGGATCTCAAAAAACTCATCCCCCTGTATATCGGCGCAGCCATCGGACCCATGGGCGGTTTCGGCATTGTCACGATTCTACCTGTACTGGCGCAGTCATGGTCCGTGGCCTTCAGCACAGCAGCGGTGGCCATCACCTTCTACATGGTTCCTTTCATCATCATTCAGATCTTCTCGGGAGCCATCGCTCAGTTGTTCGATGTGCGCAAGACGCTCCTTTTCGGATTTTCGCTCTACACGGTTGGGGCTGTCCTGAGCGGAACCGCCACAGGTTTGGGCACATTTCTGACCTATCGGATTGTGCAAGGCGTCGGGGCCGGATTTCTGACTCCCATCATCATGGCTTTAATCGGGGAATTGGTGGCCGAGCGGCATATGGGCAAGGCCATCGGCATGTTGGGGGTCGCTTATACGATCGGGGTCACCCTGGGGCCGTTTCTATCCGGGATGATCGAAGTGCGCCTGGGTTGGCCATGGTTCTTTTACTTCCTGGCGCTGCTGGCGTTCACGGCCGGCGCTTCCTATGCGTTGACCAGCCAGCGGGTTGTCCGGCCTGCGGGCACATCGTCGGGCCTCCTGGACGTTGTGGCGCTTTTGAAAAGGGCACTCAGGGAACCGGGTGTCATCGGCATCAGCTTTGCCGCTTTCACTCTTTTCCTGGCCTATGTGGGTGTAATGACCTTTACCGCCGACTATCTGAAGTCCGGCTTCGGTCTGCCTTCCGACAAGGTCGGCGTGATGCTCTCGATCACCGGTTTTTCCGGAATTTTCGCATCGCCCATGGCAGGATTTCTGGGGGATCGACTGGGCAGAAGAAGGGTTTTCCTGATGGGGACCGCCGTGGCCGTATGCGCCGTCGCCCTGATGCTCCTGGCCGGCTACAGTTATTCCGGCTTCCTGCTCTTTTTCCTTCTCCTGGGGACCGGCGCCGCCACCGCCTGGACCTCCTTGAACACCATGGCGGTCCAGCTTTCCATTGAGCTGCGCCAACCGGTCACCTCTGTGTACAATGCAATCAAATTCTCCGGTTATGCTCTTTCGCCGGCGGTGCTTTCTTTGATTTACGCGCCTTTTGGACTCAAATCGGTTCAAGCGGCCTGCATCATTGCGATCGTCATGGCGTCGGTTTTGGCGGCGACCGCCCGGAACCGTCCCGCCAAAACCGAAACAGGTCTTTACTAACCGCCCTGGGGGCTTTTTCCACCCGGCCCGATCCGGAAAGCGGGTTCAAAACCAGCCAGCGCTCTACAAAAAACGGGATACAACCCGTTTGAAGCCTGATAGCGGAATGGCCATGAAAAAGTATATCGCCTACGTTGTTCAGAGCATCGCCGATCATAAGAAATCGTTGAAAATCGTTTTGGGGCTGTTTTTGATAGGCTTTTTCATGGGCTGCTTGGACAATGAGACGGTTTCAGCTTCTATCTACAACAGCATCAAGGCGCTGATCGATCAATTCAAGAATCTGCATGGCATTGATCTGTTCATGCGGATTTTTCTTCACAATTTCATGGCCGCCGCTCTGGCGACTGCTTCCGGACTCCTCTTCGGAATTTTTCCTTTGATATCGGCCTTCTTGAACGGCCTGGTGATCGGAACGGTTCTGACCCATTTAAGCGCCTATACGGATTTGGCATTCATCCAGGCCGTATTGAGCATCATTCCCCATGGCATTTTCGAAATACCGGCCTTTTTATTGGCCCTGGCTATGGGCTTAACTTTGGGAATGTGGCCGTTTAAAGAAGAAAAAGTGGCTTTTCTTAAGAGGACCTTCAACACTGTTTCGAGTATGTTTTTCAAGGTCATCATACCGTTTCTGGTTATCGCGGCCGCGATCGAGACAATTGGAATAGAGCTCTTGCGTTAATGCGTCATTTTGGAATGCAGCTTGCGGATGCGCCCGCTCAGGACTTTGCAGATATCCAGGGCGATCTGGGGATATTCGCGCACCATCTCCTTGAACTCCTGTTTATGCAGGGTCAGCATGCGGCACGATTGCAGGGTGCGGATGGTGGCCGTGCGCGGAATGTCCTCGAAGAGCGCCATTTCACCGAAGTAGTCGCCCGCGTCCATGCGGTCGAGTTCGATTTCATCACCGCCGTCCTGGTTTTTCATGACCGCCACCTGGCCCTCAATGATCAAATAGAGGGTATCCCCCGCATCGCCCTCCCGGATGACGGTATGGTTGTCCGGAAAAGAGACCACTTCGGTCACCGAGGCGACTGCCGCAAGTTCATTGACGGACAACTGCTCGAAAATTTCGATTTTTTTAAGCAGCAAGATAATGCTGGGCAAGGTCAGGGCCTCATCCATGGGATGTTCCTCCTGCACTGATCCGTCCGAGGCCTGCGGGCGCAGACGGCGGGCAAGTTTGCGGATATGCTGATCGTCATGGGTGATCAAAGGGGTAAGTGTTACAGAATCGATGCCTTGCTTGCGCTCCAGCATGAATTGCAAGGTCAGGCTGACCGTCAGTTGGTCATCGCGCTGCAGCAAATGATTGACCAGATCGGCCGCATTCTGTCTGAAATCCGGTAGCTTGAATTCCCTGCGGCCGATCGAAAGGACCTGATCGGGGGATGCATCATCGAGCAGCGGCATTAAAATCCGGGTCAGCGAGTGGTCCAGAAGATCGTCGATGGCCTCCTGGCTGTTGGCGCGCTGGCGCGGATCGGCAGACATCAGGCCGCGGCTGATGATCCGCATCCGCCCGCTGCGGTCCTCGATCGAGAGCACGCGCAGCACATTCTCTACTTGTGCCTGGAGCTGCTGATCCAGGTAGTCCAGCAGCAGTGCGCGGGCCGGCGAATCAGGCAGGGTCCGCACCCCCTGGCTTTCGGCCATGAATTTATAAGCCCCCTCGATCTGGTCGCGGGCAAAGCGGTACACGTCCGGATCTTTGATCTGCAGGCGGTCCAGCAATTCAAAGATCAGTTCGCGCGCTTCTTTATGAGGTGTGCCCAGGGCCTTGATCAAGGCTTTGCCGTCCACGTAATCGCCCGCCTCGATGCGCTCCGCGGCCGTGCGGCGGATTTCCCCGTCGGGGTCCGAAAGCAAGCCGATAACGGTCTTGAGGCTTTCTCTATCGCTGACATGATATGCGCTTAAAGCGGCCTTGCGGACCTGTTGATCACCATTTTGCAGCAGCGCGGCCATGGTCTGGTCCAGATCGTGGACCCCCAGGGCATGCAGCGAGGTGATCGTCTCGGCCAGCAGGCAGCTCTCTTCGGCCTTCTCCAGGTAAGACCTCAAGAGGGACACGAAAATGGTTGCGCGGGACAGGCCGGCCGCCTTGATACCGGATATTTTTATATCGTCGCGGTCGTCGCGCAACCACTGCTGGATTCGGTCCGTTGCCGTTTCGGGAGCCTGGGCATACAGCGCCGCCGCCGCATAGGCCCGAATGGCAGGATTCTCATGATTCAGGTAAGGGGTGCGATCGAAGGCGGCCGTTGCGCCGGCCCCCAGACGGTAGACGGTTTTCAAAACGGCCAGGGTCAAGCGCGGGTCGCCTTTAGCGGCCAGCGCGGCCAGCACCGGGGAGACATAGGCGCCGGCATCGGAGGTCAACATCTCCAACAGCGCGATTTGCCGCTCGACAGGCTGCTGGGGGATGCGCCGGAGCAGCAGTCCATCCAGTTCCGGCGACTGGATATGACGCATCAACTGGGCGTACCAGAGGACATCCTGGTCCTTGGCCTCCTGAAACAGTCGCACCAGTTGGGACTGGACGGAGCGATCGCGGAAAAGCTGCGAAACTTCCTTGTCTTCCAGGGATGTCAGATCGAACTGGTTGTCCCTGATGAGGTTCGACAGAATGGTGGCATAACGGCGTTTCAGGATGATGGGGGCGACCAGCCAGGCCAGAACGAAGGGCAGCGCCACCAGTGACAGAAAGCGCGGGTGAAACAGGGGATCGCTGAGCAGAATCAGGCCCGAACCCACAAAAAGACCGATACGCACCACCGTTCCGCGCAGGAAGGGACGCACCATGGCCCGGAACGACTCGGGAAAGAGCCCCATGACCACGGCCGTGGCCGGAATATTGATGGTCGCGCGAATGATGTTGGTGGACATTCTGGCATAGACGGCGGAGATGATATCGAAACGGAAGAAAAACGCCAAAAAAGCGGTGATGTAGTTCAGCGGATGAAACATCAGGGCTACGGGCAAGCCCCAGCGACCGTAGATCCGCCCCACGAACAAGAGCAGGATTAGGCTGATGATATTGAGCACCCCGCGAAACCAACCGAAGAATCCGAGCAAGCCGGTCTCGCTGGCATAGGTTTGATCGACGGCATAGTTGAACTGGTAGTTGATGATCGGGATCACCACATTGGGCATCAGGCTTAACAGGATCATCACCCGCAGCAGCAGCGATCCTTTCATCAGCGGCCAAAGGGCCTGGATCTCCTTGCGCATGGAGGAGCTTTTCGGGGCGGCTTTGGTGTTGGCTTCGGCCATCAGCAAGGCGGGAAAGCGCTTCATCATGGCCCATACCACCACGGCGCCCAGAATGCTGATGAGCGTATAGACGACCAGCAGGTTATCGAAATTGAACCAGCGCACCAGCAGCGGCGTGCCGAAACTGCCCAGGATCTGGCCGATCACGCCGCCGGCGGTGATCAGCGGAAAAAGGCGCTTGGATTGGCGCGTGTTGAACAAGTCATTGGCCAGGTTCCAGAAGAGCATGGCCAGAAGCACCTCATACAGCGCCTTGAGCATGAACATAATCGGATAGATCAGGTCGATGCCGAAGGGGATCATCAAGCGCAGGGCGATGATGCTGCCGCCGGTGAAAAGAAAGGTGCCCGCCAGCAGATCCGGTTCCCCATAGCGTTGCATCAGGCCGCCCATGATGCCCATGACCACCACGGTCACGACGGCGTTGAGCATGTTGACGACCGGCATGAACTCGACCCCGTAGCGCTTCAAGAACACCGTTTCGGCATAGTTGTTCAGCAGTATGCCGGAACTGCGCACGATGAAGAGCAAGGTCAGCGTCCAGAGAAAAAGGCCGACCTCTTTTTCATGGATGTCCAGCCATCGGGCAATGCGATTCAGCATGGGCGACAAGCAATGGTTCAGGTTTTAAGTATTTGGTTTTAAGGGTGACATCCTGTTATCAATAGGCCTTGGTTTAGTTTAAGGTGTTGGTATGCTGCTTCATTTGTATGGGTTGGATGCGTTTTGTCCCTCTTCGGGTCGTCAAAAGAAATTAGCCCATTTGCCCGGTGTAAGCAAAAACAAAAACTCATTAGGCATCCGGTTCAACAACGCGCACGACCCGAAACCCGCTTGTGATCTCGCGGTTGGCCGGGTGCGCAAAAGCGCGATTGGCCGAGCGGCAATAACTTCCCTGGCCGTACCAGCTGCCGCCGCGCCGGACGCGGTGGGTGCCTTCGCGCGGGCCTTGCGGATCGCTCAGCGGCTTTTGCGGATAGGGTGCGAACCAATCCTGCACCCATTCCCAAGCGTTGCCGTGCATATCATACAACCCCCATTGGTTGGCGCTGAAGCTTTTGACAGGCGCCGGGCTGTCCGGCAGCAAGCCTGGCCGTTTGTCCAGGCACGTTTTTGATCCAAAACGGCTGTTGGCGTACATGGCCCGGGAACAATCGATGCGGTCTCCCCAACTGTATGCCGTGGTGCTGCCTGCGCGTGCGGCATATTCCCATTCGGCCTCGGTGGGCAATCGGTAGCGGCCTTCGCCCAGTTCATTGAGCTTTTTTAAAAAATCCTGGGTGTCGTGCCATGAAACTTCCGTGACCGGCAAATTTTCCGGACCTTTCCAGCGCATCATAAACCAGCTTCCCATGACCGCCCGCCATTGGCCGAAGGTGACTTCGGTCGTTTGCATATAAAAAGGCCGGGTCAGGTTCACCTGATGACGTGCTTCACTTTTATCGCGATAAGGCTCGTCCGGCGGACTGCCCATGAGAAACGAACCGGCCGGCAGCAGGACAAATTCCATGCCCAGGGAGTTGCTTACGCGTTTTTGGGGTTCATCTGCCTGCGCCGGATGCACCCCGGCCGAGACCAGCAAAAGAAGCAGGCCGGCGCGAACCAATGTGCTATAGTGGGAAACGGGCATACGGTTTGCCTTGCAACCATGCCTCTGCATGGATTTCGACATCATAATGATTAATATCGAAGATGCCAAGCCGGCGGCACCGGATTTGGAGAGTTTGTCGGGTTGGTACCAGTTCAAATTGCAAATCGTTTGATCCGGCCGGGTTTTCATCCAGGTACATGGGCTTGTGCATGCTTCTGAACAGGGGCACGAGAACGGCGGGAGCCAATTGCTTTTCGCTACCTGCTTGAAGGAAAAACAATGCAAAGCCAGACTTCAATTCTGTTGGTTGCACCGCCGATGCATCACCCGGCTTTTTTCCCCCCGGCATATTGCCGGACTGAGGCCGTGCTGCGTCAAAGGGGTTTTGAGGTATATACTTTTCATGGCGGCGCGGATTTTACCGCCTACCTGCTCAGGCCCGAGGTGCAGGAGGACCTGGCTGCGCGCGCGCGCGGCCAGGTGCAAAAGGGCCGTTTCGCCGCAGCCGACAGCGCCACGGCGATCCTGACGGCGACTTTTACGCACGAAGCGCAGAGCCGCCCGGACCTGATCGCCGCAAGCGCCACCCTGACGGACATGCAGACAGAGGCTTTCTACGATCCGCTCAAGGCGGCCGCTGCGCTGCAGCGCATCGATCGGGCCTCTACCATGGTATCGCTGGCTTATCCCCCGCTGGTGATCGACCGGCGCGGTTTCAGCCATCCGGCCCTTCAAGACGCAGCGGATCTGCTCGCCTGGACGGCGGATGCGGAGCGCAATCCTTTCCTCGCATATGCCCGCCATGGCTGCCGTCCCCCCGTTGCGCCGGAGCAGTGCGACCGAATTGTGTTGGTTGTGGACACACCCGGCCAGTTTGCCGGAGCCCTGACCCTGGCCCAAGTTTGGGGAAAGCGGGCGCCCCGGGCCGCCATCACCTTGCTTGCCGGCGATGAGCGCCTGCGCGGGATTGCCGAAC
>QZKV01000087.1 GCA_003599575.1 Desulfobacteraceae bacterium | reverse complement strand
AGATTTTGTATCAACTTTTTGCCTTTAAAAAAAGCCGCCAACCACTGGAATTCAGTCGTTTGCGGCTTTAGTATTTCACTGATATTTCTGAAACTCCGGAGTCAGGGCCGGGCGCCCGGGCCGCTGACGCGCCCCATATTTCTTCGACCACCCCCAAATACTGGCATGGCGGCGCCTTTTGTGTTATAATGCATCATAATATAAGCAAAAGGACAACGGTTATTATGAACACTTCCGCCAAAATCCCCGGGTGGCTGGAACCTTATTTTTGGGACGTGCGTATCGAGGAACTGGATTTAAAAGATAATGGCGTTTTCATTATCGAAAGACTGCTGAATGAGGGTGATCAGAAGGCTTTGAACTGGCTGTTCGGGGTATATGCCGAAAAAATATCCGGAGGCGGATATTAACTATTACCATATGGTAAAAAGCCTTTCTTTTTTTGATGACGCGGAAAGAGAAACAATGCCCGTGATGATGGAAAAGATAGAGTGGCCGTCAGTGAAAGAATACTTCCTGGGTATCCAGAAAAGTTTGCTGAGAAGAATAACCATGACGACTCAATGAGGTTTAAAAAATTACACTAAAGCAGGCAAGTCAAGAACCGTCCCTACTTGCTGCATGCAGTGACTTGTTAGGCTTTCTTCGACTTTGTCCGTACGGGAAGGCTGGCCAGGCGGGAAAAGAGATCTGGCGCAAAGTCGCCCGTGCCGCTGACGAAAAAACATTAACCCCTCATCGTAAAAACCCGGCCTGCCGGAACCCACCTTTCTTGTCTGGCTTTAGTTGCGTAAAATGGTAAAATCAGCATTAACCCTGAAGGATATTGTCGCAATATTATAGAATATTGTAAAAGTGACACATGGTTTAGCCGGCTTTTCAATAAACCAATGGTGAACAAAGCCGTCCACACCATGCTTTGTAATGGCTGCCATCAGGAGGGAAGTTTGAACATGGACAATCAATTCTTCGCAAGACCTGTCCTCAACTCCCCCTATGAGTACCCGGCGCGGCACTGGGAACTTGATGAGCAGGGCCAGCCAACGCAGCGAATCATCGAAAGACGCCGCAGCGCGGAGTTCATTACGCCGATTCCGAAGCCCAGGAAGCGCAAGGATTCGCCAGCCCAACTGGGACTGGTTTTCGACGAAGGCAAAGGTCTTTCCACACAAGCGCAGCAGTATGATCCAACTTCAATCATCAACGCCCTTCGCCGTCACGTGGACCTGTGGCGAATGAGGCCGAACCCCAACGAGTGGCAGGTCACGCCCGAAACAGCCCGGCTGCTTCAACATTGGCGGCATCACAGGTTCAACAGCATCCGGCCGTTTTTCTGCCAGATCGAAGCGGTAGAGACGGCCATCTGGTTGACGGAGGTCGCCCCAAAAACCGGAAAGGCAGGCAAAGACATCCTTGCACACCTTGCCAATGCCAACAACGATGCCAACCCGGACTTGTTGCGGCTGGCCTTGAAACTGGCCACCGGCGCCGGCAAGACCACCGTCATGGCCATGCTCATCGCGTGGCAAACCATCAATGCCGTGCGCTGGCCCACCAGCAAGAAATTCACCCGCGGGTTCCTGGTTGTCGCGCCCGGTCTGACCATCCGCGACCGGCTCCGCGTGCTTCAGCCCAACGATCCGGACAGCTATTACCAGAGCCGCGAACTCGTCCCCAATGATATGCTCGGCGATCTTGAACGGGCCAAGATCGTTATCACTAACTTTCACGCCTTCAAGCTCCGCGAACGCCTGGAGCTGTCCAGGGGCGGCCGGTCGCTCCTGCAAGGCCGGGGTGAAGCGCTCGACACGCTGGAAACCGAGGGGCAGATGCTTCAGCGGGTGATGCCCGATCTGATGGGTATAAAGAACATCATGGTGCTCAACGACGAAGCGCACCATTGTTACCGTGAAAAGCCCGGCAACGGCGACGAGGGGGACCTGAAGGGCGATGACAGGAAGGAAGCCGAGAAAAACAACGAGGCCGCCCGTCTCTGGATCTCTGGCCTCGAAGCCGTCAATCGCAAGCTCGGCATCACCCGGATTATTGACCTGTCGGCGACGCCGTTCTTTCTTCGAGGCTCGGGCTACGCCGAAGGTACGCTCTTTCCCTGGACGATGAGTGATTTCTCGCTGATGGATGCCATCGAATGCGGGATCGTCAAAGTACCGCGCGTACCCGTGGCCGACAACATCCCCGGCGGGGAGATGCCCAGGTTCCGCAACCTCTGGGAGCACATTCGCACGCGGATGCCCAAAAAAGGCCGGGGCAAAGCTAAAAACCTCGATCCGCTCAGCCTGCCCGTCGAGCTGCAAACCGCCTTGGAAGCCCTTTACGGGCATTATCAAAAGACATTCGAACTGTGGAAGGAAAGTGGTATTCACGTTCCGCCCTGCTTTATTGTGGTTTGCAACAACACGTCCACCTCCAAGTTGGTTTACGACTACATCTCGGGCTTCCACCGGGAGAACGAAGACGGTTCGACCACCCTTGAGAATGGGCGCCTGGAACTCTTTCGGAATTTTGACGAGCACGGCAACCCGCTTCCCCGCCCGCACACGCTGTTGATAGACAGTGAACAGCTCGAATCCGGCGAGGCACTGGATGAGAACTTCCGGGCCATGGCTGCCGATGCGATCGAGCGTTTCCGGCGCGAGATCATCGAACGTACCGGCGACCGCCGTCAGGCCGAGGACCTCACGGACCAGGACCTGCTGCGGGAAGTCATGAACACCGTTGGTAAAGAAGGCCGCCTCGGCGAGACGATTCGCTGCGTAGTATCGGTTTCCATGCTCACCGAAGGCTGGGATGCAAATACCGTTACGCATGTTCTGGGCGTGCGTGCTTTCGGCACCCAGCTTTTATGCGAGCAGGTCATCGGCCGCGCGCTGCGCCGCCAGTCCTATGACCTCAATGAAGACGGCCTGTTCAACGTAGAATACGCGGATGTACTGGGGATACCGTTCGACTTTACCGCCAAGCCGGTAGTCGCGCCACCGCAGCCGCCCCGCGAAACCATCCAGGTCAAAGCCGTGCGCCCCGGCCGCGACCACCTCGAAATCCGGTTCCCGCGCGTCGCAGGCTACCGTGTGGATCTGCCGGAGGAACGGCTTACCGCAGAGTTTAATGACGACTCCATTCTTGAGCTGACCCCCGACATCGTTGGCCCTTCGATCACCAAAAACGCGGGGATTATCGGCGAAGACGTCGACCTCGGCCTGCAGCACCTGGAAGATATGAGGCATTCCACACTGCTTTTTCACGTTGCCAGGCGTTTGCTCTACACCAGGTGGCGGGACCCGGGCGAAGCGCCCAAACTCTACCTTTTCGGGCAGCTAAAACGGATCACCAGAGAGTGGCTCGACAATTGCCTGGTCTGCAAGGGCGGGACCTACCCCGCCCAATTGATGTACCAGGAACTGGCCGACATGGCCTGCGAGCGCATTACTGCCGGCATCACCCGCTCTCTGGTAGGGGAACGGCCCGTCAAGGCCGTGCTCGACCCTTACAACCCCACCGGTTCCACTATCCACGTGAACTTCAATACCTCCAAGAAAAACCGCTGGGAGACCGACTCGCGCCGGTGCCACATCAACTGGATCATTCTCGACAGCGACTGGGAGGCCGAATTCTGCCGGGTTGCCGAGTCTCATCCACGGGTCAAAGCGTATGTCAAGAACCACAATCTCGGCCTGGAAGCGCCGTACCGTTATGGCTCGGAAATGCGGAAGTATATTCCGGACTTCATCGTCCTGGTCGACGACGGACACAACGACCCGCTGCACCTGATCGTCGAAATCAAGGGTTACCGGCGCGAGGACGCCAAGGAGAAGAAAACCACCATGGAGACTTACTGGATACCCGGCGTGAACAACCTCGGTCATTATGGCCGCTGGGCATTCGCCGAATTCACTGAAATTTACCAGATCGAAGCAGGGTTCAACACGCTGATCGATTCGGTTACTGCCCGGCCGGCGGCAAAGGAGAGTTGCTAAGATGGCCAGGAACACAACAGGAAAGATCGTTGAAACCCTCACGTACGATGAGGCCTCGCGTAAAAACATACCTACGGCCGAGTACCAGTCGGTTATGCGGCAGGAAGAGCAAAGTCCCATCCGCGTCGCCTGCGAGCGCCGCAACCGGGATCTAGACCCGCAACTCGTCTGGCGGGGCAAGGACGAGCAGGACTGGTCCGACCTCGTCGTCCACGCGCCGCCGCTGTATATTCAAGAGAAGGTCCATCCCAAGGTGTTGATTGATGACCTGATCCGTTGCGCCAAAACCCGGGGAAAGGCGGAATACCAGCAACTCGACCTGTTCGCCGACTTCAACGGCCTGCCTGACGACAACGCCAAAACCGAGTTCTACCAGCACGACGCCAACTGGAGCAACCGCATGATCCTCGGCGACAGCCTGCAGGTGATGGCGTCGCTGTCCGAGCGGGAAGGCTTGCGCGGCAAGGTCCAGTGCGTCTACATCGACCCGCCCTACGGCATCAAGTTCAACTCCAACTTTCAGTGGTCGACCACCAGCCGGGATGTGAGGGACGGCAACGTCGATCATATTACCCGCGAGCCGGAGCAGGTCAAGGCGTTTCGGGATACGTGGCGGGACGGGATTCATTCTTATCTGACATATTTGCGGGATCGGTTGACTGTGGCGCGTGATTTGTTGGCAGATTCAGGGTCGATTTTTGTGCAGATCGGGGATGAGAATGTTCATCGCGTGCGGGCGCTGATGGATGAGGTGTTTGGGGATGAGAATTTTGTTTCTCAGATATGGTTCCGGAAGAAAACTATGCCGTTGGGTGCCAATTTATTGGAGCAAATGGGGGATTGGATCGTTCATTATGCACGCCGAAAAGAATCTATAAAATTCCGTCGTTTATTAACACTATCTTCGGTTGAAGGAGATAATCATTGGAATATTGCTGTTTTTGAAAGTGGATTGACTCGGAAATTGTCACGTCTTGAGGTGGATAACCATAAAGCTGTAAATGAGGATTTTGATCCCGCTCAGCTTATTTCAATGTCGCCTATTGGTTATAGCCCACATCGAGTATTCTCGGTTGAAGTAAACGGTAAGAAATTTCAACCAGCTCGAGGAAAAAGCTGGAAGACAGACGAGCTAGGGATGCAACGGTTAAATAGAGCAAAAAGGCTTGTCTACTATGAAGATGGCGAGCGGCTTCGTTATTTACTACGACATTCTGATTATCCAACAACTCCGATTTCAACTACTTGGGTCGATACTTCGGCACCTTCTGAAATGCGCTATGTGGTCGAGACATCTCTAAAACCTATTCAGCGCTGCATTCTTATTTCCACCGACCCCGGCGACCTTGTGCTTGATCCAACCTGTGGTTCAGGCACAACCGCCTATGTCGCCGAGCAGTGGGGCCGCCGCTGGATCACCATCGACACCTCCCGGGTGGCGCTAGCCCTGGCCCGCGCCCGGATCATGGGCGCCCGCTACCCCTACTATCTGCTGGCTGACAGCCGCGACGGTCAACTCAAGGAGGCGGAGGTTACGCGCACAGCACCGTCGGAGGCGCCCACTTGCGGTGACATCCGGCAAGGGTTTGTTTACGAGCGCGTGCCGCACATCACGCTTAAATCCATCGCCAACAACGCCGAGATCGACGTCATCTGGGAGAAGTTCCAGGAGACGCTGGAACCGCTGCGCGCAAAGCTTAACAAAGCCCTGGGCGAGCAGTGGGAAGAATGGGAAATTCCCCGCGACGCCTGGGACAACTGGCCTGATAAAGCGAAAGACCTGCACGCCCAATGGTGGAAGCAGCGCATCGCCCGGCAAAAGGAAATCGACGCCTCCATCGCCGCCAAGGCAGACTATGAGTACCTTTACGACAAGCCGTATGAGGACAACAAGAAAGTCCGCGTGGCCGGGCCGTTCACGGTCGAGAGCCTGTCGCCGCACCGCGTGCTGGCGGTGGACGAGAATGACGAGCTGATCGACAGCCTTGCGGAACCAGCGGCGGGCTATGGAGAGGAGCGGGATTTCGTCCGGATGATCCTGGAAAACCTCAAGACAGCCGGCGTGCAGCAGGCGCACAGGGAAGACAAGATCAATTTCTCCTCGATCACGCCCTGGCCCGGTCACTTTGTCTGCGCCGAAGGGCGCTATACAGAAGGCGACGAGGATTCAGCCACCGAGAAACGCGCCGCGATCTTCATCGGTCCCGAGTTCGGCACCGTATCCCGCCCCGACATTGTAGCCGCGGCCCGCGAGGCCGGCGATGCGGGCTTCGATGTGCTCATCGCCTGCGCCTTCAATTACGACGCCCACTCATCAGAATTCAACAAGCTCGGCCGCATACCAGTGCTCAAGGCCCGGATGAACGCCGACCTGCATATGGCCGCCGATCTAAAGAACACTGGCAAGGGCAACCTGTTTGTCATTTTCGGCGAGCCGGATATAGACATTCTCGACGCTGGGGACGGGCAGATACAGGTGAAAATCAATGGCGTGGACGTCTTCCACCCCAACACCGGCGAGGTCCGCAGCGACGGGGCAGATGGAATTGCCTGCTGGTTCATCGACACCGACTACAACGAGGAAAGTTTCTTCGTGCGCCATGCCTACTTCCTTGGCGCCAACGATCCCTACAAAGCGCTCAAGACCACGCTCAAGGCCGAGATCAACGAAGACGCTTGGGCCACACGCTGCACAGTGACACCTCGCGGCCGTTCGACAAGCCCAAAAGCGGGCGCATTGCCGTCAAAGTCATCAACCATCTTGGCGATGAGGTGATGAAGGTGTTCAGGGTGAAGGAGGAGGTGTGAATCAGATAACGAAAAATTAAGGTAATGAATTGCCCAAACGATTTTGTGCGGGTGGACTGGAGGGTTAGGATGAGGAAAATTAAGATCAACTTCAAGAATTGTTACGGAATCCGGGAACTGGTCCACGAGTTTGACACCTCAAGAGGGCAGGCTTTTCTTGTTTACGCGCCTAATGGCGCAATGAAGACATCCTTCGCCCGGGTGTTCGCCGATGTCGCCAGAGGCCAAAGGCCAAGGGATGCCATTTTCCCTCACCGTGAGACCACCTTCGCTATCACAGACGAAACTGATTCACCAATCGATCTTGATAGAATACTGGTCGTTGAGCCATATGTAGAGGATTACACTTCGCAAAAGACCGCGACCCTCATGGTTAACCAAGACCTTCGACGCAAATACGAGGACCTGGTGAAGTTAATAGATGAAAAGGCCAATATAGCTTTGATCGCACTTGGGAAAGCTGCGGGTATAAGACGTCGCGTTCAAGAGGAGATAGCCCGCGTGTATGGATCTAACGAAGACAACGTTTACTTTCTGCTTGAGATAGTCTATTCTCGTTTGGCGGACCAAAACGATCCGGGCTTCGGCGAGATTTCCTATGACGAAATATTTAATGACAAAGTTGTGCAGTTCCTCTCGAAGGATGATATTCGTCGGCAACTTGCCGACTATGTTGATCGGTATAATGAGTTGATAGACAACTCAACCTATTTCCGACGGGGTGTGTTCAATCACAATCATGCGGCGACTGTCAGCAAGTCTTTGATGGACAACGGCTTCTTTGCTGCGAAGCACACACTCTCGCTTACCGATCGGGACGCAAAGAAGAAGGAAATTAACTCTCCACAGGAATTCGATTTGGCGATTGAGGAAGAGAGGAAACGGATTCTGAGTGACCCGGAATTGGCCTCCAGATTCGACGCAATTGATAAGCAGATTACGCGCAACGTTGAACTCAGGCAATTCCGCAATTACTTGGAGAGTCACCCGGAACTGATTCCTGAGTTGAGTAATCTTGATGCACTCAGGCGGAAGCTATGGCTCTCGTATTCTTTTGTGGCTGAAGTCGAGCTTCGTGAATTTGTATCTGCATACCAAGCGGCCAAAGAGGATATGGTAGAAGTGGTTAAGAAGGCGAAGGAACAAGAGACTAAATGGCAGAAAGTCCTGTCAATCTTTCACCGCAGGTTCTCGGTTCCGTTTACTCTCAGGATCGTCAATCAGCACGACGTCATGCTAAAGGATGAAACACCTAATTTCGTTTTCAAGTACTACGATGGCGATGATCATTGCGAGATAGGTCGCAGCGATTTGCTTAAAGTCTTGAGCTCTGGCGAGAAGCGTGCGCTATACCTGCTCAACGTCATATTCGAGATCGAGGCACGTGCGACACAAACGGAAACGACCGTATTAGTGCTGGATGATATCGCAGACTCGTTCGACTACAAGAACAAGTATGCAATCGTCGAGTATCTGAAGGCGATTCACGAGGATGACAAATTCGTCATGCTAATCCTCACTCACAATTTCGATTTCTTTCGAACAGTTCAGAGCCGTCTCTCTATCGGGCGGAACCAGAACTGCTTTATGGCTATCAAGTCCGACAATACCGTGGTCCTCACGCGGGCAGGGTATTTGAATCCGTTCAAGTACTGGCGAGAGAACATACACCAGAAAAGGAAGCTAATGGTAGCATCGATCCCTATGGCACGAAATCTAATCGAATATACAGAAGGAGATGCTGCATTCGATTTCGGCTTCTTGACCTCTCTTCTCCATAAAAAGCCGGAATCAGACGTTATAACCATGTCGCAACTCGCCGAGGTGATGAACCGCGTCTTAAAAACGGCGGCTGCCGGCGGAACCGAAAAGGTGATAGATGTGATTCTGGAAGAGGCGGAACTTTGCACAGCAGAAGGTGACACGGTCAACCTTGAGAACAAGGTTGTTCTTTCGATGGCCATAAGGTTGTTGGCAGAAAAACTTATGGTTTCGAAAATCAACGACACCGCAAGGACTGACAGCATTACATCCAACCAGACACGCAAGCTTTTTGACAGCTATAAGGAGCAATTTCCTGGGGACTTGGCAACAATCGCCATTCTTGAGAGGGTCATGCTCATGACACCAGAGACCATTCATCTCAATTCTTTCATGTATGAGCCAATAATAGACATGTCCGATGAGCACCTGAAGTCTCTTTACAATGAGTTGAAGTCATTACTGCAGTGAATGGGATTAATCATTTTGGCAGTGAAATGATGAAGGTGTTTGCGGTATAATAAAGTAGCATCTATTTGTAGAGGAGAGTGCCCTGTGGCGAGCGCTGAGCAACTGAAGGCCCTGATAAAATCGCATCTGGAAGGTGATGACCAGCGGTTCTTTTCGGTGGCCATGCAGGTGGCGGCCCATGAGGCAAAATTGGGGCATGGCAAACTCGCCGAAGAACTGCGTGCCTTGATCGACGAAGCCAAGCGGCGGCGTGGCGCCGGGCAGCCGGTTCCGATAAGTCGTCCTCGGGGTGAGTTGGCCAATCTGCTGGCGGTTTCCTATCCCAAGTTACGCTTGGGTGAGATGATTTTGGATGATAAGTTGGCGCAACAAATTCAACGGGTTATTCGCGAGCAGCGCCATGCCGCCCGCATTTTGGAGCACGGTCTTTCTCCACGGCGAAAGTTGTTGTTGGTCGGCCCGCCGGGTACGGGGAAGACAATGACTGCATCGGTTTTGGCAGGTGAGTTGGGCATTCCGCTATTCCAGATCCGTTTGGACGGTCTCATCACCAAATATTTGGGCGAGACCGCCGCTAAGCTCCGGCAGGTCTTCGAAGCCACGGATCACACCCGAGGCGTTTATTTCTTCGATGAGTTCGACGCCATAGGTTCCCAAAGGGGGCTTGCCAACGACGTCGGTGAGCTCCGGCGTGTGCTCAATAGCTTCCTGCAGATGATCGAGCAGGATCGCTCCCACAGCCTCATCGTTGCCGCCACCAATCACGCTGAAATACTGGATAGGGCTCTCTTTCGTCGCTTCGATGACGTCCTTCATTACGATCTGCCGGACGAGTTGCAAATTAGCGTACTGTTGAAGACTCGACTTTCACGATTCGTCGATAAGGACGTGTCCTGGGATCGGTTGGCAAAGGAGGCGGTCGGCTTGAACTATGCCGAGGTCAGCCGGGCGGCGGACGAGGTGCTGAAGGCTGCACTGATTGATGGACGCAAATGGCTCAATGATGCCGATATTCGCCTCATGTTGGTGGAACGCCAGAATGTTGCCCAGAAGCTGAAAGAGAACATTTAGGGAAGAGGTGGTTCCGGGATGGTTAACGAGCGCGACGGGATGAAGCGGCATTTCATCCTTGAAGGAGTAACCACAACCGATCGATTTCGCTCACCGCGACAGGGCGGTAACCGCTCGCGTGTACCTGAGCGGGACCGGCAGTATCATGGGACGGCATTGCTCAGGCAGGTCGAGGCGTTAAAGCCGGAGATGATAATAGCCCGTGAGGCTCAGGAACGTGCGGGGCTGGACGGCGGGTTTGGACTGCAGGTGGAGTTCGAAAGTTTCCCGGACATTGAGATGGCTTTCGAAAGCCTGGCTCGGGAACGTTCAGGTATTGAGTTGTTGAACGTGCGCCATGAGGGGCAACGCACTTTAGCGACCATATTCGTACCGGATGGAAAACTGGAACATTTTGAAGGCCTGATTCGTGATTACCTGGCAGAGAAGCGCGATAATAATGGACACGCTCGGGATCACAAAAGACTGATCAATGCTATTCAACAGATTCGTGCTGCAACCCTTCGTGCGCTTTGGACAGATGATCCTGCGGTTTTTCCGGTCTCGGATCAGGAATCGTTCTGGTGGGAAGTGTGGCTGCCGATCCGGGGAGATCGAGCAGGCACTGTGACCACCTTCCGCAGATTGGCTGAGGCTCAGGATCTCCGTCCGGCGACCGGAGAGCTGATGTTCCCCGAACGCACGGTGTTACTTATGTATGGTTCGGCTGGTCAGATGAGCCGCTCGGTCACGACCCTCAACAGTATTGCTGAACTAAGGCGGGCCAAAGATACGGCGGAATTCTTCGATGCCTTGCCCCCTGAAGAGCAAGCCGAATGGCTGGATGAATTTCTTAAAAATGCCGGATTCGTAGGAGCGGATCAACCGGCTCCCTATGTGTGTCTACTCGATACCGGCGTTAACAAAGGACATCCCTTGATTGCTCCGGCACTTGCCGATCATGATATGCACACGGTGGAACCGACATGGGGAACAGATGATACTGAAGGACACGGTACAGCAATGGCCGGTCTCGCACTGGTCGGTAATTTGACCGAAGTGCTCGCTTCAACTGAACCTGTGCAGATCGGTCATCGCCTTGAATCGGTCAAATTATTGCCATACGATGGCGCCAATGAGGGCGATGCAAAACATCATGGTTATCTAACCATCGAGGCAGTCGCTCGGCCTGAGATTACGGCTTCGGAGCGAAGCCGGGTGTTCGGTATGGCTGTGACTGCCAGGGACAACAGGGATCATGGTCGCCCTTCGGCGTGGTCCGCGGCGTTGGACCGCTTGGCGGCTGATGCGGACGGTGAAGGGGCGAGCCCAAGGCTCCTGGTGGTGTCCGCAGGAAACATCAAGGATCCGAACGCTTGGATTCACTATCCCAACAGCAATACTACCGATAGCATACACGACCCTGGGCAAGCCTGGAATGCTTTGACCGTCGGTGCTTATACAGAATTAATCCATATTTCCGAACTGGACGCAGGCGGCTATCAAACGGTTGCCCCATCCGGTGGACTGAGCCCTTTCAGTACGACCTCAGCAATGTGGCAACCGCATTGGCCTCTAAAGCCGGATGTAGTGTTCGAGGGAGGCAATGCCGCCAAAGATGCTTTTGGAGCTGTCTGGATGCCTAGCTTGAGCCTTCTGACAACTGATCATAGGCCAACTCTAAGATTATTTAGAACATTGAATGCAACCAGTGCGGCAACAGCCCTTGCCGCCCGTATGGCGGCACAAGTGATGGCGTTTTATCCAGATCTCCGGCCAGAGACAGTACGTGCCCTAATCGTTCATTCCTCAGAATGGACAGACCGCATGAGGCAGATGTTTTTGCCATTGCGTGGTCCAGTCTCTAAATCGGATTATGAACGCCTTATTCGCCACTGTGGTTTCGGAGTTCCTGATCTGAACCGTGCCCTGTGGAGTGTTTCGAACTCGCTGACTATGGTCGTGGAGGCGGACCTACACCCTTTTGGACGTGAAGGGAGCAATGAACCGACTCTGAGGGACATGAACCTGCACCGCTTACCTTGGCCGCTGACCGAACTCGAAGCACTCGGCGACACAGAAGTAGAAATGCGGGTTACGCTATCCTATTTTATTGAACCCAACCCGTCGGAACGGGGCGTCCGTTCCCGATACCGTTATGAGTCACATGGACTGCGTTTTGATGTGAAGCGACCACTGGAATCAGATGGCGGTTTCCGAGCACGCATCAATGCGGCAGCGCGCGATGAGGAAGAAGGGACGCGCGGCGGCGGTGATGACCTTGGCTGGTTGATTGGCACACAAAAGCGTCATAAAGGATCATTGCATTCCGACATCTGGCGAGGAAGCGCGGCGGATCTTGCAAGCCGCGGAGTGCTGGCGGTCTATCCGGCACTTGGTTGGTGGAAGACGCGGCCACGTCTCGAACGTTATGAACGGGCCGCACGTTACGCATTGATCGCCTCTATTCGCGCGCCGGAGGTTGATGTCGATCTCTATACTGCAGTTGCCAATCAAATAGTTATGGAAGTGGAGTCTTGATGGAATTCCGCATCGCCGACACCTTCACGATCAGCCTTTCCAGATTGACTAGCGAGGAGCAGAAGGCGATGAAGACCACGATGACATCCGGCTAATCGTCCACAAAACAGAGGCGTGTCTTTTGCTGTGCTGCGTCGACCACCATGACACCGCTTACCGCTGGGCCAAATATCGCAAGCTGGGAACGCACCCGAAGACCGGCGCCAGTCAGTTGGTGGGGGTTTTAAGGAGGGGGGCCACAGCCGACCAGAGAGGATCGCCGGCCGCCGCTTCCAGCCAGATGCCTTCTTCGGCGTATTGTACGTTATAGACTACTCCCTGCCGGTACAGCAGTGCCACCAGGTCCGTCCGCCCGTGGGGCAGCCATCCTTTGAGTTTCCGCTGTTGGCGGCAGGTGTGCCGGGCAATTAATCGTTTCAACTCTTCAAGTCCCGTGCCGGTTCTGGCGGACACTTCGGCCACCCGGCGACGGCAGGATATCTTGAAATCTTCCAGTGCTTGATGGTCAACCGGCCGGTCTATTTTGTTTAAAACCAGGAGGGTATTTTTTTCGCGGGCGCCCAGATCTTTTAAAACGCTTTCCACTGCTTCGATCTGCTCTGCGAACCGGTCGTGACTGGCATCTGCCACATGGAGCAGCAGGTCGGCTTCCCCGACTTCTTCCAGGGTGGCGCGGAAAGCGGCCACCAAATGGTGGGGCAGCTTGCGGATGAATCCCACCGTGTCGGTCAGCAGCGCTTCCTGGTTATCCGGCAACTGCAGGCGGCGGGTGGTCGGGTCCAGGGTGGCAAACATCTGGTTGGCGGTAAACACCTGCGCCCCAGTCAGAGCGTTGAGCAGAGTGCTTTTTCCGGCGTTGGTGTACCCGACCAGGGCGACGACCGGCATGGATGACTCCCGGCGCTTTTGCCGTTGTTTTTTACGGTGCCGGCGCACCTGTTCCAGATCGCGGTTTAGTTCTTCGATGCGGCGCCGGATGTGGCGGCACCGAAGGGATGAAGGAGCAGCTTGAAAAACTGGGCGGCAAGGCGGCCAAAGGCGACGCCATTCGCACCCGTATGGATAGAGAACTGGAAACATGCTGTTATGATGACCCTTTGCTGCACAAGAAGTTTTCCGAGCAGGTCAAAGAAACCCTTGCCGAATACAGGGCATCAAGAAATGATGATGCTTATCTGTTTAAAAGTGAGCAGGTATTAGACTATGGAGATACAAAAACTGTGTTTGGCAAGACCGTTTTATGATATTGAAGTAATTATTGAGCGCAAAAAAGTAAAGAATATCCGGCTCAGAGTGTATCCGAACGGCGTTGTTAAACTGTCTGCGCCGTTTGGCGTGGCGGATGAATGGATCAACGATTATCTCAAGAGCAAAACCAAGTGGATTGAAAAATCATTGCATTACTTCCATGATACGAGGGCCAGCGAGTTCGAAACAAGCATACGCAGCGGGGTATCCACCCGCATTCTGGGCAGGCAAATCAGGATCATTGTCAATGAAGCGAAGACGTACAAAATAGAACAAAAGGAAGGCTATGTCTATATCCAATCTCCCGTTGCCGGGGACGGGCAGGCTTTACAAAAACAATTTGAGCGCTGGTGGCAAAAGCAGAGCAAGTCGTATTTTTTGGCGGTTGTTGACCGGCTTTATCCGGTTATTGCCAAACATGGTATCGGTAAACCGGCGCTGCAAGTTCGAAAAATGAAAACCCGTTGGGGTAGCTGCTCTAAAAAGCACGGCAAAATCAACCTTAATTACTACTTGTACAAAGCTGCGCCGCCCTGCGTTGATTATGTTGTTTTACATGAACTGACGCATTTTCTTTATGCCGGGCATAATAAAGATTTTTATGAATTTCTGACCGTGCACATGCCGGATTGGAAAGAGCGCAAAAGAATGCTCGATCACGAGATTGTAAGAGGACTGGGGTATTGATTGAAGTAAAAAGCATCCAACCTTCTTCCGGAATCTTTGCGGAGTTGTTCAACATGGTCTTTCATCTCGTTGAAGAAACACCTGGGAGTGACGGGCAAGGTAAAGCTGCCCGACGCGGAGACGATCCGGGAGGCAACCGACTTTCCGCCCGGCGGGGTCTGCCCCTTTGCTCTTAAACAGCCCGTTCCGGTTCTTATCGACGTGAGCATGAAGCGGTTCCCCGTGGTTTACATTGCCGCCGGCACTCCTAATTCGGCCGTCCCGGTGACGGTGGAGCAGTTGCTGGAGATTACCGGCGGGGAGTTGTGCGAACCGGGGTAAAAGATTATTCTTGATGTTTCTTCAGCCGGTAATGGATTCCCCCTTTGTACTCCACGAGTTCGAAGTGCTCCTTGTATTTCGTATATATTTCCGAACTGCCCAGAAACAGGACTCCCTCCGGGTTTAATACCGAGATTATCTTTCTGCGCAGTTCCTGCTTGAAGGCTTCGGAAAAATAAATCATTACATAACGGCAAAAGACGATATCAAATTTTCCCAGCGACAGGTAAGAATTACGCAAATTAAATTGCTGGAACCGGACAGCCTCTTTAAGTTTCTCATCGAGGGCCCAGACCCGGCCTTCCTGCTTCAAGTACCTGGCTCTGCAGGTATCATCAAGCCCTCTGGCAATGGACAGGTGGTCATACTTGCCGGACCGGGCCGTTTGCAACGCTGCTTGAGAAATATCCGTGGCCAGGATTTCGAAATGGGACAGCTTGATGTCGGTGATTCCCCGCTGGTTTATATAATTGTCTATACACATGGCGATAGAATAAGGTTCCTGGCCGGTGGCGCAGGCTGCGCTCCAAATTCTTACTTTTGGACGTTTTGCCTGGCGGATTTCCCGGATATAACGCGGGAGAAGCACGTCTTCCAGCGCGTACCAGGGGGTCTTGTCCCTGAACCACCGGGTTTCTTTGGTCGTAATAGCGTCGATCACTTTTTGCGGTAGACTCTTGTTGAGACCTTGATTGCGAAGCGTGTGGTAGAGGCCGGCGAAGCTTTTGGCGCCGGATTCAGCCAGTAATTTAGCCAGCCTGCTCTCGATCAGATAAGCTTTTTCCTCCGGGATCAGGATGCCGCATTGTTCGCTGATGTATTTTTGCATAAGCAAAAACTCATTGTGGGATAAACTTAAACCCATAGTGCTGTTAACTCCCGAGACTTCTACCCGAAACTATTTGCAGCAGCCGGGCCGGAATCGCGTTCAGGTCTTCCGTGCGGTCGGAAAGGCCGGCGTCCACCACGTTTTTGGGCATGCCGTATACGGTACAGGTCTTTTCGCTTTGCGTCAGGCAGTAACAGTCGCAGGTTTTTTTCATTTCTTCGATACCGGACAGACCGTCGCTGCCCATGCCGGTAAGGATTACGGCCAGAATCCGTTTGCCGCGGCAGTTGGCGGCCACCGAATGGAAAAGCACGTCGGCGGCGGGCCTTACCCCGTTGACGGGCGGTGTTGATGCCAGTTTGATAATTATATCGCCGTTGCTTCCGGGTTGCACGGTCATATGGAACCCCCCGGGAGCGATCATAACCCGCCCCGGCTTGACCGGATCTCCCTCCGCCGCCTCTATTACCGGCAGTTGGCATTTTTTATTCAGCGAAAAGGCTAGTTTTTTGGTTAATCCCGCCGGCATATGCTGCACTACCAGTACGGGTTTGTTAAAAGCGGCCGGCAGGTTTTTAAAAATATCTTCCAGGGCAGCCGGCCCGCCGGTGGATGACGCGATGACCACCAGGTCCACGCCGCTCAGTTGCTTTTTGGGGGCCGGGCGGTATGCCGGCGCGGATTCCGCGACTGTTAAAACGTCGGCTGCGGGGGAAGTGTATTTCCTGGTCATGATCTGGGCAAAAAGACCTTGCAACCGGTTTTTTATGTTTTCAACGTGTTTTTCGGCGTTGAGCGCGGGTGGCTTCGGGATGAAGTCCCAGGCGCCTATTTCCAGAGCCATTATCGTATCGGCTGTTTTTTTTGCACTGCCGGCACTGAGCATGACTACGAAAACGGCCGGATGTTCCTTCCGGATTTTTTCCATGGTTTCAAGGCATTTCATTCCCGGTATGGACATATCGAGCAGCACTACGTCCGTCTCGTGTTGTTCCAGCCTTTCAAGGGCCAGGACGGCGTTGGAGGCGGTGTGCGCCACCTGTCCCAGGCCTGTTTCCGCCACCGCCCGGCTTAAGATTTTTCGATAGAAGATGGAGTTGTCCACAATCAGAACCTTTAGCTTTTCCAACTGCCGCACCAACCAGACTAATTATTAACGTGCTCGACGCCGGCCGTCCTTGCCTGGTTTCGCCCCCCGCGCTTGGCGTCATAAAGGGCTCTGTCCGCGGCGGAAATCAGCTCTGCCGGTGATAAGTCCCTGGCCGGCAGGGTGGTTGCCACTCCCAGGCTGATGGTTACCTGATTGGCGATTTGCGAGCTTTCGTGGATGATGCCTGTCGATTGCACGCGGGCGCGCATGGTTTCAGCGATCAAAACCGCTCCCTTCCTGGGTGTTTCCGGCAAAATGACGGCGAATTCTTCTCCCCCGTAGCGGCATACCAGGTCTCCGGGGCGGTTTAATACGTTTCGCAGGGCGCCGGCAACTGCTTTCAGACATTCATCCCCGGCCTGGTGGCCGTAGGTATCGTTATAAGCCTTGAAAAAATCAATGTCTATAAGGATCAGTGACAACGGCCTGGCGTTTCTCAGACCCCGCTGCCATTCCTGATTTATATGTTCGTCGAAACAGCGCCGGTTTTTGATGCCGGTCAGCCCGTCCAGCGAAGAGAGCCGGTCCAGCTTCTCCACGGCTTCTTCCAGTTGCCTGGTTACTTCGAGCAGCTTTTGTTCCCGGGCCTTGCGGCGATCCATCTCGTACTTTAATTTCAGGGCGGAGCGAATTCTCGCCAGCAGTTCGATTTTGTTTATCGGTTTGGTGATATAGTCTGTCGCTCCGGCGGCGAAAGCCTTTTCCAGGTGTTCGCTCTCGATTAATGACGTTACGGTGATCACGGGAATGTCCCGCAGGTATTCCGCCGACTTGATCAGGCGGCAGACTTCCCTTCCATCCATATCCGGCAGGACGATATCCAGCAGGATAAGATCTATATTCGGTCCAATACCCGGAGATGATCCCCCCTGTGGGTCTATTCCCAGTGTTCGAAAGGCGTCCCGGGCTGATTCGGCGAATAATAGATCCTGATGTCCGGCGTCATTTAAATAAGACTTGATTATTGAGCGGATAGTCGGGGAATCGTCAACAACCAGAATGCTCATTTACACCCACCATCAAACTTTGAATTGCTTAAGCTGTACTTCCATCCGGCGGGCCATTTCCGCCAGTTCTCCGGCCAGCCGGCTGGTTTCTTCGGCTCCGGCGGCTGTCTCGGTGGAAGTCAGGCTGATTTCCTGCATGCTTTGCGCGATTTCAACGGCGCCGCTGGAAATCTCCGTAGCGTCGCGGGCCACCAGGGCCACCTTGTCGGAAGCTCTTGTCGTGTTCTCGGAAGCATCGCCGGCGGCAAGCGAAAGTTCGTTGATCGAGCGGGCCACCTCCTGTAAACCTTTGGAAGCCTCGTCAATGTTGCGGGCCACGTCTTTGGCGTTATCAGCCACCTCGGCGATTTCCCGCGTAATGAGGTTGACCTTTTCGGCGGCTAGAACGACGGAACTGGAGATCTCCCCGGTTGACGCCGACTGTTCGGTGACCGCTGAAGCGATGGTATTGGTGATATCGGTGATTTCATCAATAACCCTGGTGATGGTTTCCACGGCCTGAACTGCGCCGCTCATGTTGGTCTGCATGGTTTCAATTTGCAGGCCGATCTCATCGGTTGCTTCAGCCGTCTGCCGCGCCAGTTCTTTCACTTCGTTGGCCACCACGGCAAAACCCCTGCCTGCTTCCCCGGCGCCGGCCGCTTCAATGGCCGCGTTTAAAGCCAACATTTTCGTTTGTTCGGCGATGTCGTTGATAACGCTGACGATTTTGCCGATCTGTCTGGAAGAGTTGTTCAGTTTCTCGATGATATCCTTTGTTTCGCTGGCCCTGGTCCCGGCATTGTCGGTGATTTGCGTCGAACGTTCGCAGTTGCGGTTTACTTCGTTCAATGAAATGTTGATTTCCTTGACCGCCGTGGCCACATTATTTACCGAGGCCGACATATCCCGGGCGGAATGGGAGATGTTATTGATGCTTTCGGAGTTTTGTTCGACTCCCGCGCTGACCTGTTCCACACTGGCGGAGATTTGTTCCGAGGCCGAGGCCAGTTTCTGGATGCTGTTGAACATGTCTTCCAGGGCCGTGGCATTCATATTGATGTAGTTGCTGGTTTCGGAAGAAGTGGCGGCAGTCGCCGTGATGCTTTCCGTAATTTGTCCCACGGCGGTGTTGACGACATTTATTTTATTGTCCATTTTCCGGTTGTTGGTGGCCATGGCGGCGGCGGTGCCGGACATGCCTTCCAGAGACTTGTTGATGGTAATGGCGCTGTTGTGAATCTCCAGGAACATCTGCCGGATTTTTCCAATGAACTGGTTGAAGGATGCGGTCAACTGGCCGATTTCATCGCCGGACAGAACCTGGCCCTGCACGGTCAGGTCGCCCTGCTCGGCGCGGGTCATCAACTTCTGGATACGCTCAACCGGTTGGCTGATCATTCTGGCCAGAAAAAGGTTGGATATAAAAGCGCTGATCAGCGCGACGAAAATGGCGATGACAAAGGCGAAAACGGGCAGGGAGGCGAGTTTGGCCGAAAGCTCCGCCACCGGCGCCGTAACGGCTATGCCCCAGTGCGCTCCCGGCACCGGGGTGTAAGCCACGTATTTGTCCACGCCTTCAAAGGTGTACCGGCTTATTCCCGTCTCTCCCCGGACTACTTTTTGCATGGCCTCTTTCAGCCGGGGGTCGATTCCGCTGTCTTTAACCGGATTTAGTTTCATGAGCGCGTCTTTGCTGGGATGGGCAATGACTAAGCCATCCTCCTGAATCATGTAGGCATAGCCGGTTTTACCCGCCTGTACAGAGGTGATCCGCTGCGAGATGTCTTCAAGCGTGACGGTTCCGCCCAGCATGCCGGTGATCTGGCCGTCTTTTTTGATGGGGGAGGCCACGACAATCACGTTTTTGCCTGTTGCCCTGGAAACCACCGGGTCTGAGACAACCGTCTCCCCGAGCATAGCCTTTTTGAAGTATTCCCGGTCTCTGACGTTGCCTGGCGTACCTGAGGTTATAATGTAATCGCCTTTTTCATCGGCAATGAAAAAAGTTTCGTACAGCCTGTTGCGCTGGATTTCGGCGGTTAGAAAGGACATTTTGGCCGCGTTGTTGCCGGAAGTCATTAAAGGTGTGTTGGCCAGCGTGGACACTTCGGACTTCCGGCCCTCCAGCCACAGGCTGACCTCGTTGCTGGCGGATACGGCCAGGGAGGTGAGGTGCTGTTCCAGGTCGGCAATCAAGATCCCCTTGGTTTTGGCATAAAACAAAATGGTGGAAATCAATAAGGCCACCACCAGGGTGAGGATATTGATCACGATTAATTTGGCCTGCAGGCTTTTCTTGATACTTACCATTAAGAAGTCTCCTTTCAAAATCTGTCCTGAAAATAACCCCTTGCCGCGTGACAGAGAACCGTCCCCTTGTCACTCTTTTGTCAATGCTTCGTGGTTGATGATCATCAGCAGTTTGTCCGCCAGTTTGACCACTTCGCTGACAAATTTGTTTTCCATGCCGCTCATGTTTGCCGGAGGCGGCTCGCTGACAACCTCGTCGGCATCGATAACCGAGCCCGGCCGATCGATTATAAAGCCGATATAGTCCGGGTTATGGGGTTTGTTTTTCAGGATGACGCAGGTTGGGCGGTCCCGTCCGTTTTTTCGCTCATACCCCATTAAACCGGCCAGATCGACCAGGGTAACAATCTGGCCACGCATATTCAAAAGCCCGATAATGTGGGCCGGGGCATCGGGAACCGGGGAATATTCGATGTGGCGGTTGAT
>QZKV01000177.1 GCA_003599575.1 Desulfobacteraceae bacterium | reverse complement strand
GCGGAAATTTTAATCCTCGAAATATGTCCATATATTCCTGCGGTTAAAATTTCCGCCCGCCTTGAACTCGACGAAAATATCTCATCCCTGGATGGACACACATTAACACTTTGCCAGCAAAACCCCGCTGAAAATCAGTCCGCCGCCTAAAAACAGCGCGGGGGTCAACGGTTCGGCCAGAAAAACAATGCCGCCGAGCACTCCGACCAGGGGGATAAAATAGATCAACCGGTTGATGGCGGTGGGTCCCAGAGCCGGAACGGCCCGGTTCCACAAATCGTAGGCCATGGCCGAGCAGGCGGTCCCCAGGTACAGGACTTGGCCCCAGACAGCCAGGTCGGGGCGCGGCAGCGGATGAACGGCTGTTTCCAGCAGGGCGCCGGGCGCCAACGTGAGCGCTCCGAACAGCATGATCCAGCGGGTGATCACCAGAGGTGGATAGCGGCCGGCGATGTGTTGGACCAGAAAGGTATAGGCGATCCAGCACCCAACGGCGCCGAACATCAAAAGATCCCCGGCCGCGGATGATTCGCCGCCGCCGCGGCCTACCAGCAAGCCTACCCCGCCGATGGCGGTCAGCGCTCCGAGCCAGGCGGTGACTTTGGGCCAGCGCCGATGCCGCCAAGCAATGACCAATTCGGTGCCCAGGGGAATGGTGGCAATGATCAGAGAGCCATGCGAGGCCGTGGTCAGCATGAGACCGAAATTCTCAAAGGCAAAGTAGAAAGTGATTCCCGAAAGGGCCAGCGCGACAATCCACTTGCGGTCCTCGGCCCGCAACTTTGCCGCGGATTGGCGGGTCAGCAGCCACAGCAGCGCGGATGCCAGGGAAAAACGCAGCGCGGCCAAGGTCAAGGGAGGGATTTGTTGCACCGCGCTGCGGGTCACGGCAAAGGACAAACCCCAGGCCAGAATACAGAAAAGGGCCATGCACAAGGGGATGGTTTTGTTGGACCGCTTGGTTGGATGGGAATGGAAGGGCATCGGTTCTTTTGATTCCGGCGGAGCATTAAGCTTACAGTCTATCCAGATACGCGGATGTTGGATTTCCTGCTTCACGGCAGTATCGCTATGCTTTTAGCTTTTCTGCATCTCTTCCATCAACTCATCCCTGGTAATCAATGCCCGCACATCGGACACGTGCCGCCGGATGTTCTCCAGCCCGCCTTCCTGCCGGTCCACCAGGATGACCGCGCGCGCCACTTCCAGGCCCTCTTCGCGGGCGCGTTCGATGGCGGTGATGGTCGAACCGCCGGTGGTAACCACATCATCGATGACCACCACGGATGCGCCGGCCGGCAGATCGCCTTCGATCCAACGGGCAATACCGTGATCCTTGCGGGTTTTGCGGATGGAAAACGCCTGGATAGGCTGGCCTTTCAGCTCGGATGCAAAAGCGGTGGCCATGGCGATCGGATCGGCGCCGAAAGTGAGCCCGCCCACGCCCGCCGGATGCGCATCGGCAATGGCATCAAACATGAGGTGTCCCACCAGAAACATGCCCCGCGGGCTGAGCACAGCGGGTTTGCAATTGATGTAAAAACGGCTCATACGGCCCGAAACCAGCTTAAAAACCGGTTCCGGCGAGTACTTGAACGATTTCTGGCGCAAAAGCCTGATCAGGTCCTGTTTCATGCGCTGCTCCAGGGCGGATTTTTTAAGAAGTGATTGATTTCAGGGCACTTGTAATATAATAAAGCCTCCACTGATTGGAAGAAGCCGTTGATGGGTTTCAGTGGAGGCGGAGCAAGGAAAACCGGGTGCGGCACTCCTTGAACTCGGCGCTATTCATAACAGGTCTGGTTCGGTCGGTCAATGAACGAAGCGAACAATGATGCGATCATTCGGATGTTTCATGTGCACAAGCGCTATGGCAGCAGATTCGCTTTAAAAGACCTCACCTTGGATATCTACAAAAACGAATTTCTTTTTGTAACCGGCCGCAGCGGCGCCGGCAAAACGACGCTCCTCAAACTGCTCTACCTGGGAGAAAAGGTTTCTGAAGGGCAGATTCTGGTCGACGGCCTGAATCTTTCGCGTATTCCTCAAAACGGCATTCCTTTTCTGCGGCGCAAATTCGGCATCATTTTCCAGGACTACAAGCTGATTCCAACCAAAACGGTATTCGAGAATGTGGCCCTGGTGCTTGAAGCCGGGGGCCGCAAGCCGGGCCTGATCACCAAAAAAGTGAAAAGCGTCCTGCGCATGGTGGGCATGGAAGACCGCCAGAATGCGTTGCCTAAAATACTTTCCGGCGGCGAACAGCAACGCGTTGCCGTTGCGCGCGCCGCGGCGGGCGATCCCAAGATCATTCTGGCGGATGAGCCCACCGGCAGCTTGGACGAGGAGGCGGCCGGCGTCATCATGGAGTATCTGGACACCTTTCATACGCGCGGCGCAACCGTGATCGTCGCCACGCATGATAAGGAATTGCTTAAGCGAAGCGATGCCCGCATCGTCAACCTGCGCGACGGCCGTTTATGGCCGGAGTCATAGTGGTGCGTGGAATGGAGCCATGAGACGGTTTTTTCAGCGCGCGATCAAAGATATTCTGGAGAACCGGTTCCTGAATCTGATTGCGGTCCTCACCATTGCATTGTCCATCCTGATCGCTTCATCTTTCGCCCTTTTCTTCGTCAACGCCGGCAATGTGATCAACCTGTGGCAGAAGGGCATCCGCATGATGATTTATCTTAAACCGGATACCACCGAAGCCGCACGGATGGACACCAAATTCCGCCTGCAAAGCATCGCGGGCGTTGAGGAGGCGAACTTCATTTCCAAAAATGAAGCCATGCAGCGGCTCAAGCAACAAATGCAGCACCATTCAGCCTTACTGGAGAACCTGCATGAGAATCCGCTGCCGGATGCCTTTGAGATCACCCTGCGGCCCGAAGCGCGCAACAGCGATGAGCTGCGGTTTGTGGCCGAACGCATCCAAACGCTCCCCGGCGTGGCCGAGGTGGAATACGGGCAGCAGTGGATTCAGCGCTTTACTAGCGTGATCAACCTGTTCAGTTTGGCCGGCTATGCGATCGGAGGCTTGTTTTTCATGGCCACGGTGTTCATTGTGGCCAATACCATCCGGCTGGTGCTTTATTCGCGCCGGGATGAAATCGAGATCATGCGGCTGGTGGGCGCCACCGACCGATTCATCCGCATCCCCTTCTACCTCGAAGGAATGATTCAAGGGGGCGCGGGCACGCTCGTGGGTCTGGGTATTCTGTTTCTGGGCTACCTGTCCCTGAGCAGCCATTTCGAGCCGGGCATCGCGGGCGGTTTGCTTTCCGTGCGTTTTTTTTCAGCAGGCACCTGTGCGGCCATCGTGCTGGGCGGCGTTATCATCGGCTGGCTGGGATGCTGGGTTTCACTGAAGCAATTCCTGAAAGGTTGACGGCCCCAAAAATTCCGGTCTGAGCGGCTTGACCCGGGCGTTCTTTTCGGCGCCCCCGCACGGCGCGTTGATAGGTCCTCAAAGGCTTGACGTGGCATTTAGCGACCATACGCATTTTTTCAGGATAAGAACGGCGGTTCTGGTTACGGCCCTGCTGGTGGCCTGGCTGGGCACGGCGATCCCATCCGAGGTGGCCACGATTTTGGCTTCCGAGGTGAATGTGCGTTCCGGTCCAGGCATGCAGCAGAGGGTGTTGTTCCGGTTGTCCAAACAGACACGGGTGCGCGTGCTGGAGCGACGCGGGGAGTGGCTGAAGATCGATCATAATGGCCGGCAGGGATACATCCTGGGCAAGCCCGGCTTGGTTTCGCTTGAAAGCTCCAAAAGCCGGACGGTTGAGAACCGGAAATCGCAACTCAAGGATTTATACCGGGAAGCCGAAACGCTACAGGAGAAACTCGAGGCCTCGCAGAGCCAATTGGACGAGATGACCCGCAAGGAGCGGGATGTCCTGGATGAAATCAACGCCGTTGAGCAGGCCTTGGACGGCGCGCGCCGCAAGGTGCGCGAAGCGCGGGCCGGGTTGGATAGCCTGGAGAGAAGGGTCGCCGCCATCGAACAACAACACAATTTGCTTGAAAAAGAGATCGCAGCCGGCGAAGATTACACGGCCCGCCGCCTGGTGGCCTTGTACAAGCTCAATTGGGTGGGGCGCATTCAGCTGTTGGCCGCTGCGCATTCGTTTTACGACTTTATCAGCCGCAAGTCCGCCCTGGAACGCATTTTGGCCCTGGACGAAGCCCGGCTTGCGAAGCTGCGCGGCGATCAGCTGGCCCTGACGTCGTTGCTCGAACAACTCAATGCGGGCAAAGCGGAAAAGCGCTCGGCGCAGATCTCGCTGGACCGGCATATTGGCCAGCTGCGCGCCGAAATGGCCAGACGCGCGACCCTGCTCAATACCATTCGCGGTCAAAAGGAACTGGAAGGCACGGCCTTACAAGCCCTCAGACAAGCGGTCAAAGAGCTGGACGGCACCATCGCGAAGTTCGAATCCGAACCGCCGCCCGCGCGACCGGCGCAAGCGGCGGCCTCAAAGCGGGACGAATTGTTTGAGACAAGTAAAGGGTTGCTCGGATGGCCCGTAAAGGGTAAGATCGTTTCGCTTTTCGGCCCTTACCGGGACGAAAAGGCCAATGTGACCGGTTTTCAAAGCGGTATCAACATTCAAGCCGAACGGGGCGAACCGGTACGAGCCGTTTCCGATGGGCACACCATTTATGCCAGCTGGTTCAAAGGTTTCGGCAACTTAATGATCATCGATCATGGCAATCACTACTACACGGTATACGCGCATCTGGAAGAGGTCTTTAAGCTTAAAGGCGATCGCGTGGAGAAGGGCGAAGTGATTGCCACCGTCGGCGACTCCGGCTCCCTGATCGGGCCGGCATTGCATTTTGAAGTGCGACATCACGGCAAGCCTGTGGATCCGTTGCAATGGATTAATAAAGGATAGGAGATTTTTCATGCGTTCAAAAAATGCTTCCCGCTGGGCCTTGGTCGGCATCATCGCCCTGGCGATTGCCTTGTTTATTCCCGGAGCCTATCAAAACTCTGCGGCGAATAAAGAAGAGACCTATCGTAATCTTAAAATTTTTTCCGATGTCCTGGATATCGTCGAAAAGGACTATGTCGATGAAGTAACTCCCAAAAAACTCATTGAAGACGCCATCCAAGGCATGGTCAGCAGCCTCGATCCCCATTCATCCCTGCTGACGCCCGATGCTCTCAAGGAGCTGCAAATCGACACCCAGGGCGAGTTTACCGGTATCGGCATTCATGTGACCATGCGCGATAACCTGGTGACGGTCATTTCACCCATTGAAGGGACCCCGGCCTACAATGCCGGCATTAAAGCTGGCGACAAAATCATTAAAGTGGACGGCAAGCCCACGGACAATCTGACCGAAGCCGTTAAGCTCATGCGCGGACCCAAAGGCACCGAGGTAACCATTACGATTTTGCGCGAGGGCGAGCCCAAGCCGGTCGATTTCAAGCTGGTGCGCGATCTTATTCCCATCAACAGCGTGAAGGCCACTTTGCTTCAGCCCGGGTACGGATATGTATGGGTGACACATTTCCGTGAAAACACCGCCGATGATCTGGTTGCGGCGCTCGAGCAAATGGAGAAATCGGATCCCGGCCTGAAGGGGCTGGTTCTGGATCTCAGGGACAACCCGGGCGGTGTGCTTGAACAGGCCATTCGGATTTCCGACATCTTTATTGACGAAGGCGTCATCATGACCAGCAAAGGCCGCTTGAAAAGGCATACGCGGGTTTATAACGCCACCAAGAACGGCAAGCCCCGGACCTACCCTGTGGTGGTCCTGATCAACGGCGGCAGCGCCAGCGCTTCGGAGATCGTTGCCGGCGCATTGCAGGATTCGAAACGGGCCCTGATCGTGGGCACCACCTCTTTTGGCAAGGGTTCGGTGCAGGCCATTGAAAATCTGCGCGACGGATACGCGTTGAAGTTGACGATCGCGCGCTACTACACCCCCAGCGGACGTTCGATCCAGGCCAAAGGCGTAGAGCCGGACATCGCCGTACCGCACCGGCTTATCTCCGATGAGGCGTCTGAAACCGAAAAGAATCGCTTGTTCAAGGAAAAAGACCTGATCAACCATTTGGATGGCGAAGACGGTGTCGTACCACCGGAAAGCAATAAACAGGCGCCCGATCTGAAAAAACCCGATTTAAAGGAGTTGCCCAAGCAGATTCAAACGCGCCTGAGCCCTTTAAACGCGGAGCAACTCATGAAGGATAGTCAAGTGCGCCGGGCCATGGATATCCTGATTGGCTACGATATCTTCAAGAAGCTGAGCAATGGCTAGAAAACGTGTCAAGGTCAAGCCTGGCGCCCGAAAGGCGCGTAAAAAGCCGGCCTGGCCTTTTCCGTTTTTGAAAATTCTAATAGGCTTGGCCGTTCTGGTGCTGCTCGTGCTGGGTGCCGGGTTATTGGCCGATCTGTTGATTGACCGCTCCTCCAGGGCGCCGATCTTTGCGGCGTTGCGCCCCGACAAGCGTTTTCAAGTGCCTCCGGTGCAGACTTCCAAGACGCCCGCCACGCATGTTCCTGACCCACAGGTCTATGAAGTGTTTCCGCGGAACAGTCTTCCTGAGGTCAAGCCACCGGCGCCGCTGCCGCAATTGCCGGCCAATCAGCCGCCGATGGTGGCCATTATCATCGACGACATTGGTTATGACCGGCATGTGGCGGAACAGTTCATGTCCCTGGACGCTTCACTGACCTTGTCCTTATTGCCCAACGGTCCGTTCAGCCAGGCCATATCAGCCCAGGCGCGTTCCAAAGGGCTTGAGATCATGCTCCATCTGCCCATGGAACCCAACGAGTACCCGGAAGTGAATCCCGGCTCCGATGCCTTGCTGGCGGGTATGACCCCGGACGAATTGATTGCCCAGCTGGATAAAAACATCGCCCGCCTCAGCGGCATCAAAGGTGTCAACAACCACATGGGCTCACGGATTTCCGCTTCCTCCGAGCAGATGCGGCAGATTTTTTCCATTCTGAAGATGCGCGGGCTTTTTTATGTGGACAGCCGCACCAGCGCCGATACCGTGGCGCAAGGGTCGGCGCGGCTGCTCCAGCTTCCTTTTGCCGAAAGGGACATCTTCATCGACCACCTGGATAATGCCGAGTTTATCCGCTCCCAGTTGAATCGGCTGGTCCAGCGTGCCCTGAAGCAGGGTTATGCGATCGGAATCGCCCATCCCTACCAAACCACCTATCGGGTTCTCAGGGAGAGCATGCCTCAGCTCAAAGAGCGCGTGACGCTGGTGCCTGCCTCGCTGGTCGTTGAGCACGTCACTATTGCTCAGGCCGCAAAAACCAGCCCTGGGCGATACTAGCATAAAATTCGATCGCCCCTTTCCAAATGGAAATCTGCCGCCGCCTTTGAACCGAAATGCGAGCTTTTTGACCGGGGTTGCAGATATTGACAAATACAAAAAATAGCCCATTATTTGGCCGAATTATCATACCCACAAGGAGGTACAAGGAGCCCTATGGAAGCTAAAAAGGAAACGCATGCGTTCAAAACGGAAGTCCGTCAGATTCTGAATCTCATCGTCAATTCGCTTTACTCCAACCAGGAAATCTTTCTGCGGGAATTGATCTCAAACGCCTCGGACGCCATCGACAAAGTTCAGTTCAAGGCCCAGATCGAACCGGATATTCTGGAAAAGGACGGCGAATTCAAAATCAAGATCAAGCCCGACGGCATCGCCCGGACCCTTACGATCAGCGACAACGGCATTGGAATGACCCATGACGAGGTGATGGAAAATATCGGCACCATCGCCAAGAGCGGTACGGCCGGATTCCTGGAGATGCTCAAACAGGCCCAGTCCGCCGATTTGCTAACGCCCGAGTTGATCGGTCAATTCGGGGTCGGCTTTTACAGTGCTTTCATGGTGGCTGAAAAGATCGTCCTGACTACCCGTGCGGCCGGCGCGCCCAGGGAACAGGCCGTTCGCTGGGAATCGACCGGCGATGGCACCTTCGGTATCGAACCAACTGAAAAGGATCAGCGCGGCACGGTCATCACGCTGCATTTAAAGAAAGCGGGCAAAGACGAGCCCGATTACACGGACCAGTGGGTCATCCGCAGGATCATCCGGCAGCACTCCGATTACGTCGCCTATCCTATCGTGATGGATGTTGAAAAGGAAATCCCCATCCCGGACAACGAGATCATCAAAGATAAAACCGGCAAGCCCATCGGCGAGACCAAACGCCGTGTGGTCGAGGAAGAAACCCTCAATTCCCGTAAAGCGATCTGGACCAGGCCCAAGGAAGAAGTGACCGATCAGGAACACGAAGAATTCTACAAACATCTGGCCCATGACTGGAATCCGCCCCTGACGCGGCTGCATTTAAAACTCGAAGGCACCACCGAATACCACGCCCTGGTCTACATTCCCGCCAAGGCGCCGTTGGACATGTTCCAGCCGAACCGCAAGCACGGCATACAGCTTTACTGCAAGCGGGTATTCATCATGGATGATTGCAAGGAACTGATTCCGGAGTACCTGCGTTTTGTCAAAGGGGTGGTGGACGCTCCGGACCTGAATCTCAACGTGAGCCGCGAGATCCTGCAACAGGACCGCCTGGTGATGAATATCCGCAACAACCTGGTAAAAAAGATTTTGGATCTGCTGGCCGAGATGCCTGCCGACAAGTACGATCAATTTTATGCCGAGTTCGGCGCGGTGCTTAAGGAGGGCATCTACACAGATACCAACAAACGCAACAAAATCGCCGCTCTGGCGCGCTATAAAACCACATTTTCGGAAGACAAATGGGTCTCCCTGGATGAGGTTGTCAAGCGTATGCAGCCGGATCAAAAAGAGATCTTCTATATCACCGGCGATAACATCAAGTCCTTGATCAACAGCCCGCATCTGGAAAAATTGAAGGAAAAATCGTATGAAGTGCTTCTGATGACCGATCCGGTCGATGAATGGGCGTTGCAGGCACTGACCGAATACGAAGGCAAACCGTTCAAATCCGCCGAAAAGGGCGACCTGGACCTCGATAAGCCGGATGAACGCCAAAAAGAGGAATTCAATGCCCTGTTCGGATTCATCAAGGGCCAGCTGGAGGCCAAGGTGAAAGAGGTCAAGGCCTCGGCCCGGCTCAAGGATTCGGTGGCCTGTCTTTCCGGTGAAGATTACGACATGAGCGCCTATATGGAGAAATTGCTCAAGGCGGCCGGCCAGAAGCCGCCCGAAGTCAAGCGGGTTCTGGAGTTGAATATGGCCCATCCGGTCATGACCAAAATCAAGGCGCTTTTCGAAAACGACCGCCACAATTCCGCCCTGAAAGAGTACTGCCAATTGCTGTATGATCTGGCGGTCATCGCCGAAGGCGGCAAATTGGAAAATCCCGCCCGTTTTACCCGCCAGGTGGGAGAAGTGATGACCCAGGCCATTGCGGCCTGATCCGCATGAGCCATGCCCATCGATGACATTTCGGTCCCGACCCCGCTGAGGCCTTCCGAAAGGGCGCGGGGTCGGGCCATCCCTCCTTGTCGGGCCGCTTGTCCCGCGCTGCGCCCCAAGCGGCCCTGCATAGCCAATGGCGCGCGCAATCATCGCCGTCCCGGACGACCTGCCCTGGATCCTGACTCAATCCTGGTAAGTGACAATTGCCGATCGCATACGGTACGGCCCTGAGAAACATCTTCCTCGGAAGGGATGTCACGATCGAATGCCTTCCGCCGGAATTGCCCGGTGATTTGATTTGGTTTGACAAAGTGCTCCCTCCGTTTGTAAATGGTTCTGACTACTCGTGGTACCCATGATGGGGTTGTTGGCGGAAGGATGCCAAGCGCACTTCACCGGCTTCCGACAAGTTCACGCCTTTCGGGTGGTGATTACACCCATGCCGGCGCCCATGCGGCCTTCATGCTGTGACGATCTGTGGTGCGGCACCCATTAATGCTTGCCGGTGCCGGACGAATATCAATGTTTTCACTCCTCAGCCGTGGTGCAATGACGCTCTTTACTCAACCTTATGCCCTTCTGCTTTTGTCCGCGGCAGGCATTTCCGCGGCGCTTGCCGTCAGCGTCCTCATCAGGCCCAGGCCTACCCTCGGCTCCCATTCGTTTGTGGTGCTGATGGGTTCGATATCCCTGTGGGCTTTTCTGAACCTTTTTGAAGTGATTGCCCAGGATCTGCCGACCAAACAGTTCAGCGGCCACTTGAAATATCTGTTCATCGTAACGGTGCCGGTGGCCTGGTTTGTTTTTTCTCTTTACTATTCCAATCGCATCAAAAATCTGCGCCTCAGCCACCTGGCCCTGCTTGCAGCGGTACCGGTGCTGACGCTTGTGATGACCGCCACCAACGACATCCATCACCTGATGTTTGAAACCATTGAGTGGCAGCGCAGCCATAATATGGTAATTCCCCTGCGTCATTTCGGACCCTGGTTCTGGATTCATACGGCCTATTCATATGCCCTCATGTTCTTAGGATTTCTCTTTTTGGCCCGAACTTTCGTCGATTCTCAGCGGATATACCGCAGTCAGGCTATTTCTCTGCTCATTGCGGCGCTGGCGCCCTGGTTGTGCAACATCTTTTTTCTCACCGGCGCGAACCCCCTGCCCAATCTCGATCTGACGCCCTTTGCTTTCACCATCAGCGGACTTTCGGTCATGTGGGGGATACTGAGGTATCGGTTGCTGCATATCGTGCCGGTCGCCCGCGATATCGTCATCCAGAACATGCAGGACGGGATTTTCGTTTTGGACGGACGCCATCGTATCCTCGATGTCAATCCGGCTGCGGCCGATCTGGCCGGCGAACAGCAGCAGCTCCTGATCGGTCGTCAAGCCCAGCAGGTCATTTCATGGTGGCCCCGAAGCTCCGGCCCCAAAGAGGTATTCGATCCAACCCATCCGCCCGCCCTGATCGAAATCGCACACCAGGGCCGTCTGCGGCAACTCCAAATGAGCGCTTCGGTCCTGCACCACAAGGGGCGATCCTGGGGGTATCTGGTCATAGTGCAGGATGTGACGGAAATCCGAGCCACCCAGGAAGCGATGCGGCGAAGCGAAGACCGAATGAAAGCGATCAGTGAAAATGCCCCGGTAATCATTCTCTCCCTGGATGAAAGCGGAACGATCACCTATGTCAATCCCTTCTGGAAAACAATATTGGGCCATGAGCGGGATGAAGTCGTGGGCCGGCCTTTTACCCGTTTCGTTGTGGAAGATCCCTCAAACTCCTGTGGCGATACATTCGACGGCCTGATGAACGGCCGGCAGCGTGTCGTCGAAGGTCATTTCATTTTCAGGCATAAAAATGAAACCCAAATCACCTTCAATTTCACGGCTTCGGTCAATTCCGATGGTGAGGGGCGTATCACCGGCATTATTTGCGTAGCCAGGGATGTCACCGAAGAGGAGCGTCTGAAAGCGCAGCTCTTCCAATCCCAGAAGATGGAAGCCATCGGGACGCTCGCAGGCGGCATCGCCCACGATTTCAACAATTTGCTCATGGGCATGCAGGCCAATATTTCATTGCTGAGCCTCGAAAACGAGGCACAGGATGAATTACAGGAAAAGCTCAAACGTATTGAAGATCAAATCCAGTGCGGCGCCTCTCTCACCCGGCAGCTGCTCGGATATGCCCGCAAGGGCAAATATGTGGTCGCCGTTTTGGATATCCATAACCCGATCAATGAGGCGCTGCAGGTCGTTCAACGCACCAACAAGCATATTCGCGTGAATCGATCGCTCAATGCCGATCCCTCCCTGCTGGAAGCCTATCAGGGACAAGTGGAACTGGTGTTTCTCAATTTGTTTGTGAACGCCGCGGATGCCATGCCCAAAGGAGGGGATTTGACCGTTTCGACCCGCCTGGCGCGGTATCCCGATCAATCCGGGCAGTGGCCTGAGTTAAAGCCAGGCGCCTATATCGAAATCAAAATCAGCGACACCGGCGTAGGTATGGATCAGAACACGCTGGAACGGATTTTCGAACCGTTTTTCACCACCAAGGAGATCGGCCGCGGCACCGGGTTGGGCCTGGCTTCGGTTTACGGGGTGGTGAAAAATCATAACGGACACATCCAAGTGAACTCCCAAGTCGGGTGCGGAACAACCTTTACCTTGTTGTTCCCGGCTGCCCCGCTTGGCGAGGTGCCGGTGGGGCCGCTGCCGCCGTCTGCCGTTGCGGTCCCTCGTGGAGGCCATATCCTGCTGGTCGATGACGAGCCGCATATTCTTGCGTATATCGGAGAGATGATTCAAAGCCTGGGCTTTGTTGTTTTGCCGGCGGGCAACGGTCAGGAGGCGCTGCGGATTTTTGAAAAAAATCATCGCGGCATTGATCTGGTGATTCTCGATATGTGCTTGCCGGTAATGGACGGCAGGGAGATTTTTGAGCGGCTGCAGGTGATCGATCCGCGCGTCAAAATCATCATCGCCAGCGGTTATGGCTTAAACGCGGAATCGGAAAGCATTTTGGCACAGGGTCCCCACGTGCTTTTGTCAAAACCATTCACCCGTGATGAACTGGCGCAAGCCCTCGTCAAACTTCTGGATGTCAAAAGCACCCTGCAATACAGCCCCGGCGGCGCGTGCCCCCTGGACTCATTGAACAATTAATCCACACGCTAGCCCACACCATACAACTTCAACTTGTTGTGCAGCGTCTTGCGGGTAATCCCCAAACGCCGCGCGGCTTCGCTTTTGTTCCCGCCGGCAGTCTCCAGGGTGCTCAAGATAACTTCGCGCTCTATCTCGTCAAGTGAGCGTTGGCCCGCCTCCGGGAGACCCACGGTGTCGAAGGAAGTCTCTTGCGGCGGTGCATAATGCTGAACGATGCTCAGCGGCAAATGCTTTTCCGTAATATATTCCCCGGTGATCAGCACGACGGCCCGCTCGATCGCATTTTCCAGTTCGCGCACATTGCCCGGCCAATCGTGTTTGATCAACATGTCCATGGCCTGGGGAGAGAACCCCTTGACCGTTTTGCGGTTTTTTTCGGAAAAAAAATGCAGAAAATGCTGCGCCAGCAGCGGAATATCTTCCAGGCGATCGCGCAGCGGCGGGACCTCCAGGGTGACCACATTGAGGCGGTAAAAGAGATCTTCACGAAAACGCCCCAATTGGACTTGCTGCGCCAAATTGCGATTGGTGGCGGCGATGATGCGCACATCGACATGAATGGTTTCTTCTCCGCCCACGCGTTGGATCTCACGTTCCTGAAGCGCGCGCAGCAGCTTAACCTGCATCATGGTGGACGTTTCCCCGATTTCATCCAAAAACAACGAGCCTCCGTGAGCTTGCTGAAAACGGCCGTCCCGCGTTCGCTCCGCTCCGGTAAAGGCGCCCTTCGTATGGCCGAACAGCTCCGACTCCAGCAGTGTTTCGGCGATGGCGGCGCAATTGACGATCACAAGCGGCTTGTCCCTGCGCGGGCTGTTGAAATGAATGGAACGGGCGATCAACTCCTTGCCCGTACCGCTTTCGCCGGTGATCAACACAGTGGCATCCGAAGGAGCGATCATGGCCAGCATATCGGTCATCGATTTCATGGCCGGACTCTTCCCAATGATGTTGTCGGCGTGGAAACCGGCACCCAGACGGGCCCTGAGCTGGCGGTTTTCCGCTTTCAATCCGGCATGCTCGCGCGCCCGCTCGACACAGATTTGAAGTGCATCAAAATCGAGCGGCTTGATCAGATAGTCATAAGCCCCTGCCTTCAAGGCCTCCACGGCCGAGGACACCGACGAATAGGCGGTCATGATAATGATGGGAATGGACGGATTATAATTTTTGATGCGTTTCAACGCCTCGATACCGCTCATGGCCGCCATGCGCACATCCATCAGAATCAAGTCCACCGGGCCGTCCTCAACCCGCTGGACCGCGGCGGCCCCGTCGGTGCGGGTTTCCACGCCGTACCCCCACGACTCGATCAATGTTTGCAGCATGGTCAAGTGGCCGAGGTCATCATCCACCACCAGGATAGTTGTTTTGCTCATTGGTTTTTTCTCCGGTCCGCCCCGCGGGGCTTCCAAGCGCCAGCGTAAAGCGCGTACCCGTTCCGGGCGTGCTCTCCACTTGAATGTTCCCCTCATGGGCTTCCACGATTTTATGGACAATGGCCAATCCCAGGCCCGTGCCTTTGGGTTTGGTGGTGAAATAGGGATTGAAAATCTTATCCATATCCGCGGCCGCAATTCCGCTGCCGGTATCATCGACATGGATGCGCAGTTTGCCGTGATCGACCGCTTCGCTGATCACCGTCAGGCAGCCGCCGTTTTGCATGGCCTGGACCGCGTTCAGGTAGAGGTTGAGCAGACACTGGGACATACGGTCAGGATCCACGCAAATCTCGCCCAGCTGCCCGGAAAACTGCCGGCGGATGCGGATCTGTTTGGCATCGGCATCCTGGGCGATCAACTGCAGTGAATGTTGCAGCAGCATATTGATGTCGGTAGGCACTTTTTTGATGTCCGCGGGCCTGGCAAATTCCAGCAATTCGCCGATGACCCGGTTGAGGCGGTCGACTTCCTGGGTCATCACCTGGGCCAGTTGGCGGTCCTGGCTGCCCTCGGCGAATTTGGCGGCGAAATAGGTCGCCAGACCCTTGATGGAACTGAGCGGATTGCGGATTTCATGAGCCACGCCGGCCGCCAGTCCGCCCAATGCGGCCAGTTTTTCCTGGCGTCTGACTTCGGCCTGCAGGCGGCGCAACTCTTCCAGATCTCTCAGGATCAGCACATGGCCCACGAACTGTCCATCTTCATTGACAATGCGCGTTGCGCTGGCGCTTACCGGGATGGTTTTGCCATGGGCAAACGTGCATGCGGTTTCCCGGTCGGAAATCGTATACCCCTGCTCCAGCAGAGCCTGCAGCCTGAACAGCTGTTCGGGCAGGATTTGCGCGGATGGATGGCCCAGAGCGCTCTGCCGCGGAACCCCTGTAATGGTTTCGGCCGCTGAATTGAAAAAGGCGATGCGACCTTCCCGGTCGGTGGCGATCAGGCCGACCGGAAGGTGGGTGACCACCTCATCGGCAAACGCGCTGGTGTCCTGCAACGAGCGGCGCGCCGCGCGATAGCTGTTCATCCAGAAGAGCGAGATGAACCCGGCGAATCCCAGCAGGAGCAGCATCACCGACAGCAAGATGGTGTTGCGGATGCCGGTGGCGATCATGGTTTCGAAAGGGGTGACGTCCAATCCGACCACAATCAACCGCGAACCCTCCGGCCCTTCGTTCAGCCACTCACCGCCGCCTTCCATTCCATGGCGCCGCATCATGGGGCCCGCGCCATAGTCTCGGGAGCGCCATCCCGGCCTTACCGGCCGGAAATAGCGATGGACTTCAAACACCCGTCGCCCATTGGCCAGGGTGATCAAGGCATGGTTTTCTTCGAAGTTGGGGCCCAGATGAACCGGTGCGCCGTCCGGATGCAAGGGAGCTCCGATTTGCTTCGGATCGCTGTGGGCCAATGCAAGCCCATCGGGTGAGACGACCGCGATGTAAAGCACCTCCGGCAAACGCGCGGTTTCCTCCAGCAGCAGTTGAACCTGAGCGCCGCCCCACATCATGCCCATCATGCCGGTGCGCGTCCCCGCCTCAACCGCTCGAATCAGGGCCACGCCCTTGGTGCGAAGCACTTCATTCATGTGGCGCCGGTCGCGCTGTATATTCTGGACCGCCAGCACCAGCACCGCCACCAGCAAAATGACGGTGGCGCCCAGTATGATCCACGGCGAGGTCCGCATGCCGGCATTGATTTTGGATTTCTGAAAAGCCATGGCCGTAAAATAACCCCTGTGGGTAATATGTAAACAACAACTATCCTGTATTCCACCTGAAAGTGTAAAAAGGTTACATCTGAGGAGCCAATAGAGGAAGGTACCAATTTCCGTGCCGAGTTTAGCAACTTAACGGTACATTTAATGTTCGATGTCATTTTTTGGTTTTTTGCAGGGGAGAAGCGTTCATCCTGGGATATGCCGATGATTTCAATCGTGACCATTTTCCGGCAGGAACATACCGTGACTCGGCATCTCCATGCCCCAAATGTTCATCCATAATGCCTCCAAGAGTTATCTATGGATTGATAATTGTTACATTGACACAGCGACACGATTTCGGCTAATTTAGCGATAGCTACCGCGCAACATTTCCAGAACGAATCCAGACAAAGAGAGAGGGGGCGTGAACTTATGTTCATGTGCAACCCCCTCTTAACGAACCGTCAACGGTATAGATTGTAAATTGGGTGTCTATATAGCCAAATTCAAGCTGCTATACGCCCGATCGATCATCTATATCGATTTCGTCCCCCGTTTTGACGTAAAATAAGGCGCCTATTCGGGCAACTAATCAAATGTTGAACTAAACCGCTTCGCGGAGAAGTGCTTCCACAATACTTCCAACCTTTTAACGCCAAATTCATAACCCGCATTTAAAAGTCATTCCATTCCGAGGCATAAGGCTTCATAATGGTCTCCGTTAGTATCAACCCACAACCAAAGGAGACTACTATGGCCAGTGCACTGAGAACCAAATTCGAAAACTACATGATCGTTCAACGAAAGGCGCCAAAAACGCGGGAAGCTTGCCTTTTATATGTCAAAGGGATTGCCAATTACTTCAACCAGTCACCGGAAAAGCTCAACAGCGAGCAAATTCAAGATTACCTGGCCTACCTGATCACCGAGCGTAAACTGGCTTGGAGAACCTGCAACGTCGCTTTTTGCGCCTTGCAGTGCTTTTACTGCAAGTTTCTCAAACGTTCGTCTCTGGAAGTAAATATACCCCCACGTCCGAGGCAAAGAAAGTTGCCGGAGATATTCAGCAAAACCGAGGTCGCCAGTTTGATCGAAAATGCCAAGGATCTGCGGCACCGCGCGCTGCTGATGATGGTTTACGGCTCCGGCCTGCGCGTGAGTGAAGTGGTGCGCCTCAAAGCCAAGGATATCGATTCGGAGCGCATGCTGGTACGGGTGGAGCAGTCCAAGGGAGGAAAAGACCGCTACACGCTGCTTTCCCAAAAGGCCTTGGAGGTGCTGCGCTTATACTTCAGGTTTTATAACCCTTCGACGTACCTGTTCGTCGGCAAAGAGAAAAACGAACCCATGCCGATCGGCACGGCTCAAAAAATGTACACCTATGCCAAAGAAAAAGCCGGCCTGACCAAGGGGCTCGGCATCCATACCTTGCGCCACTATGCCGAGTCCCGGACTATGCCGATCTCATGATTTAAATCCCCGGGCAAATCATCGTTTCTCCTCTTGTAAACTCGGCATAGTTTTTTATGTCTTCTCCCAAGAAACCCTATTCAAAGGAGGAGATATCATGACCAAATTTTTTGCAGGCAGCGGCATAGCTCAAAGTCCGGAGCAAGGCCCACTGGACGTCATTATTCCAACCTACGCGGCCTTTCTGTCTCAACAAGGATACAGCAAACTATCCGCCCGCCAACAACTGCGTTTCCTTGCTGACATGAACCGATGGCTGCGCCAAAAGCGGCTTCAGGTCACCGATCTTTCAGAGCCCACAATTAAACGGTATATGCGATCGCGTCATGGGCGATTGCGCCCCCGTCGCGACGATGCCGCGATATTGAACAGACTTGTGCACCTGTTGCACACGCACGGTCTCTTACCCCAAAAAGCTACCCGGCTCCCTGATAATCCACATCAGTACATCGACAATGACTTTGACCATTACCTATCTGAAGATCGCGGACTTTGCCTGGCCACCCGGATCAATTACCGGCCTTTCATTCAAAAGTTTCTGTCCGCTCGATTTGGCAATAAACCTGCCCGTTTCGCTGAGCTGAATGCCAGCGATGTGACCCGATTTATACGGAATCAAGCTCCACGTCTAAACCCCAAGTGTGCGGGACTGATGGTCACCGCTTTGCGCTCATTCTTTCGCTACCTGCGTCACCGGGGAGACATTACAGTCGACTTGGCGGCCTGCGTTCCAGCCATCGCCAACTGGCAGTTTTCGACATTGCCAAAGTTCCTTCAACCTGATCAGGTGCAGCAGGTTCTTAGCCGGTGTGACCGTCGAACAGCACAGGGGCGCCGAGACTATGCCATTCTCCTGTTGCTCGCCCGGCTGGCCTGCGGGCCTGTGAAATCGTCAGCCTGACCTTGGATGATATCCATTGGCAGGCGGGCGAAATCAGCATTCAAGGAAAAGGAAATCGATCGGCATTACTGCCCCTGCCGTCGGATGTGGGGCAGGCCATTGCCGCTTACCTTAAAAAAGACCGGCCGATTTGTTCTACCCGCCGAGTTTTCATTCGCATGAGAGCTCCTCGCCGCGGATTTGCCAATTCTATAGCCATCTCGACCATTGTCGCCCGCACGCTTAAAAAAGCCGGCATTAATTGTCCGCATACGGGCGCCCATCTGTTCCGTCACACCCTCGCTACTCATATGCTGCGCCAAGGGGCTGCTCTTGCTGATATTGCGCTGCTGCTTCGGCACAGCAGTGTCAACACCACCACCCTCTATGCCAAGGTTGATCTGACAGCCCTGCAAGCTTTGGCTCAACCCTGGCCCGGGAGGTGACCGATGATCCCCCTTCGAAAAGCCGTGGAAAATTATCTGACCATGCGTCGATCTCTGGGATTCAAGTTGCGGGACATGGGTTATAACCTGCACCATTTCGTAGCCTTCATGGAGCAACAGGGAGCCTCCGTTATAACTGCGGAGTTGGCCCTGCGCTGGGCACAGCTGCCTCAGGGCGTCCAGCCCGCCTATTGGGCCTCTCGGCTCAGTTATGTGCGCAGTTTTGCCCGTTATTTAAGCGCCACCGATCCCCGAACTGCAATCCCGCCGATGGGCCTTTTGCCTTATCGCAACAAACGGGCGACGCCGTACATCTACTCCGATAAGCAAATTGAACAAATCTTAAAGGCAGCAAAAAGTCTTCCTCCTTCAACAGGTCTGCGCCCTTGGACCTATTACAATCTCTTTGGCTTGATGGCCGTTACCGGGATGCGGATCAGTGAAGTCATTCACCTCGACCGCGACGATGTCAATCTCGACCAGAAGCTTTTGACCGTTCGTTTGACCAAGTTCAGCAAGTCACGATTGCTTCCTTTGCATTCTTCCACTGTGAAAAAACTCAAGCTGTATCTTCATCGACGTGATCAGCTTTACCCCCGATCTGCCGCAACCCGCTTTTTCTTGTCTAATCGGGGCACAGCGCTCACCGACTGCATGGTCCGTTGGACTTTCGTCAAACTCTCTCGCCAGGTCGGCTTGAGAAAAGCCGGAGATAGATTCGGGCCGCGCCTCCATGACCTTCGCCACCGCTTTGCGGTAACCACGCTTGTCCATTGGTACCAAACAGGCGTTGATGTCGAACAGCTCCTGCCAGTGCTCTCTACCTATCTGGGGCATGCCCATGTGACAGACACCTATTGGTACCTGTCTGCCATCCCGGAACTCCTATCACTGACAAAAGATCGGCTTGAAAAAAGATGGGAGGCATTATCATGACAACAACCACTCCATTGCACGGCTTGCTGCAGTCCTTTTTTACTGACCGTCTGATGAAGCAAAGACAAGTCAGCTCCCATACCATCGCCGCGTACCGCGATACGTTCCGATTACTTCTCGGATTTGCCTACAAGCAGCTTAAGAAACCACCTGCGAAACTTGCACTGGACGATCTCAGCGCTTCATTTATATGCGCTTTCCTGGATTATATCCAAAAAGACCGCCGCAACGGCACACGCACACGCAATCTTCGTTTGACGGCGATCCGCTCCTTCTTTCGATACGCCGCGTTTCAAGAACCCAACCGCTGCGCGCACATTCAGCGTGTTTTGGCAATCCCCACCAAACGCCAAGACCGTCCTTTGGTTGATTTTCTCACCCATCCGGAAATTCAGGCGCTCTTGATTGCCCCTGACAAAACTACCTGGATGGGGCGACGGGATCAGGCACTTCTTGTGCTTGCCATCCAGACCGGTCTTCGTCTTTCGGAACTCATTGGTCTTCATCGTCGCGATATCGTCTTGACTTCAGGTGCTCATGTCCGTTGCTATGGCAAGGGGCGCAAGGAGCGCTGTACTCCTCTCACTAAACAGACAGTGGGGGTCATGCAAACCTGGCTCAAAGAACGGGGTGGATCGAACGATGATGTCGTCTTCCCCAAGCCCGTGGCACCCAACTCAGTGCCGATGGTGTTCAGTACCTGCTGGCCAAACACGTGGCAACGGCTCAGAAAACATGCCCCTCGCTGAAAAACAAACGAGTTTCACCTCATGTCCTTCGCCATACCGCAGCCATGGAACTCCTGCAGGCCGGAGTAGATCATTCCGTCATCGCTCTTTGGCTTGGTCACGAATCAGCCGATACTACCAGCATCTACCTGCAAGCCGATCTGGCTCTCAAAGAAAAAATACTGGCCAAGACAAAACCACTGAATGTTAAAGCCGGTCGCTTCCGGCCTGGTGATAAACTGCTGCAGTTCTTGAACGAGCTTTGAATCATGCCAGACTATGCCGAGTTGATCCGAAATAAACCATTCATGCTCAAGGACGAAATTGCATCACTCGGCATAGTCCGGGACTCGGCATAGTGCCTTAAAGTGTGAATCGAGACACGACGTTTTATGATCCCGGCAGCCAGTCTGGCCTGGCGGAAAGCACCTTGCACGCTATCAAGGGCCATTGGTGTCTTGGACGTCGCCCCCATGTTATGGCCACGGCCAACTGCCGGAAAGATGAAAACCGGGTTTTTGTGGGTAACCCAGTATCGGCGCAGCAGCACA
>QZKV01000094.1 GCA_003599575.1 Desulfobacteraceae bacterium | reverse complement strand
TCAAGCGCTTTGTTATCTGACTCCTTCGTGCTCTTCGTGCCCTTCGTGGTGAAGAAAACGAATGCGAAGAACCGCTTGCACCTGACAGGGGAACTCCGCTGCGCTCCGTTCCCGCAGGTGAAGCGACGGTATTTTTGCAGCTCCTAAAAGATGATCATCCCGACCGCCCCCAGGATGGCAATGACCAGGCCGAATCCACCCAGGACAATTCCGGCGATGCTCATAATGCCTCCGCTGACCCTGGGAGAGGCTGCCATGATCAAGCCAAAAATGCCCAGCGGGATCGATAGGAATGCCAAAAAAAGTCCCAGAACAGGACTTCCGGAGAATACCGAGATGAAAGCCGCAATGGCGGCAATAATGGAAAGAATGGCCAGGGTGCCCGTTTTCTGAGCTCTTTCCATAGATGGACCTCCTTTGATGCATTGGTTTATAGCATGGCACATAAGCGCTGTCGCGGCACTGTGCTTTTCGGTCAGATTGTCCTGGTAATTGGAAACCGGCACGCAGGCCCTCCGAAATATACATGACCTTCCTCGCGCATACGCACCTCAGCGTCTTTGAGCCACAATTCTCATGGAGGTATCTTTCTGAGCAGATGAGCCGATCCTTCCAGGGGCCGACTACTCCTCCAGACGCTTCAGCGCGCTGTTGGCCGGCCCGTTGATGACTTTGCCGAAGCGATCGAAGCGCGAGCCGTGGCAGGGGCAGTCCCACGTTTTTTCCAGGCTGTTCCATTGTACGATGCACCCGAGGTGCCGGCACACGGCCGAGCGTTGATGCGCTTGTCCCTGCTCGTCGCGGTAAACGGCCATTTTGGTCAGCCCGCGCCGCAGGACGGCGCCTTCGCCCGGTTTGATCTCCTCGACCGAGTCGACCTCGCCGCCCGTCACGTAATCGGAGACGTACTGCTCGGCCACATTGAAGTTCTCTTTGGCATACCTAAAAAGGGAGCGGAGGCTTTTGCGCGCGGGATCGTAGAGCTCGGCCCAGGGCGCGGGACGTTCCATGATCAAATCGGTGATCAGCAGGCCGGCAATGGTTCCATGCGTCATGCCCATACCGGAATCGCCGGTGGCGATGTATATGTTGCGTCGAAGGCCCGGATTGCGGCCGATGAACGCGAGCCCGTCCACGGGTTCCATGACCTGGCCGGACCAGCGCAACTCGATTCTCTCAATCATGGGGAAGCGCAGTCGCGCCCAGGCTTCGAGCGCCGCGTGCCGCTGGCCGCCGTCATCGGCCTGTCCGGTTTTATGGTCTTCACCGCCGACGATGAGAACATCGTAATCAAGGCCGGCTGCGGAGGAGATGTGCTGCAGTCGCACATAATGGTACGGATCGGCGGTGTCCCAGTAGAGCGCCGCGGCGACGGAGCCTGCCGGAACGCGTGCCCCGATCACGTAGGTGGTATAAGGAGCCTGCTTGGTATGGATGGTTACGAGGTCGTTGATGGGTGTATTGGTAGCCACGACGATCGCGTCCGCGCCGACCGTGTGTCCGCCGCTCGTCATGACCTGGGCATGGGCGCCGCCTTTCATGCCGGCGGCATGCGTTGGGGTGAAAATGCGCCCGCCCCGCTCGTAAATGGCGCGGGCAAGGCCGGTCACATATTTCAGAGGATGGAACTGCGCCTGATTCGGAAAGCGCAGGCACCAGCCCGTGTCGAAAGAGGTGAAAGGCGCGCGTTCGACCTTGGTCACCTGGCTCAAACCCGCGCGCCGGGCCGCCTGCAGTTCACGTTCCAGCACATCCTTGGATTCGCCGGGAGGAACAAAGAGGTAACCGTCGAGCCGCGCGAAATCACAATCGATGCCTTCCCGGGCAACGATGGCCTCGATGCGATCGATCGCCGCGGTGTGGCTCTGGGCAGCCATTTGGGCGCCATTTTGCCCGTGCAGGCGCTCGATCTCAAGATAGCGGTCGTCGATCGCGTTGGAGAGATGCGCGGTCGTGCGTCCGGTCATGCCGCCGCCGATGGGACCGTCGTCCAGCACAACGACCGCCTTGCCTTCGCGCGCCAGAAGATAGGCCGTGGTCATACCGGCGATACCGGCGCCGATGATGCACACATCGCAGCGCACATCCCCTGCCAGTGAAGCGAAGGCCTGTGCCGGCGGCGATGTTTTCATCCAAATCGAAACGGTTTGTCCACTATCGTGCTCCATGGTTTTTCCTCCCCCATGCCCGGCGTGTTGTGTTGGGTGGCATGGCCGGATGATCAGGGTCATTGCGCCTGCCGATTTGCCGGCCGTGCGATTAGATTAAATCTAATTCAGCTTTCTGGATTTGCATTAGCAGGCCATGCAGATAGACAGACTTGCTGGTTCAGGGGGAAACCGCCGGGATGCACCTTTTTGCATCCTTTAAAAGTTACAAATGCTGGCATCATCACCGTATGCGCGTGAGTTGTTCGGCCGAATCGCTGAGCGGCATTTCGCCGCGGTTGCGGTTGGCGAACATGCGGACGGCCAGATAGACCACCGGTAAAATGCCGCCCACGATGAAAATGGTGTCTCCGGGCAGGCGCAGCCACTCCAGCACTTTGACCCAGCTGCTTTGGAAGAACTCCGGCTCGCGGGCGTGCCAATAGCCGTTGGCCACCGCATCGTAGAGCTGGAGAATGCCCATCGGAATGAGATTGACGAAGATCATCAGAAGCAAACCGATGTTGAGGCTCCAGAAGGATACCGCCATGGCGCGGTTGCTCGCGCGGTCGGCCGGTATGAAATAGCGCGCCACGAACATGAAGAAAGCGATCGCCAGCATGCCGTAGACGCCCATCATGGCGCCGTGGGCATGGTTGGCCGTAAACTGCGTGCCGATTTCGTAGTAGCTGACGAACGGAAGGTTGATCAGGAAGCCGAAGACGCCGGCCCCCAGGAAGTTCCAGAAGCCCACGGCCACCAGGAACATGACCGACCACTTGTGCGGAAAATCGGCCGCCGAGGCCTGGAGCACGCTGCGGTCCCCGGATGGCGCGCCCAGGCGCATAAACCGCCACGCTTCGAAGGTCAGCAGCAGCAGCGGGATGACTTCCATGGCCGAAAAGAAAGCACCGAGCGCCATGTACATGGCGGGCGCGCCTTCAAAGTAGAGATGATGCATGGTCCCGACCACGCCGCCGATCGAGTAGAGGATGACATCCAGGTAGACAATCCGCGTGGCCACGCTGATGCGCACGACGCCCAGAAGTACAAACAGGTAGGCGACCATGATGGTGGTGAAGAGTTCCAGGAAATCTTCGACCCACAGGTGCACCACCCAGAAACGCCAGAAATCCATGATCGTGTAGTTGACTTCTTTCCAGAAAACCATACCGGCGGCATAAAACAGCGGGATGGACAATGCGCTGTAGAGAAACAGCCAGGGCATATTGCCGTGATGCTCGCGCTGCAGGGTGCTTTTCAGGCCGCGGAAAATGATCACGACCCAGAAGATCATGCCCGCCAGCAGCAGGATCTGCCACAGCCGCCCCAGATCGAGGAACTCCCACCCCTGGGCCCCCAGCCAAAACCAGGGCCCTTCGCTGGTGATGTAGTTTTTGATGCCCGCCGCCTCGCCGAGCAAACTGCCGACCACGACGAGAACCAGCGCGCCGAACAAAGCAATCGCCAGGGCCGACTGGTAGCGCGGCTCGCGGCCGGCGATCATCGGCGCCAGAAAGATGCCCATGGCCAGGTAGGCCGAGGATGTGAAGAAGAGGGCCAGCTGCAAATGCCACATGCGCGAGAGATTATACGGTATCCAGGAGTCGATCGGAATGCCGTAAAAACTATCCGGTTCGACATGGTAATGGGCGTTTAGTCCTCCGAGCAGTCCTTGGGTCAGAAACAATCCGGCGACCACCAGAAAATACCAGGCCGTGGCGCGCTGGGAGCGGGTGAGCCCGACTTTTTCCGGCGTTCGAAAGGCCAGATCGTACGGCGTCCGGTCTGTTTCGGCCCGGTGCCAGCCGAGAAGGTCATAGCGGCCGATGAAGAAGAAAAGCAAGCCCGCCCCGCCCAGCAGCGCAATCAGGCTCAAGACGCTCCACAATAGGGCTTCGGGAGTGGGCGAATTGGCGGCCAGCGGCTCGGGAGGCCAATTGTTGGTATAGGAATATTTCTGGCCCGGCCGGACAGCGGAGGCCACCCAGGCGGCCCAGGCGAAAAAGGATGTCAGCCTGCGGATTTCCTGCGGGTTGGTGATGGCCGGGCGCTTTAAACCCTGTTGCTGGACCGGCTCGGCGAAATAGGCGTGGTAAAAATCGCGCATCCGCTCAAAGGCGTAAACCTGACCGGCGGTGAAGGCCAGCCGGCCGGCGGGCCGGTCAAAAGCGTTGCGCTTGAAATCTTCCTGGACGGCGGCCGCCGCCTCGGCTTCGGAGCGTCCGGCCCGGCGGTGAAAATCCAGCATGGCCAGACCGGCGCGATGAAGATATTGCGCGGTGAAGTCGGGTCCCAGATAAGCGCCGTGCCCGAAAATCGTGCCGTACTGCATCAGTCCGTACTTCTGGAAAATATGCTGGCCGCCCATAATGTCGGCAGCCGAAAACAGCTCGTTGCCTTGGGGGGTAACAACCGTTGCAGGAACGGGCGGACTTTCGCCGTAAATGCGGTACGCCAGGTAACCCAGGATGGAGAAACCGATCAGAAAAGTCAAAACCGCCGCCTGGAACCACCGGTTAGAGATCACCATCTCTTGCTTTGTTTGGCCCATGATCTGATCCTTTCGGACCTGAGCGGTCCTTTGCGGTTTGAACGGAGGAACGGTTGGAGGATCTGCATTCCCTATATGGGCGCCGGCTGCGAATGGATGGGTTGGATCATGTATTTAATTGAATGAAAAGCAGTATTTTAAACCAGCCTGATCTATGCAGGAGGGAAAAAGAAGCAGGAAGGAAAAAGAAGCAGGAAGGAAGACCTTCAGCGCCCGCCCGATCGTGTGCAGGCAGTGCTCATTACAATCCGCTTCAGTAAATTCTTTCACGCAAAGACCACCCACAACACTTCTAGAGAGATTCATAGTACGCCAGCATCCGCTTGCGCATGGCCGCATCCGGCAGGCGGCCGAAACCGGCGGCCATATTGTCTTGCATGTGGTTCAGTTTGGCGGTGGCCGGAATCACGCAGGTCACCGCCGGGTGGGCGAGAATGAACTTCAGAAAATACTGCCCCCAGCTGCGGCAGTCGAACTCGCTGCTCCATTCGGGAAGCGCTTTGCCCTTGACCCTTTGAAACAATCGGCTTCCCCGGAACGGCCGGTTGATCAGGGTGGCGATGCCCCGGTCGGCCGCAAGAGGCAGAAGGCGTTCTTCAACTTCACGATCCTCAACGTTATAGGTGAATTGAACGAAATCCAGGGGCTCGGCCCGCATGATCGGTTCGAATTCTTCATGATAGCGGCCGTGGGAGGTGGTAATGCCGATATAACGAAAGCGGCCCGCCTGTTGCCACTCCTTCAGGACCGGCAGGTGGGTCTGCCAGTCGCGCAGGTTATGGACCTGCATCAGATCCATCACATCCACTCCCATGCGTTGCATCGACTGCTGCATTTGTTCGATGCCGCTCTGCCGGCCGTCGGTCCATACTTTGGTTGCGGCGAACACCTTATCGCGGTTCCCGGTGGCTTTGAGCAAGTCTCCGACAACGGCTTCCGCTCGGCCGTACATGGGCGAGCTGTCGATCAGGGTGCCGCCGTTTTCAAAAAAGGCCTTCAGCACCTCGGCCAGGTCTCCGCCGGCCGTCTGGTCCCCGGCATCGAACGTTTGCCAGGTGCCCATGCCGATGACGGGCAGCAGCTCACCCGAAGAGGGAATGGGGCGCCGGATCGGTGCGCGGGGTTGGCCTAAAAGCCCGCGCGGTGTAAGCGCGAGGGCGGCCGCAAAAGTTGCGGCGCCCAGCATGAAGGTCCGGCGGGTCATATGAAAACAGCGCTCGCTCATGATTGTGTTCTCCTTGGTTGGCCGTCTATAGAGCCTCCGGTGGGCGCGCCGGAGGCGATGCGCTCCTGGCGCTTTCCCAGCCGGTATGCAACGACGGCCCATGCACCGGCAAGCGGCACCGCCGCCAGCGAAATGCCGGCCCCCGAAAGCCCCATGGCCTGCATACCGGCATACACCCAGGCGCTGACGGCATCGCCGCCGCGGTAAATCACCGTATCGATGAAATTTTTGGCTTTGTACTTTTCTTCCTTGCTTAGCACCACGTAAAGCATTTCCCGCCCCGGCCGCATGACAGCGTAATCGCCTGCGCGGCGCAGGATCTGCAATGCCACCAAAACCCACAGGGCCGACAAAAAAGAGAGCGCCAGAAAACCCCCCACGAGCATGAGGGGAACCACTGCCAGAGTCCAGCCGAGACCCAGGCGATCGATCATCCGGCTGGTCAGTAAGAGCTGCGTGACCAGGGCCAGCCCGTTGACCGAAAAATCCATGGCGGCAAACAGGGCCGTCCGGCGTGCCGGATCGCCGATGTGTTCCCGGATGATATAGGCCTGTTGAAAATAGAGAAAGGTGGCCAGCGTCGTAAACAACAGCATCAACAAGCAGATGCCGGCCAGGTAAGGCGATTGGAAAACCAGGCGCACCCCGGCCAGCACGCTCCCGCCGATGGGCCGGTCGACGGGGCGGCCCTGCGCGGCTTTTGGCGCGGTCCCGGCTGTGCCGCGCCGTGCGGTCGCCGACCGCCGCCAGGCGGCCAGGCGGTGAATGCAAAAGACCGCCCAGCCCAGAAAAGCCGTCGAGAACAGCAGCAGGTTGGTCGGTCCCAGGGGCAGCACCAGGATGGCGGTCAGCGCCGGGCCGGTCAATGCCCCGGCGGTGCCGCCTGCCGCGATCACCCCGAACAACCGCTTGGCCTGATCGTTGGAAAATATGTCCGCCATGAAGCTCCAGAAGACCGAAACGATGAAAAGATTGAAGACGCTGGTCCAGATGAAAAAGGCGCGGGCTACGTAGACAGGGGTGATATCGGCCCTGAAGAGGACGAAAAACACAAGCAGGTTGCCGATGAAAAAGTAATAGACCCAAGGCAGAAAGCGGTGGGGCGAAAAGCGCCGGGCCACCCATCCAAAGAGGGGCACCACCGCCAGCATGGCCAGAAAGGTGCCGCTGAACATCCACTGAAGGTGTTCCACGCCGCCGGCAATCCCCATTTCATCGCGCATCGGACGGATGATGTAATAGCCGCAGAGCAGGACGAAGAAATAGCTGAAGGACCACAAGAGCGGCCGCCATTCTCCTTGCTCGACGGCCACCAGCTGTTTCCAGCGCAAAAAGACCCGCCGGCCACCGCCGGAAGCCGCTGCCGGACCGGGTGTCGGCGCATTCGACATGGGCATGCCTTTCTTGGGCGTCGCCTACCGGCCTGCTGGTCCGGGTTGCCCTGCTGCCCGCCCGGAGCTTGCAAGCGGTTTAGCCCAGGCTCACAGGTTCCATGAACGGGGAAGTTGGCTCACAGTGGTAAACGGTTCTATCAACATAACTATCGTGACCGGCCTGTCAAAAGCGGGAAGGGAGCGCACTTTTTTCAGCGCCATACAGGCGGGCTTTAAAGAAGATGTCTCAAGACCTCGGAATTGCAGCCAAGCAGGACGTGCTCAAGTTGTATCGCATCAAAGCATTGCCGCCTGTTCCGACGATGACAGCGCAGCCGTTTAATCTCTTCTGCCGAGTCCTGCGCTCAGTTCGTTTTAAAGGGGAGAAGACCACAGGGATTGCAGCTGGAGTTCTTCCGATCAAGGTCGCCGACCCTTTGAATTTCATGAATCGACCTGTTCCGTTCGGCCCCGTTGTTGCTTGTATACAAATCTTTACGGGCGTGAATAAAAAAAGACATGACGCCCGGCGCCTGTCCCCGCTGGTCGGGCGCGATACTGCCGCAGGATCTCCCGTCATCATCATTATAGTAGATATAATCGCAAAGAGAAGAAATATTCATCTGGCATTGAAATTGCTTCTTACCTGGGCAGCAAGAGAATAGTTATTTATTTCGGATGCCTCGAAAAATGGCAAACCACTCGAAAGGGTGGGACGCAAAGCCGCTGGCCTTAGTCCTTGAGAGCAAGGATATGGTAGCAGGGTTGCCGGGCAAAGGCGCGACATCTCGCGATGTCACCCTTGCGCGGTGACAATGGGGATGTCATGAAAAAAGTATTACTTCCCAGCAGATCGGTTGCTGCCGCCTTTTGTCTTCAGGATCTTTTCAGCGGTACGGGTTGCGCGTTATGCCGCTGAAAAAAAACATCTCGCACCATTGGGCTGAATGGATCGGCGTGTTCTTCGGCACGCTCGTCTTCTGGCTGGCGGCCCAAACGGCATCGGCCGCCCCTTGCGACATCAAAAACAACTCTCCGGACTTCATCAGCCATGACCTGGCCGAAAGCTATTGCGAGCTGTGCGGCTACGGTTACATCACCATTGTCATCGCCAATCCCTACGAACATGTGGACATGACCGCCCTGACGGTGGTCGAAAACCTGGGCGCCTCCGGGCTGACCTACGCCCCGACTGCTCCCAATCCGGTTACCTACAGTGTCAACGGCGGAGTCCAGCAGGCCGGCCTGGCGCCGGCCGTCAGCGGACCCAACGGTTCGATATTGAGTTGGAGTGCGGCCCGCATTCCAGCGCTCGGACGCCTGGAATACCGGCCAGGCAACGGCTACAACAGCATCGCCGTCACCTTCGCGGTGACGCGCGCGGCCAACCCCGAAGGTCTGGTCGGCGCCAACCGCCAGATTCAGGCCCAGCTTACCTACAGCACCGCAGAGGAGTGTTTCCCCGGGACGCGGACGGAAAGCAGCGCAGTAAACACCCTGCCGTTGCGCGAGCCCAGACCGGTGGTCACCAAGCGCGGGCGCAATGTCGATGCAGCCCAGCCCCGGGGCAATTTCAGCAACCCGGTCTACGGGCACGCCAATGACGATGTGATCTGGCGCATCCAGGTGAGCAATACCGGGCTGGCCGCCCTGCAGGACCTGCGCTTTGACGACCTGATGGCCGGCAATCTGGTCGTCAGCTACGCCTGCCCCACGGAACTTGCCGCCGAGGAGATCGCCATTGCCAACAACGGCGCCGGACCCAGCACCCGGGGATGCGTTGCGGCCGGCAACACCATCGGCGACCTCGATGTGGACAACCCCTTCGGCAATCCCGGCAATGACAATCCGGACCTGGTCGACGTCCCCCGGAGCGGATCGGCCTACATTTACCTGGTGGGGAAGCTTCCGGCCAACGGTTCCTGCTCCAACTATCAGACCAACACCGTTTCCGATATCCAATGGGGCTGCGAAGGCCAGGGGGCTGCCGGGGGCATCGCCACCACGTCAACGGGTTACACCCCGGGCAATGCTTCGGCCAGTCTTTACACACGCTATGGCGAACAAGCCTTGCTATCCGTGGAGCGCCGGCTCACCGGCACCAACACCGCGCAACCGGTCGGCAGCAAGGGCACCATGACCATCACCATCCGCAACACCACCGGCGGCAGTGTGAAGAACATCCGTTTACGCGATGTGCTGCCGCCCGAGTACGTGATGGATCCCACCTTTACGCCCACGGCCAGCATGGACCCGGCCTTTGGCGTTTATTCGGGAATGATCGACAACATCATCTGGGATAACCCGGCTCCCGGCACATTTCCACTGACCAGCACCAATCCCGGCGATCCGCTGGCCAACACCGCGGCGCAATTTTCCTTGACCAGCGATGGCTGTTCGATCGGCCCCTGCGCCGCCGCTGTGCATCCGCTCTACCCCGATCAGCGGGACATGATGCGCCGCGGCGACGTGCTGACCATCGTTTTCCGCGTGGTGCTGATCCGGCCGCTTTCCTATGACAAGGTCGCCGACCTGGATGTGCCTACGGAAGTCAGCCCATCTTCGGATCCGGCCCCGCAGACGACCTTGAGCAACACCCTGACGGTTGAGTTCGACACGTTCTGCGCGGCGCAAGGCCACCAGACACGGAATTTTACGGATAACTTCACGGCCTATCCCGAGGATCTTGACATCGATATCGATCCGCTTACGGGCACTGCCCGGATTTTCATCCTCACCGGCGATCCGGCCCAACGGCTGGGGCTGAGGGTCAACCTGAGGAACAACGGCGGCCACGATGCGGCCGATTATCGTGCGTATGTCACTTTCGGCCGCACCATGGACGTGGTCACCTGGCCGGCCGGTTGCACGCTCACCAGCAATCCGCCTCCGCTTGCGCCTTGGGAGGATCCGGCGGCGATCCCGCCGGGCGCGGCCGTTTTTCAGTGCACCGGTGCGGTCATCCCGCCGGGGCAGATCCGCGCGCTGGATTTCGAGGTTGTCAAGAGCTCCGACCTGGCGGACCTCGCTGCGGACGACCTGACCTTCCGGGCCGATGTGATCGGTGAAATCACTCTGAGCAACGGCACTCCTTTGTGGTTCCCGGCGCCCACGCCCAGACCGGACGGCATCACCGACCGAGCCGACAATTACAGTCTGGACGGCATCCGCGCGCGCGTCATCGGTTTTGACCTGCGCAAGACACAGGTCGGCAACTGCTCGGAGAACAATCCGCCGCCCGTGTCGCCCGATCGCCAGGTGCAGATCGGCGAGGAATGCACCTACCACATCGATACGGGCGGCTGGTTCGGCTTCCAAACGCCCGGCTTCACCCTGATCGCGGTCCAGGATATCCAGGTCTTCGATCAGCTGCCGAACGGACAGGCCTTTATCTCCGCAACCAATCCGTATCCCGGCAGCACGGCTGCGATACAAGACATCAGCCTCAATCCGGCCGGGCTGGCACCGCTCGACGAGGTCTTTTCTCCCGAGTATATGAACTGGACCTTCAACTGGGGGGATGCGCTGCGCATCACGGAAAAAGACCACTGGTTCAGGGTCGATATGACCGCGCGCCTGCTCAACGATCCGATCGACGCCGGCGCCGCCCCGAACGCACACGCGGCTTTGAGCACCAATACCCTCGATTCGACATTCAGGGCTGTTTTTCAGCACGATGGCACAGGCCTTTTCGAGACCCACACCCTGAATCACAACACGGTCGGCTTTCCGCGCGTGGAGGTACGCCGCATTGCCATGACCGTTACCGAGCCCCGTCTCAGCGTGGTCAAGGAGGTTTGCAACGAAAGCTTGTACGGCGTCGGGCCCACCTGCTCCAACTTCGTCCCCCTGGCCTCGGACAGCGATGCCTACGACTCCTACATCTACCGCATCACGGTGACCAACGAGACCGCAAGCAGCGGCGTGACGCGCGCCCCGGCTTACGACATCATCGTTGCCGACAACCTTGATCCCAGCGATCTGGCCTACGTTCTGCCCTTTGCAGGCGACGGTCTGGACAACGACGCCGACGGTCTGATCGACGAGGCGGACGAAGGCGCCGTCAGCGACAACACCGTCCGGAATGCGATTCCGGCGGAGCTCACCTTTTCCCACACCCACAGCAGCGCCCTGCAGCGCATTGATGCAGGGCAGTCTGTGCGCATGTACTACCGCGTCGACTACGACGATGACGCCGCACCGTTGCAGACCTTCACCAACACGGCGCACGCGGTGTATGACTCTCTCGAAGGGGTTTCGGGGCACCAGAGCGCACCGCAGCGGCCGAACAGCGACATCGGCGGCGCGCGCGCATACACCACCGTTTTGGAGCCGGCCTCGGCAGCCGTGCGCATCATTCCCGTGGAAACGCAACCCAAGCGCATCGCGCGCCTGTCGCATTCGCTGCCGGTTGGGGCCCCTTCCGTGCAGGACATCTCCATCGGCGAAGAGATCGAATACCGGCTCAACACATGGCTGCCGGTGGCCTTGTTGCGCAATTTCGTGATCCGCGACGAACTGCCCGCGGGAATGAGCTGCGCCGAAGCCCCGCCCGTCAATTTGAATGCACCGCCCTATTCGGCAGCAAACTTCATCCCGGGCGGCGTCATCACGCCGACCTGCACCGACGCCGCGGTCGAATGGCGTTTGGGCGATCAGCGCGTAACCAACGGCACGGCCGGCAACCGCTACGATTTCGAAGTCCGGTTTATCGCACGCATCGAAAACACGGCCGGCACCAACGACGGCAATGTTATTTCCAACGGCCATCCGGCAACCACGGCGACCGCGATCTATATCGACGAAGCCGGCAACACGGTCGCGCTTGATTTCGGCCAAGTCGATGTGCGCGTGCGTGAGCCGCGCATAACGCTGAGCAAGGCTTTTGCCGTACCCACTGCCGATGCCGGCGATATCCTGACCGTGACGGTGACCGCCAGCAACGCCGGCACGGCCCCCGCGTACAATCTGCGCGTGTTCGACAATCTGGCCGGCCGCAACCTGACCTTTGTGGGGGTTGTGGGCGGCACCCATCCTCCCGATGTCATCGACACCACGACCTATGGGGCCAACCAGCCGATCTTCAGCTGGAATCCGCCTAACGGCATCGCCCCGGGCGCCACCGTGAGCTTCACTTTCGACGTTCGGGTCGATACCGCCGCGCAGCCGCACGAGGAGCTGGAGAATACTCTGCAGGCGGACTGGACCTCGCTGCCCGGACAAACCACCGCACTCAACAGCACCGGCTTGATCGGCGCCAACGGCAGTCCAACCGGCCTTCGCAACGGCGCTTTGCCCAACGCGGGCGACCCGGTCAATGATTATGAAGCCACCGCCGGCCACCAGGTTGTCGTTCCGCCGGCCACGATGTCCAAAACCGATCTTAACCCAGCCGTGATACCCGCCATCGGCGCGCACAAGAACTTCCGCATCGACATCCATCTGCCGGAAGGCACGACCAACAACCTCATTGTCACGGATCAGCTCGATGCGGCCGGTATCAGCTACCTGCTGGTCAACTCCGCCGCATACGATATCACGTATGCTTTCACCGGCATCGCGACCATCAACGGTCAAGCGCCGTCCGAGGCGGTCTTCAATGCCTATCCGGCGGACGGCACTCTCGCCGGCGCCGTCTGGGATATCGGCACGGTGGTCACGCAGACCGAGAACGATCCGTCCCAGAGCGCCATCGTCCCCGTGATCCGCATTCTTTATTACGCCCGCGTCAACAACGACCTTGTCACCGACGATGAGGACCAGCTGCAAAATGCGGTCGCGGTGAACTATACCAACGGCGCTACCGGTGCACCGCAAACCCTGACGGATGTCACCGGCGTCGTGAGCGTGGTGGAACCCCACCTCGTACTGACCAAAACCGTGAGCAACATATCCAATCCAGGCAACCCCCCGGCCGGCGGCGACGTACTCGAGTATGTGGTCACCCTTCTCAACGACGGCCGCTCTACCGCCCATGATGTCAACGTGGTCGATAACCTGCCCGCGACCCTGACGCTTTACACGGGGTTTGCGCCCACGGCGCTGATCGGCTCTTTGCCCGTGGCCGGATTCGTGGCCGAGCCGGCCAATGCACCCAACGGTCCGCTGGTCTGGGGTCGCGAAAACGGGGACGAGAGCCTGGATGTCCCGACGGGTGAGACGCTGATCTTGACCTACCGGACCGTGGTGCAGGCGGCCGGCAGCGACATCAGCAACAGCGCCGTGGTGGACTGGACCTCCCTGAACGGACCAAGCAGTGCTGAACGCACCGGCGAAGGCTGTCCCAGCTGGACGGCCCCTGATGATTACTGCGCCGGCCCGGCGGCCGCCGTCACCCCCACGGTCGACACCAACAGCATCGACAAGACGGTCGCCGCCGACACCTTCGACACGCCGCCCCTGAGCACGGCGGTCGATGCCATAGCCCGCGTGGGCGATGTCATCACCTACCGCCTGGCTCTCAATCTGTCCGGCGGGCTCACGCGCAACCTGGTGGTCCAGGATACAATCCCCGGCGGCATGGCCTTTGCCGGGACGGTCAGCATCAACGGCGATCCGAACGCGGATTACACCCCGCCGGCCTCCGGCGCCGGGTCCAACTTCAGTTATGCCCCCATCACCAGCGCCAGGGTGCCGGCGGCCGGACAAACCGGCATCCTGACGTGGAACATTGGAAACGTGGTAAACGATCCCTTCGGCGATCCGACCACGGACGCCCTGGTGATCGTCTATCGCGCGCGCATCATGCCCGCTGCCGGCATCGCCCATGTGGTCGCAACGACGCTGACCAACTCCGCCAGCATGACCTATGCAACGGCCGCCGGCCCGGCTCCGGCCCGCACGGACAGCGCGACGGTCACGCTGGTGCAACCCCTCCTCACGGTGGCAAAATCGGCCGTCGCTGCCGGCGGCGATGCGGTGCTGGCCGCCGGTGAAATCGTCACCTACACGGTCGAGATCACCAACAGCGATGGCGGTGCACCCGCCTACGATGCCCTGCTCACGGACATCATCCCCGTGGGAATGCGCAACGGCGCGGCCACCATCACCATGGTCAGCACGGAACTGCTGCCCTCCAATACGCCTCTGCCGAACCTGGCCCCCGTCTACGATGCCGCCACGGGCCTGGCCACCTGGAATTTCGATACGGGCGCGGCCGGCCAGTACACCATTGCGGCCGGCGAGACCCTGCGCCTCGTTTATCAGGCGCAGGCCGACACTTCCCTCGGCGCGGGCCTGACGCTCACCAACGCGGCCCAAGTCCAGGTTTACCATTCTTTCGACGACGAGGATGTCCCGACCCAGGGCGGCGTGACCGGCCAAGTTGAAACATACGGGCCCACCAACATCGCCGGCTTCACTTTCCATACGGACACCCCCGATGCCCTCGTTAAGGAGAATCCGGCGGCACTGAGCGTGGCCGTGGGCGAACCGTTCACCTATCGGATCACGGTGCCGTCCACACCTCAGGAGACGGCTCTGCACGACGTGCGCATTCTCGACGACCTGAGCGCCTCGGCCGCCGACCTGCGCTTTGTCAGCATCGCCAAAGTCTCCGGTACCCAGCCCTGGACACCGGTCAATACCGGAACTGCCACGAACCTGGTGATCGAAGATACCGCCATCGGCATCGACATTCCGGCCGGCCAGCAGATCGTCATCGACATCACCGTGGTGCTGGAGGATACGCTCAACAACGGCCCCGGCCTTTCGTTCGCCAATACGGCCGATTATACCTACAACCGGATCGGCGGCGATCCCGCCACCCAGGCGCCCGGCCTGCCCGACACCACCGACCCCATGACCACTGTCGCCGGGGACAGTGTCACCCTGGAAAAGGCCGGCCCGGGCATGGTGCAGTTGGGGACGCCGGCCTCCTTCACCCTGAACTTACACAATACCAGCACGGGCAGCGTCTGGAATCCAATCATCACCGACCGCCTGCCCAATGAGGCTGCCGGGGGCATGTGCGCTGCCGGTCCGGGCAACGTAAGCGCGCGGATCTTTCAGGCCGACGGCACGCCGGCGTCGGACCCGCTTTTGGAGGGTACTCATTTCAGGGTGACATTCGACGCGCAACCCATCTGCGAATGGCGCATCGAGCTTCTTTCGGCGGCCGGCGGTGTCCCGCCCGATCACCGCCTGATCATCAACTACGCCGCGGCCCTGGACCCTGATACGCAAAACGGCATCACCCTGACCAATATCGCCGGCGCGACACGCTGGTACAGCGCCGATCCCGATGCGCCCGGCGCTTCGCCGCGCATCTACGAGCAGGCGCTGACCGACGGCACGCCGGGCACCCTGGACCATGAGGATGCCCATACCATCACCGCCCAGGCACCCATTTTGAATTTCGCGAAATCGGTGATCAACATGACCACCGGGCAAGATCCGGGCAGCAATGCCGGCCCCGGCGACAGGCTGCGCTATACATTGCAGGTCAGCAACAGCGGACCGGTGGGTTTGGCGGCCTGTGTCATCACCGACGAACTCGATCGCCTCAATGCCGTGCCGGCTTTCGCCCCCGGCAGCCTGATCCTGGTCAGCGTACCGCCGGGCGCCGACACCACGGGCAGCAGTGCGGCGGGCGGTGTCCACGGCACGGGGCTGTTGAATGTGTCCGATATCGCCGTCGCCGCTCTAGGCGAACCCGGCGCCACGGTCACGCTGGTGTTCGATGTCAGCCTGGCGCCGGTGATCACCAGCGGCACCCTGGTGCTCAACCAGGCCGCACTCGTCACCGCGAACCCCACCCCCATTTACAGTGATGACCCTAACGTGACCGGAGACACGGATGCCACCCGGACCCTGATCGCCTCCGCGCCGGTTTTCGAAGTGTTGAAAACCTCCACCATCCTGTCGGGAGATCCCGCCATCCTGATGGCCGGTGAAGCCCTGCGCTACACCATCACCATCCGAAACATCGGCAACGAGAATGCCCTCAGCGTGAGCCTGCGGGACTACATACCGGCCAACACCACCTATGTGGCCGGCAGCACGACCCTCAACGGAGTGCCCGTGGCCGATGCGAGCCCCGGCGTGAGCCCGCTGCAAGGCGGTATGCCGGTCAACGCTCCCGAAAACCCGACGCCCGGATACCTGGGCGCGTCCCATGTCGCCACCGTGACGTTCAACGTGGTGGTGGACCCCAATGCGATGGACGGCCTGGTCATCGAGAACCAGGGTTTCGTGAGCGGCAGCGGCGACGGCAGCGGCTCCCAACCCGAACACCCCTCCGATGATCCCAACACCCCGACGCCGGATGACCCGACCCGCGACATCGTCGGCAACCTGCCGCTGCTCTACGCCCATAAGACGGTGGGCATCCACGTGGATTTCGGCTCCCTCGGAATTGTCGATCCGGGCGATGTGCTGCGCTACACGATCATGATCAGCAACTTCGGTGCGATTCCGGCCACGGGCGTGGTGTTCAGCGATGCCGTGCCCGTGCACACCACCTATGTGGCCGACTCCCTGCGCCTGAACGGGGCGCCGGTGGGGGCCGACGGCGGCGTGTCGCCGCTCATCGCCGGACTGCCGGCGCATTCCGCCGACAATCCGGGCGCCGGCATTCTGTCGGCCGGCGGCAGCGCGGTGGTCACTTTCGAGGCGCGCGTTAACGACGGCGTGCCCACGGGCACCCTGATCAGCAACCAGGGCCGGGTCACGTCCAGCGAACTGCCCCTTCAATTGACTGATGCCGACGGCTTGCCCGCCAACGGTCAACAGCCGACCGTCATTGTCGTCGGCAACGTGCAGCAGCTCTCGCTGACCAAGGAAGTGGGCGTCGTCGGCGGCGGTGCGGCCGAAGCCGGCGGGCAGCTGGAATATGTGGTCCGTGTAACCAACATCGGCAGCCTGCCCTCCACGCACGTGGTGGTGAGCGACGATCTGAATCCGCCCCTGGGCAACCAGGTGGCTTATGTGGACGGATCGGCGACCCTGAACGGTTCAGCGGCCGGAATCTCGTTCGCCGGCGGCCTGCTCACAGCGGATTTTGCTGCTGTGTATGGCGATTTGCAGCCGGGCGCCGCGGCCGTCCTGCGCTTCCGTGTGCAGATCGATGGTGCGCTGCCTGTCGGGACGACCATCACCAACACCGGCGTGGTGCGCTGGAACGATCCGGCCCAGACCGCTTCGGCCGGCGCTTCGATCGACGTGGGCGGCACCCCCGGCAGCGCCGTGCTCAACGGCACGGTCTGGCATGACGCCAATCTGGACAGGCTCTGCGACACCGGCGAAACCCATTTGGAGGGCTGGTCGGTCGAACTGTATCGCAACCAGCAGTTGATCAGCACGGTGTTGGCCGATGCCGCGGGCCTCTACCGCTTCAGCGGCCTTTTGCCCAGCCAGGGCACAACGGACCTCTATGAACTGCGTTTTCGTTCACCGGGTGCAGGTCCGAATACGGCTTCATTGGGTTACGCCGACTCGCCTTTCACCAATGGGCCGCAACGGATCAGCGACATCAGCACCGTTTCGGGCGGCAATCTGCAGAACCTGAACCTGCCGATCTGGCCCAATGGCGCCGTGTACAACTCGGTGGTGCGCCAGCCCGTGGCCGGCGCCGGTCTGGTGTTGCTGAACGCGGCGACCGGCGCGGCCCTGCCTGGCCAATGCTTCGACGATCCGGCCCAGCAGAATCAGATCACGGCCTTGAACGGTTTCTACAAGTTCGACCTGAACTTCAGCGATGCAGCCTGTCCGACCGGCGGCGCCTACCTGATCGAGGTGAGCGCACCCGCGACCGGTTACCTGGCGGCACCGTCGCGGATCATTCCGCCGTCCAGTAACGCAAGCACAGGGGCGTTCTCGATTCCCGCCTGTCCGGGGAGTGCCGACGATGCAGTGCCGGCCACGGCCCAGTACTGTGAGGCGACAGCCTCCGCGGGGGTGCCGCCGGTATCGGTTGCGCCGCGCACGGCCGGCACCCGCTATTACCTGCACCTTGTGCTGGACAACGGGCACCTGCCCGGTCACAGCCAGGTATTCAACAACCCCATTCCGATCGACCCGGTACTGGACGGGGCGGTGGCCATCACCAAGACTTCGCCCCTGATCAACGTGACCCGCGGAGCGCTGGTGCCCTACACGATCACCGTTACCAACGTGTTCGGCGTGCCGCTGTACGACATCAGCATCGTGGACCGCTTCCCCGCGGGATTCAAATACGTGGCCGGTTCGGCCCGTCTGGACGGCACTGCGGCCGAGCCTCGCATGAACGGTTTGGAACTGGTCTGGGACGCTCTCGAACTGCAGGTCAATCAGAAATACACGCTCCAATTGCTGCTGGTGGTGGGCTCGGGCGTTGCCGAAGGCGAATACGTCAACCGGGCCCTGGTGCTCAACTCCGCCATTGGCGGCGTCGTCTCGGGCGAAGCAAACGCCACCGTACGGGTCGTTCCCGATCCGACCTTTGATTGCACCGATGTGATCGGCAAGGTGTTCGACGACCGCAATCTGAACGGAAGGCAGGACGCGGGCGAAAACGGCCTGCCCGGCGTGCGCGTGGTGACGGCGCGCGGCCTGATCGCCGTGACCGACCAACACGGGCGCTTTCATTTCACCTGCGCCGCGGTGCCCGACGAGGATCGCGGCAGCAACTTCATCCTGAAACTGGACGAGCGCAGCCTGCCCACCGGGTATCGCTTGACCACCGAAAATCCGCGCGTCCTGCGGGCCACGCGCGGCAAAATGTTGCGCTTCAATTTCGGAGCGACCATCCACCGTGTGGTGCGCATCGATATTGCCGACGGCGTGTACGAGCCGGACAGCACCGAACTGCGCCTGCAGTGGACCCCCAGGATCGGACGTTTGCTGGAAGAGTTAAAGAAGGCGCCTTCCGTGCTGCGCCTGTCGTACCTGGCCGATGTCGAACCGCACGCCCTGGTGCATAAGCGCCTGGAGGCCTTGAAAAAGGAAATTGCCGTACAGTGGGACCGGTCGGGCGGCGGTTACCGGCTGGCCATTGAAACCGAAGTTTTCTGGCGTCGCGGCGCTCCGGTTGCGGGCCGCTGATAACGGAATGATGGAATTTATGTTTCTTACCCGCCTGATATCATGCTCGTACTCGTACGCGTACTCGTACTCGAAACCGAAGAGGAGGACAGAATCGAGTACGAGAACGCGTACGCGTACGAGTACGATAAAATCCGTGCTGAAGGCCGGCATCGTGGTCTTTTGTCTGTCGCTGATCTTTGTCGCAGGCACAGCGTTTTCTTCTCGCGCGGAAACAGGGGTAAGGGAAACCGATGCGCGCGGAGAAGCAGCCGAGATGCATCTGCCCGCGGATCGGTCCTTCACGCCCTGGATTCATGATCCGGCCATATTCGAGGAGGATGAGGGCGATCGAACGGAGATGCGCGCGGCCGTTGAACGGGAAACCAAAACGATCAAGCTCGACAACCTGGTTGCACCTATCCACTTCGGGCTGGGCGAGGCCGAAATCCCCGCGGACTATCTGAAGCTGCTGCGCGATGTGCTCGACCGCATGCGCGACCGCGCCAATGTGCGTCTGCATTTTATCGGTCACGCCGACAGCCTGCCGCTTACCGGCGCCCTGATCGAGCGATACGGCGACAATATCGGGCTGTCGCGCGAACGGGCCGGCACCACCGCCGAATATTGCCAGCGCGCCTTGAATCTGCCCCCCGAGGCGATCTCCTATGAAGGCCTGGGCGACAGCCGGCCCGTGGCCAGCAATGCGACCGAGGAGGGGCGGCGCCTCAACCGGCGCGTGGAAGTGCAGGTATGGTATGACGAGATCACCGAAAAAAGCATTGAAAAGGAAGTGATCGTGCCGCGCGAGGTCCATCGCATCAAAATTTGCCGGACCGAGACGGTTTGTAAACTGCGCTACAAGGAAGGTCACTCCCATCGGGCGCGCGTCAAGAACCTCATTGCACCCCTGCATTACGACGAAGGCATGGCCGAGGTGCCCGCAGAATTTCTGCACAAGGTCGGCCAGGCCCTGAAAAACCTCGGCGGCAAGCACCATGTGGCGGTCAAGTTCACCGCGCATACCGATAACCGGCCGCTTTCAGGACGCGACGAGCGCATCTACGGGGATCATACCGGGCTGTCCAAAGCCGTGGCCCGTCGCGTGGCCCTCGCCGTCCAGGAAGGTTTGGGCCTTCCCAATGCGGCTGTTGAAAGCGAGGGCCGGGGAGCGACGCAGCCGGCCGCCGCCAACGATACCCAACAGGGCCGGGCCCTGAACCGGCGGGTCGAAGTGGAGTTCTGGCATGACGACCCGCTGCAGGATCTGCCCGGTGAGCCGCAACTGTGCCCGGACGCTGCGGGCGCCGAAACCGTCGCGCGCATCTACGAGTCGCCCTCGGGCGGCATCGATCCGATCCTGTTCGAAGACGGCCGCCCCGTGGTGCCCCCCGGCACCGCCGGACGCCTGCGCCGGCTCATGGATGAGATCAGCGACAAGGCCAACGTGCGCCTGCGCTTTGTCGGCTATACCGGCAACGCCGCTATTGGCGTGAGCTGGCAGATTTTTCTTGTGGTGGTGGTTTTCATCAGCTCGTTATTTTCCGGCATGGGCATTATGGTGGCGCGCTTCACCGGCGCCGTGCTCGGTGCG
>QZKV01000174.1 GCA_003599575.1 Desulfobacteraceae bacterium | reverse complement strand
TGTTTCCATAGCTTGTCTCCTCTAGGGTTGAGGTTAAAAAACAAGCTTAACAGCTGCGGCCCGTTTTGCGCACTGGGCGCTTTTACATAGTATCTACAGGCGGCGAGAGTTATCTTCGCCGGGGCTTGAGGGTGGGCTGGCCAGCCAGGAGATACTTGAGCCAATCGAAGCCGAACCGCAGCAGCGCTTCGTCGTCCTTGGCAATAGCACCCTCCGCTGCTCGCGAAAGTTTGAATTGGCCAAGGAGGCTGGCCTGGGCAACATAATCCCGAAACCCGTCGATGTTGTAGCAAACCATGAACGCCAGCTGCTGAAGCGGTCCGTAAGCACCCTCGCCTTGCCAAGGATTGGTACCGAACAAGGTGTCCACCTCTGTCCACAGCTCATTCATCATGTTGTAAGAAAGCAGCCGTTGGTCCCGCAGCCATTCCTTGACCGTCCACTCCTTCTCCTGGTCATGACCATGGCAATAGGAGTGGCGCGCTATAAAATAGTATTCGCGCGGCTCCCCTGGGACAGGGTGCCGGGCGACAGCCCTCTCGAGGGGATAGGTGCGGCAGGCGGTGGGACGATTATCATAAACCGTGCACCCGCCGGCCCCGACAAAAGGACAGACTCCTTCCTCTGTTTCCGCCATTTTGAGCATGAGTGTGGGGAAATAGGGGTTTTCCCCGCCGACGACCCCGGTATGAGCAGCGAGGAAATCCCCGGAGCGCAAGCCCAGACGGTTCTTGAGTGTAATGACATCATAAGGATAAAGAATAATATCCACCCGCCGACAGCATTGAGTGAAGCACTCGACCCCGGAATGGCAGGCAAACCGAAACTTTGCTTTTCCAAGGGGCTCCCGACCGGCTGGAAACCTTTTTTCATTCGAAAGAATGCCAATTTCCTTCATGATCATTCCTTGCCGTTTAGAGTATCTTTTGATTGCAGACGCGTCTTTTGGTGACAGCACTGCACTGTAAAATATCCCGCACCGGATAACAATTTTAATCGCTTCTCTTTGATGTACATGGTTTTTTCTTTGACTTCATATTGTTACGATATTAATCTAACTGTTATGAGCCACGGCCCGGTTCCGCTAGATACGGAAGGCCAGCAATGCTGCTGAGCGAAGAAGCCGCCGCGTAGTTGTTGCGACCGTATCTTTTCTGACATGCAGTGGATTTGATTGGGGGCACTAGTGGAAGAACGGCGGCAAGGAAAACGAGTAATCGGTACCATACAAAGCGTGCTGTCTCTGCGTGAGAACCTGGACGGACCGTCGCTCATTACCCCGATTCCTTGTCTGATCGATAATGTCTCGTCTCAGGGATTGGGGCTCAGCCTGCCTCAGGTACGGTTGGGACTCTATCACCTCTTTTATTCCCCACAGGATAACCCGACAATCTTCCTTTGTCTTGAATTGATTCCCGCCGAAGAGCCACCCCTGATGCTTCTCATCGAGCCGGTGTGGTTTAACCGCGAGCTCAGCGAGCCCGCGATGCCCTTTCAAATGGGAGTGAGGCTCCGCGCTCCGGCCTCCGACAAAGTGATCAAGCAGGTCAAAAGACTTGTCAGCCAAAGCAATTCTGCCTCGGGCTCCTGATCAGACCGCCCGCCCAAAGATCGGAATCCAAGGCATCGAAGGCAGCTACAGCGAGCAAGCCGCTCGAATTTTGTTGGCTCAGCTCGGGGTGCAATCGTATGAGATCATGCCGCTACTCACCGCCGGGCGGGTTATCGCAGCGCTCGCAAAACAAATCGTGCAGCTCGGAGCAGTGGCCATTCGCAACAACCATGGTGGCGAGGTCGAGGAGACGCGGCTGGCTTTCCAGACCGGCTCTTTTTCGAAGGTCGCCGGCTGCGTGCTGCCGATCCGCCATTGTCTTTATACCCGTGACTCCTCGGTGACCGCCGATGCGGTCACAATCATCGTCTCCCACGAGCAGGCTTTGCGACAATGTGCCGAGAATCTATCCGGTCTTTTCCCCACCGCCTCTCGAGTAGCAATTGAAGATACCGCCGTTGGCGCTGCCCGGCTGGCTGCCGGCGACTATCCGCCCCGAGCCGGAGTCATCTGCTCGCGCGAAGCCGGAATGCGCAACGGTTTGTTTCTGCTCTATGAAAAAATGGAAGACCGGGAAGACAATGAGACGGAATTCTGGATTATAAAATCAGCTATGCCATGATGGGCACGCTGCGCTTTGCCCATCCTACGCACTGGATTATAAAATCAGCTATGCCATGATGGGCACGCTGCGCTTTGCCCATCCTACGCACTATCATTTACATGATGGGCACGCTGCGCTTTGCCCATCCTACGCACTACGCACACATAACAACCTCAACACTTGCAACAAAAGTCTTCCAAAGCGTCTGCCACGATTATCGGCGTGGCAGACGCTCTCGAATTTCACTTCCAAGTAACTTCAGGGTAACTATCTGGAACTACGTAATCGAAAGTTTTGGTGTCATGCCCGAATGTCTCTGTCGGGCATCCAGTTTTAAAATCCCCCCGCCCCCTTTGACAAAGGGGGGAGAAAAGCCAGCCGAAAGTTACTTGACGATAAATCGCCGGCCGCAGCGGCATGGGGTGCTCAGCACTAAGTACGGTATTAAATTTCCTCGGCCAGCGCCATAACCAAGGCCCCCTTGGCGATGGTGTTCAGCGGATCCTCTGACACCCGCACCTCCGAAATCTCCACCGGCAGGGAGATCTTTCGCAGCATCTTCTCGAACCGCTCGCGACATCCTTTCGGTTTCACCGAACCGCCGGCCAACACGATCGGCACCGGCTTCGAAACCTTCGGCAGCTTGTCCGCAGTCGTCAAAACCCGCTGCAAATTCTGGAGGAGAGCGACGATCAGCTCGTCGTAGAAGATGTGGAGAGCGGTTTCGACCCGGGTCCGGGGATCACGAGAGAGATTCAGGGTCTCTTCCTTCAGCAGCTTGATCTTGGTCGCGGATTCACCAACCGAGGCCGCCACCATTGAATCGACATAATCGCCGCCTTTCTGAATGCTGAAGGTAGTCACCGGCACCGACAAGTAGGACAGGCAGACATTGCACATCCCGCCGCCCATGCTGATGCCGATACCCGAGAAGTTGTCATCCGCCAGCTCCGACATGACTACTGCCTGCCCTTCGTTCACCGACATGGGGGTGAAGCCGATCTCGGAGAGAAAGCGTTTCAAAATCTCCTCGTGATAAACGACCGAATTTTCCTTGCCGGTCGGCTCGCCCGGGGTGCTGAAGCAAATGATCTCGTTCGGCTTCTGCGGCGACTGCAGCAGCGTATTGATGAGCGCCCGCAGGACCGTCAATCCCTCGACTTCCGTCGCGTTCAGCACACCCCGCTCCATCGTCCGCCGGGTGTTGGTATTGAACATCGTGGCAAAGCTCTCCGCTGAATTGCCGAGAATATAGAATTGCCCATCTTTTTCGAAAAAGCTGATATCGTTCTCGACCAAAATTTTCTTGGTGAACTTCGAATAGGGGATCGTAAAGAAGGCATTAACCTGTTTCACGGTGTGGACGTTTTTTCCTTTGTTTTCCGCCATAACCAAATTGCTGGTGCCGATGTCGAGCCCTACCGGTCCCCGAGGCTGCTGCGCCTCTTCGCCGGCCTCCTTCGAGCGGGCGACGACTGCTTTTTGGGATGCCTCGATAGCGGATTCCACCAGGTTCATGGCATTCGTATCCGACTTGTCACTCATTGCTCCTTTCCTCCTTTGCTCCTGTTGGGTGAGCACGTCATGCTCCTTCATAAGATGCAAGTCTGTCATCAGCTTGAAAGAACCTTCTTTTTGCAAAGTATTACGCGGGTCGTGACCATTGCCGATCAGGGGCCGATGTGCTGGTCGGTTGGCGCGGTGGTCGTTTCTCTTCACGGCGATTATCTCTTTTGTGTGCGGACTGCCGGAGACGCGGCATTGATCGAGACCACCTTTTCCTGATCGCAATAATAATCGATCAGTTCTTTGAAAAGGTCGTCCCGACCGGTATAAATACCGTTGTCCTTGTTGAGTATTTGCTCGATTGCTGAGCGGTACCCGTCAACACCGATGATACAATCGCGAATTTCTACATTCTTGTGCTTACCATTCATCATTTCATTAATGTATCGGTTCACATTAGCCCAGTAAACATGATTGTTGCCGAAGTGGGCATTTTCGTTCTTGGCATTTTGAATCACCTCATCGGTCATCGTTTGCAGCTCTTGACGAAAAATGTGGTTGTATATGCGGCCGGCCACCTTGGTCGGCCCTTCGGTGGAAAGTCCGACCCGCTTCAATCCGCCGGTTTCGGTGGTAACCGCCACCATCATGGTGATTGTCTTGTCGGGACGGCTGAGGCGGTCGCGATACGGGTTGAAATGGCTGACGAAAAGCGTGCACCGCTGATTGCTCTCGGTGCCGGTCTTGCCGGAGACCAAGTTCCGGTGAAAGGGGAACTCGCTCCCCATAGTGGCTCCCGAGCCACGGTTGCATACTTCGTAAAGCGCGAACATCTCCATTTCCCGCACTTGCTTCTGGTCGAAGAGCAGGATGGGCCGTTTGCGCGCATCTTGCTCTCGATCGTAAACGACGCGATCATTTACCATCACCCGGGAGACAAACGACGGCTCCCGATAGTAGCCGTCCAGAAATGCGCCATAAAGACCGACCCATTGCTGCACCGGGACATCGGAGACACCGATGCCGAAAGGCCAATAGCGCGCATCTTCCTTGTTGTAGTCGAGGCCGATCTCATCGAATCCGACGAGCACGGCGTTCCTGATCGGCTGCTGGCTGTAGAGACGGGCGAAAATGGTATTGACCGAGAGCACCTGCGCTTCAAGAAGCGAGTATTCGCGGCCCATATATCTGTTGCCATCATAGTGATACCAGTTGCGGGGCATCCACACTTCACGGCCCTCGCTCGCCACGTACTTGTGCTCAAGTGGCTTATCGGCAAAATTTGTGGAAAGATCAACTCGATCACCGAGCATGGCGTAATAGGCGATCACCGGCTTGATGGTCGATCCGGGCGCTATTTTCGCGGATCGGCTCATGATGTCGATCACCACGTTGCTTGGCGCATCATCGCCGCCGGCGCTATTGCTGACGAATTCGCTGCCGCCGACGTAAGCGATGATTTCACCGCGGGTGTTGGCGATAATCACGCCGATGGTGATATGCTCGTTCAGATAACCGAGAAAGCCGTCAAAGTCTTGATAAGGAACCGGCAGTCCCCGCTTCTGATACTCTTGTTTATCGTATTCCCAAGTATTGATGTTTCTCGTTCGCAGGACCCCCCGGTAATAATCACTCCCCACAAAACCGGCGATGATCTCCTTGATCTTCTCGGTGAGAGCTATATCGACCCCGGTCTGGACGACGATATCGCCCTTTTCATCGAGAAGCAGCGCCGGCCCGGCCACCTTGCGGTTGTCGATTTGATAAGACTTGGAGCCGGCCTCGCGAATGGTGTTCCAGGTCGTCCATTCTTCTTCGCCGTACAGCGGGTCTTTGAAATTCCGGAAGCCGATTCTCCGGATCGATTCCTCATCCTTTAACACCCAATCCGCATACTCGGTCTCGGTGATCTCGCCGATGCTCCGCAAATAGAGCAAGGCGGTATTGATCTTTTCCAGAGCCTGCTCAGCATGGCGGCGAGCGGGCTCACTCAGCTCGGCGAAGGTCTTGCCGTTGACAATGGCGTAAATGGCGATTTGCCGATTATGATTGGGAATGAAAGAGGCGATGGCCACCGCCTGTTGGATGTTGATCTCTTCGAGGTTGCGATTGAAATAGCTGCGGGCGGCCTGGGAGAATCCGTAGAGATTATTGCCGACCGGCACCGTATTCATATAGAATTTCAAATTTTCCGCTTTCCCGAAACGGCTTACCAGCATGTAGGCGATGACGATCTCCTCGAGCTTGTTGCCGATCGTCCGGTCGTCGTTGCCGAGTATTTTCTTGGCATTCTGCATGACCAGGGTGCTGGCGCCCCGGGCTTTACCCGCCAAGGTATCCTTGACCGCGCCGAAGAGATTGATCCAGCTTACCCCCCCATGGATGAGAAAAGCCCGGACATACCAGGGATGACGCTCGTGGGCGATAAAGTAATGATCTTCACAGGCAAGAAGCGCCTGGACGATATGGGCCGGAATGTCATCGGTCACGCGCCGCTTGCCGTAGGCTTTCATCACGCTTTGCCGACTGTCGACGATGTTGGCCGAATGGGCATAGGTCTCCAGATGCGGTGGCATTCTGGAAACTCCGGGGGCGATATCATAGATGGTCCGCGCCAGACTGAATTCGACAAAGTGCTGGGTAGGGCCGGGGAGATAATTAAGGAAAGCAAGCACCGCAGAAGTAAGAGTCAGCCATTTGCCTATTCGCCAGCTCCAGTGCACCGTAGCTTGGGCTGCCTCCCAGAGCTGACCGTGTCGCGGCCGAAGCTCCCGCGGCCGCCGGCCTTTCTTGTCGCCGGTGACATAAGCGGTAAAGGCGTCCTCGAGCTTTTTGCTCTTCTTCAGCTTCTTGCTGATGCGGCGATCGCTGATTCCCTTCCGGATGTCTCTGAGGCTGAAATTATGCCGGTAAGCACGAAACCGGATCGCTTTGTGGGCGGCATCTTCCTCGGCCGGGGTATCTGATTTGGGAACGGTCGGATCCATTTCAGGCAATTTACCGGCTCATCACTCTTGGACTTCCGTCGCCCGGACCGCCGCGACCGCAGGCTTCTGCTCGGCCGCCTCGCCATGGCCGCTCTTTGCCGAAGAGCTGTCGCCCGTCAGGGTGCTGATCTTTCTTTCACCGTGACAAAATTCTATCCGCCAGCTTTGCGCTCCATCCAAATCCCCTTCTCCGAAAGAATGGGCAACGACATGCAGCTCACCGCTGCCTACCTCCTGCGTAATGGATCGAATAATTTTTCCGGAGGATGAGATCCATCTGGCCTCGATCGGTATCCGCTGCTCCCGGGGGAGAAAATTAACCGAATAGAGAACCCCGTAGGTGGTGCCGGCGCGGTTGGCCGAGGAAGCTTGTCCCTGCCCGAACATCCTCGACCGCAAGACCAAAGCTTGCGGACCTTCGAGTCCCTGATATGCGGCATCGAGCGCTTGCACATCGTTGAACTCATACGTTACCGGGCCATGGGCCGCGACTTTCAGGTCCCAGATTTTGATCGGGGACGGCGGCAAGGAGATGGCCTCGGCAAGCGAATTTGGCTCGGCGGAGCTGCCGGCAGCGGCAATGGCTCCGCTTCTTGCCAGATCCGCATTCTTCGCTTTCCGTAAAGCTTCCTGGTCGATAATCGCGCTCGCCAGACTGGCCATTTTCAGGTCGGCATCAGTGAGATCGGCCCCGGTAAGATCCGCTTCGGCAAGATCGGCGCCGGTCAAATCGGCAGATTGCAAATTGGCATGCTGCAGGTTGGCCCGCCGCAAATTGGTCCGGCGCAGGTCGGCGTTATCGAGGCTGGTATAGGAAAGATCGGCCCCCTCAAGCGTGGCATCGGCTAAGCTGGCGCCACCGAGATCCAGTCGCGTCAGCTTGACATCCGAGAGAACGGCATACTTCAGGTAATCGGGTTTGACGTTATCCGCCCTGGCCAAATTGACGCCGACCAGCTTCGCGCCCTTAAGCTCGGCATCCCGGAAATTGGTATTGGTGAGATCCGCACCGGTCAGATCGGCATCGTTGAGATTGGCCCCTTGAAAATCAACTTTGCTGAGATTGGCCTGCCGCAGATCGGCGCCGGTCAAATTGGCCTGGCGCAGGTCGGCGCCGCTCAGATCGATACCTTGGAGATTGCTTCCAGTCAGATTAGCGCCTTCCAAGATCGTGCCGTGGCTCAGAACCGCGAGCTCCAAGTTGGCGCGGGTGAAATTGGCCCCGGCAAGGTTTGCTCCCGACAATTTGGCTTCACGCAAGCTTGCGGCCGTAAAATTGGCGCCCGTCAGCTTGGCTCCCCGCAAATTGCTACTCACCAAAACGGCACGGGTCAGGTTGGCTTTTTCCAGATTGATCTCGCGACCGTCGATCTCCGTCAAGTCGGCCCCTTGAAGGTTGGCATCAATGCAAAGAGCCGCGACCAGCTTCGCCTTGATCAGCCGAGCATTGCTAAAATCCGCAGCCGTTGCGTCCGCGCCGGCAAGATTGACCTTGTTTAAATCCGTCCCGTGGAGATCGGCCCCTTGCAGAACCGCACCGTGCAGATCCGCAACATCAAGACGGGCGCGGCTCAAATCGGCACCCCGCAAATTGGCCCCGGAAAAATCACGGCCGCTCAATTCAAGGCGATTAAGATCAATCCCCTCCAGGGCTCGCGTGGCGAGCCGCTGCTCGAGCTCCGAGCTGACCGGCTTGACGGCATTGGGATGGACCCCAGCCAAGTGACCGAATGCGCCGGGCAGGGAAAGATTGGCTAATGATTCTTGCTTGCCGGCCAAGGTGAGAATGCCGGCAGCGACCACCATGACAGCAGCAAGGGCGACGACAGCCAGCAGCTCGGATTTCCTCCCTCTGGCACGCGGCACCCGCGGCACTTCACTCCCGGTCGGGAGCCCTGACCGGCCCTTGGCTCCGACTTCCGAGAGCGGCAGGTGAAGCAGCTGCGCCGGCACTCCTGACGACACAGCGGTCAAGGTGCCACATTGAGGGCATCTGCTCTTCTTGCCGACATGCCTGGAAGCGACCCCCCGGCGGTAATTGCATGCTTGACAATGGAAAACGGCAATTCCGGCTACCGGAGCAACCTTGGGCGAAGGCTGTAACTCGGTTACCGAGGCGAAGGATTTAAGAATGGGGGAAAGAGTATCGCAGCGCGGACATCGGCTGGCTTTGCCGATAAATTTGGCCGCTACCAGCCGTCGATATCCGCAGCCGCGGCATACGAACTCGGCTTGCTCCTCTTGGCCGAGCCCATGAAGTTTTCTCTGCTGATCACGAATCACGATATATTCTTTCCCGTCGAGAAATTCGGATTTGGTATTCTTTTCGGCCAATTCCAGCCATTCATTAGCGATAAATATAAAAGGAGAGCATGGCAGGGCTGGAATTCATCCGCGAAGAGACCAGCAGGTAAATTGCGGCTACAAGTCCCGCTTAGCGCCATCGGGGAGGAAGAATACAAGAATGCCCGCGGGAGCCGAACGGTGGAATTTTTCATCGGACCCAAAGAGTCATAGGCCGCTTGGCCGGAGAGCGGCTTGCAGAAATCAAACCTCCAACCAATTGCCGGACCCGCACTGCGCGCACACCAGCTCAATCTCGTGAAACAGTGTTTTGTTCGCTCGCGGCTTGTTCACGTGACCGCAGCTGCGACAGCGCACATAACCTACTTTGTGGATCATTTCCGAGACCTTTCGTTGCTTTCGCGCCTCTAAAGCTCCGACGACAAGCCATAGCGAAAGAGCGATCAGCACCAGCAAGAAGAAATCCATGCGCCCTCCGCTGAATACCAATGGCGATAAGCGCGGGTTAAAGACGGATGCAGCCTTGCAAGAAGTTACCTACGGCATCCGGCAGCGCCGCCAAAACCTCATGGACCACGGGCTCAGTTGACAGCGGGGGCAGCACCTTGATCCTGGTATTTCCCCTGCAAGGTGTAAAGAGCGGTCAGATATTGATCTCTGTTCTCCAGCGTAGAGATGCTCTCCATCTCCCCGATAAGCGAGGTGAGCGCCGGCATGATGTCGATCCCGTGCCGATTCAGCGACTCGGCATTCGCCCGATCCAATATGAGAACGGAGTAATACCGGACAAGCAACCGAAGGTTTGGCTTCCGGCGCAAAATATAGGTATTGCCGCCGAGTGTGCTCAGAAAATATCCGGCATACTCGTAGATCTGCGGCAGAGGAAGGGAAAGCCCGAGAGCATCCTCGACCGCTCCCTCACCGCACGACTCGCCCAATTGGCTCCACTGGTAGAGCAGGTCCAACCCGGGCTCCATGATATCGTCCTCTTGGGCCAGGAGCTTTTGCGCCAGAGCAATATCCTCTTTGCCGAGCACGCGATAAAAATGGGCGGTGTTGGCGAGAATGGTCGTCAGGCTTTCCTTTTCGCCCACTACCTGCGGCGGCCTGGCCAGGAGCTTTTGCCCGCCAGCTGCGACGTAACCCCGAATTCCGCCTGCCGATTGCATGCCAATGAGGTATTCGCGGCTATCCAGATACTCGAAAAGCTGACGTGTTTTCTCCTTGAGATCTTCACAGGATAGCTCCCCCAACCTCTCGTTGCCCTCCCCCTCTTCTTCAGCGGCAACCGGCAGGGCGGAATCCTCTTGTTCTGCTGGAGCGGTCTCCGGCCCCGCATTGTCATTGTGCAAACGCTCCTGCCACGAGGAATTATCCGCCAGGATGGGCGCGTGTCCTAATTTTCGGGCGATCCACTCCCGATTGAAATAAACCAGCACGGCCACCGCCGCCAACAGGAGAAGGATGGCGGCGGTCAGCCCCGTTTTGGAGGTGGACCGCCTCGACGCACTCCGTAAAGATGATCGACGTTTCATGGTCTCTTCTTCTTTTTTATGTATTTGACAGTTATCGCAACTGCGCAGCTATTTCGCAGGAATAGTCGGCTCTCTGACGATTGCACCGCAGCAGAGCACCCCGCACGAACAGGGCGACTTCATACGCCGGTGTCCCCGAGCAGCCACTCGCCTAAGCTCATGCAGCTCTTTGCGCTGAAAACAAGTATAACCGTCAGCTCGCAAAAAAGCTACTCTGCCAAGGCAATCCACTAGGTTTCAGGCTGACTTCGGAGCTGATCGGTGAAAGATGAATCGAAGAAACAAAGGAAGGGAACGGCAGCACGATTCTACCGTGCTGCCGTATGAGGCGGATGCGAGGTCGGCTGGATCAGGGAGCTAGGCGCGAGGCAAAGTGAATACGAATCTGGATCCGCAGCCGTTGGTCTCGTACCAGATATTCCCCCCATGCTTGAGGATGATCTGGCGCGTCAGATCGAAACTTCGACTTGGTGCCGGCATGCCGGTCGCTTGGTCCGGCATGCCGGGGGGCAAGGGCAGCCGGCCGTCCAAGGCGGTGACCAGACGACCGGTATTGAAGACATTGAGGCGATATTTTTCATTCTGCCTCTCGATATCGAATCCGACGACACAGCCTTCGCCTCCGTCTTTGATCACCTTATCGAAGAGGCTGCGAAAAACCGTCTTCAGCCACACCCTGCTTCCGGATACCGACCGATTTTCCCCTTCACTGCGATCCGCCGCCCGGTTTTCGATGGTGATTCTCTTTTTTCTCATCTCAACGGCAAGGTCCGAAAGCACGGGATTAATGACATCCCGCGTCAGATCCAGGGGCTCGCGCTCAAGCTCGAGAGCGCCATCGATAACAGCGGCATTCCGCAAATACTCCTCTGCGACATGGAGCAGCTCAAGGCTTTGCATACGGACGGTCGCAAGTTTGTCCGCGGTTTGTTTTTCCAGTTCGCCATATTGCTCCGCACAAACTGCCGTCAGCTCCGCGGCCAGTCTTTGCAGGGGGTCCTTCATTTCGTGCGCCATGCTCATCAGCATACTGAGGATATGATCGCGCAGGGCGGCACTTCGCCGCTTGGCCCTCTTATCGACCCGCCGCATTTCAAGCTGCAGAAGGCAGTCACTCATCGCATCTTCGAGCTCCTCGATGGAAAAGGGCTTGAGCAGATAATCGTCTGCTCCGGCCCGGAAAGCCTTCACTGCCATTGCCGCATCGCGGTCCCCCGCGAGAACGATGGCGATGACCTCCTTGCTGCGGCGCTTGGCGGCAGTAATAACCTCCAGGCACTCACCAGCCGCGATTTCTCCCTCCGCGATCACGATATCGTATTGCTCATTATTTAGCCTTTGGATCGCCGCGCCCATCTCTTTTTCAATCGTTGCTTGGTAGCCTATCGAGCGCAAGACGAACTCCATCGTCCTGATTAATACAGGATCATCACCTGTCAACAGTACGCGGTAGGTTTGCACTTTATCTTCATCATTCGAATGAATGAGATGCGACGCCGTTTTGGTACAGGATTCTCTCCTTTCATCTACCGCCCTTCTCATGTATTCACCTCCTCCGAAGTTATTTCCTATTTCGCAGAAACAAATCCCCCCTCCCTTTCGCCCTCACGTGCATCGTATATATTCGGAAAAATCACGTGCCGCTATGGTGGATGCCCCTTATATTAAGAAGGGGAGACCAGTACGGATAACCAGCCGGAAATTTCCTGGTTGCAATTTGCTTTTTTCATGTTATTACCTTTATTTAGACCTATCCGGTTGACTTGGGGAATGAGAGAGGCAGGGGAAATGATCGTGAAAAAAGCGGTAGCAGCTCTCGCCGGCCTTGCCTTGATGACCATGGCTGCCCGCATCGGAGCTGCCGATCAGATGGTGATCGCTCGGAAAACCGGCACGCCGCCGATCATCGATGGCAACGGCAGCGATGCTGCCTGGCGATCGATACCGCCCATTTCCACTCGCGACCGCATTGGAGATATCGATATCAAGATGCGGGCGGCATACACCGATCAACGAATCTACTTTCTCGTCCGTTTTTCAGACCCGGATGAATCGCGAGCCCACAAGGACTGGGTGTGGGACAAGGAAAATGCGATTTACCGGGTTGGCTCCAATATGGAGGATACCTTTGTCTTCAAATGGAGCATGGAGTCGACGCCATTCGATCTGCGCCTCCGCTCCGATCGCCCGCATCGTGCCGATATCTGGTTCTGGAAAGCCTGCCGCACCGACCCGGCCGGCTATGCCGACGATAAGATGCAAATCGTGAGCAGCACGCAGTTGCGAGGCGCTACCGAGGTGGTCACCCGCTCCGGCCGGAAGGTCTACCTCCTCCGCCTCGAGGATGAAGGGAAAGGGGCCTATAAAACCAATTTTCAAACCGAATATGGCGGCGAGACCTTGCCCCGTTATGAATACCAGGCGCCGAGCGGCAGCCGAGCTGATGTGGAGGCGAAAGGCTTGTGGCGAGACGGGCTCTGGACCATCGAGCTCAGCCGTCTGCTTCACACCGGTAACGAAGACGACGTGCAACTCGATCCAGCCCGACAATACATCTTCGGGGTTTCACGCTACGAAATAGCCGGCCGGGAGAGAAACAACGAGATCAGCCAACCCGCTTACGGCTCTGGAGACATTTCCGAGCTCTTAACCCTCTCTTTCGGCGGCTTACAATAATGTCACCATTCCGGCAAATAGGCTTTCGCGACGGTGCCGGCGCCGGCGGAACGGCTTTTGCGAAGCCGACCAATAGGGACTGACATGGCCGCACGGATTGTTAGTCTGCTTCTTTTCCTGCTGCTCATTGCCGCTGCCGGCTGTCAGTGGAATAACGAGGACGAGGGAAAAGGCAGCAACGCTGCACCCAAAACCAAAGAAAAGCTGGTGATCGCGCTCGTTCCGGAGAAGAACTTTTTCGAGCAGCGTCGCCAATATCGCTACATCGCCGATTATTTGTCGGCCAAGCTCGACCGGGATGTCGAAATCGTCATCATGGAAAGCTACGGCGATATCTCAGAGGCTTTTCGCACCGGCGAGGCCGATGCCGGTTTTTTCGGCAGCTTCAGCTACCTGCTCACTCATGCGCGAGCAGGTGTGATACCCATTGCCAGGCCGGTGTGGGAGGATGGCAGCTCAACCTACCGGGGTTATATCTTTGCCCGCAAAGACAGCGGCATCGAGGATGCGGCGGACATGCGCGGCAAGAAGCTCGTGCTGGTGGATCGAGCGACTACCGCCGGCTACATTTTTCCGCTCTTCTATTTCCAGTACTGGTCCGTTCGCAACATGTCCGAATTTTTCTCGCAAATCTATTTCGCCGGCAGCCATGATGCCGCTGCCTGGGCCGTATATATGGGGGAGGCTGACGTGGGAGCGGCCAAAAGCCATGTTTTTAATGGGCTCGCGGAAAGATACCCCGGCTTTAAGGAGCAAATGGTCACCCTCGCCGAGTCACCCGAGATGCCGAGCAACGGTTTGGCGGTCCGCTCCGACCTCAATGCGGCACTTAAGTTGCGGCTGCGCGACCTTCTTCTGGGGCTGGACCAAAGCGAGGAAGGACGAGCTGTTCTGCGGCATTTCGGCGCGCTCAAGTTTATCGAAACCAGCGACCAAGATTTCGAGGCCCTCTACAAAATGGTCACTGCGCTGGGAATCGATCTTATTTCCTATCCATACGAAAATTGAAGTCGTAAAAAGCGGAAATGTAGAATTTCCATAACGGCAAGTTAATGACTTCCTTCGGTACCAGCGTCGGCGGAGTGGCTTTTTACCGAGCCGACAAAATTGACGATGCCAAGAGGAAAATAGCACCATGGCAATGTCTTTTCGCACCGCCCGCAATTCCGGCCTGATGATTCTCCTCCTCATCATTTTCGCCGAAAGTATCTTTTCCTATGTGACCATCGCCCAGAACAGCAGAAGGCTGAACCAAATCATCACCATTGATGATCCCAAGCTCCGACGCTGGCACGACATCGCCGAAATCGTCGCCGAGGCCAAGCATCGGCTCTATGAATTTCAGGCCGGAAAACGTGAGGTGGTCGCGCCTGTCGACCTGCTCATCAACCGGGCATTGGCGGAGGTTAAATCCATCCGGGCGCTGGCTACGGACGAAAACGAAATCGCCAGCATCGATGTCATCGAGCAGACGGCCAAAAAGCTGAAGCAGGCGATTTACGCTTATGAAGTGGAAGTCCGCCATGGCTACCGCGGCGGCGCCTCGGCCAAGGAAATGGAGGAGATCGCGACCAAGACGGCGGATCGCATCGCTCAGCTCAGCCGCGAAGGAGCCGCGTACGTCAGCAAACGGATCGAGGATGAAAAACGCGCCATTCTCGAGGTCTCTTCCTTTTCCAAAAAGACATTGGGCGGTGTCTTGGCGCTTGCTGTGATCGCGACAGTAGTCAATGCCGTTTTCATGGCCAAAGCCTTGGCACGGCCGATCAAAGAGCTGCTCGCCGGCACGCAGCGCCTGGCGAGCGGTGATCTCGGCCACCGCGTCATTGTGGAAAGCGAGGACGACATCGGGCAGCTCGCCCGCTCCTTCAATGCCATGGCCGAAGAGCTCAGACGTTCGCAACATGAGCTGCTGACGGCCAAGGCTTACACCGACAACATTATTAAATCGATGACCAACTCCCTGGTCGTTGTCGACCAGGAGTTCATTATCAAAACGGTCAATTTGGCGACTTGCGATCTGCTCGGCTATAGCGAGCACGAGCTTATCGGCAGTCCCCTGACGATGATCTTCGCCGATGGCCGGATCGAGGCGGCCGGCCTTGACCGGGTCAAGGCAAAGGGCTTTGCCAATCATATCGAAACCGTCTATTTGGCTAAGGACGGGGCGAGAATTCGCGTCCTGTTCTCCGGCTCGATGGTGCGCGGCGACCAGGAAGATTCGCAGGATATCGTCTGTGTCGCCCAGGATGTCACCATGCAGGCGGAAGCAATGCGGGCTGGCCATCTCGCCTCACTCGGCGAAATGGCGGCCGGTGTTGCCCATGAAATCAACAATCCGATCAACAGCATCATCAATTTTGCCCAGATCATGCTCGATGACGCGGCGGCCGGCCAACCGGCGACGCCTGAGATGCTGACGCGGATCATCAAGGAAGGGGATCGGGTGGCCGGCATCGTCAGCAGCCTCCTTTCCTTTGCCCGCGAAGGCGAGAAAGTCAAAAAGCCGGTCCGAGTATCGGAGGTTTTGGATGAAACCTTGGCCCTGGTGGAGGCTCAACTCCGGAAGGACGGCATGGACCTCCATGTCGAAATCCCGGCTGCGCTGCCGCTCATTACTGCTCATTTCCAACAAATCCAGCAGGTATTTTTGAACATCATCAATAATGCCCGTTATGCGCTCAACAAGAGATTTCCCAGTGCCGACCCGGGTAAAAGTTTGCGCATCGGCGCCAAAGAGGTATGGATCGAAGAAATCCATTTTCTCGAAACCTTCTTTCTCGATCAGGGGACCGGCATCCCTGCCGAAGTAATCGACAAAGTGATCAACCCATTTTTCTCGACCAAGCCTACCGGCCGCGGCACCGGTCTCGGTCTTGCCATCAGCCACGGCATCGTCACCGATCATCAGGGCAAGCTCATTATCGAGAGCAAGGAAGGACACTATACCCGGGTCCGCGTCCTGCTCCCTATCGAGGCGACACAAAAACCCTAGTGCAAAGCTTCCTCGGCCACGGTATGCTACCGTGACAACAGACAATGCTAACCATGCATCAGCAGCCCGACTTCCGATGCGCGAAATAACCTTCATCACCCATCCGCAGCTTCTTAGTCACGACACCGGCCCCGATCACCCGGAAGGGCCGCAGCGGCTCATCGCCATTCGCGAGCGGCTGAAAAAAGGCCTGCTCGCTGGCCACTTGAAAGAAATTTGGCCGCAAAAGGCGGACTGGAAGTGGCTGCAGTCCGGCCATGACGAAGCCTATCTCTTCCGGTTCGAGGAAAGCGCCCTTTCCGGCCGCTCCTATTTACACCACCCGGACAATCAGATTTGTTACGACTCCTACGACGCCGCCCTGCTGGCAGCGGGCAGCGGCATCACCGCCGTGGACTTGCTCGAAAGCGGGGAAGCGGAGCTCGCTTTCTGCTGCGTGCGGCCGCCTGGCCATCATGCCGAGCGGGCGCTGGCTCTTGGCTTTTGCTTTCTCAATAATGTGGTGATCACCGCCCGCTATTGGCAGGAAGCTTATCAGCAGCGACGAGTGGCAATCATCGACTGGGACGCGCATCACGGCAATGGCATCCAGTCCGCTTTTTTCAACGACCCTTCCGTTCTCTACATCAGCCTCCACGAGCATCCGCTGTTCAGCTTTCCGGGCAGCGGCTATGCCGAAGAGACCGGCGAAGCCTCGGGCGAAGGGACCACCATCAACATTCCCTTGCCGCCGGCAACGGGCGATTCCGAAGTTCTGGAAGTTCTTGCCGGCCAGGTCAGCTCGGCGCTGGCCCGCTTCCGCCCCGAAAGACTGATCGTCGCCGCCGGCTTCGATGGCCATTCCCTTGATGACATGTCCGGCCTCGATTATTCGACAGGTTGTTTTCGCCAAATTGGGGAGCGGACCGCCACTTGGGCGGCCGAATACTGCGGCGGCAAAGTTGTGACCTTCCTGGAAGGCGGCTATCAGCTGGAAGCCCTTGCCGCCGGGGTGGAGGCGTATCTCACCGGGCTGGCTTGTCTTCCTACGCTGCCAGGCGACGGATCAAATCGGTGACCGATTCCGGGGTTTCGCCTTCGAAATACAGGCGGTGCCAAAGCTCGAGATTGAGCAATATCCAGAGCCGGTAGTTGTGATCTACGTGGCCGTTGGCGTGCTCATGCCACAGCCGCTGCACCTCGGCGCCATTGAAAATTGCCCGCTCGACGAATCGGGATTGCCGAAAGAGCTTGTCCATGAATCCCCGCAAATCGGTGCGCATCCAGGTGCCGATCGGAAATGAAAATCCCTGCTTCGGCCTGGTAATCAGCTCTTCCGGAAGGTAACGGGCAGCGACCCGTTTGAGGATGTGCTTGAGGGCCCGACCCTTGAGCTTCATCGCGCCGGGAATGCTCGCCGCGAATTCCACGACCTTGTAATCGACCAGCGGCGATCGGTCTTCCAGGGAATGGGCCATGGACATGCGATCGACAATCGGCAGCAGGTGATCGGGCATCCGGGTCATCAAGTCCGTATAGAGCATGCGGTCGATAAGCTCCTCCACATTTTCGGAATTGAAATGGCAGAGGATCTTCACCATCGAATCCTTGTCTTCCAACCGCTGCTGCGCTTCGGGGCGGAATAACCGCGCCTTTGCTTCCGCAGTAAATCGGAGAAAGCTCATGCTCTGCGCATAACGCTCGCCGCCGGAGAAAAAGGACATCTCGTTCATCCAGGCCGCTTTTTGCGCCACGCTTTTATAGCCGAACGATTCCGGAATCAGTCGGATAAGCCTTGCCACCACGCGACGCCGAAACCATTCAGGCAGAGCACGGCAATACTCGACAAGCTGCTGCCCGGCGAAGCGGTCATAGCCGGCGAAGCTTTCGTCACCGCCATCCCCCCCCAACACGACTTTGACTTCCTTGGCAGCCATTTCCGATACCAGGTAGACGCCGAAGCCGAAAGGATCGGATGGCTCATCCAGGTGCCAAATCATTTTCGGGAGAATCGCGACCAGATCAGGCTTCACAATCCGCTCATGCGCTTCCAGACCGCTGGCCGCGGCAACTTTGCGGGCAAAGGGGAGCTCGTTGAAGCGCTCGTCCTGAACGCCGATGCTGAACGATGGAATCGGGCGGCTCGAAAAGGCAGCCGCCAGGGAAGCGACCAGGCTGGAGTCGATGCCGCCGGAGAGAAAGGCGCCGACACGCACATCGCTCAAGAGATGCAGGGAGACCGTCTCGCGCAATAATCCGTCCAATTGATCGACAATCTGCTCTTCGCTGCCGATCAATTTCGAGCGGAAGTCCGGAGACCAATACCGGTCAAGAGTGATATTGCCATTTCGCCACTGGAGACTGGTCGCGGCCGGCAGCTTTTGCACCCCTCTGAATAGGGTGTAACGATCAGGGATGAACCGCAAGGAGATATAATGCCAGAGCGCATCCAGATCCATTTCCGGCCGCAGGAGACCTGAGGCAAGTATGGCCTTCACCTCCGAGGCAAAAAGAAAGGTGTCGCCCAGGCTGAAGAAAAAAAGCGGTTTTTGCCCCATGTGATCTCGCGCCAGCAACAGCGTGCGGTTATTCGCATCCCAGAGAGCAAAGGCGAACATCCCCCGCAAACGGGAGAGACAGGAGCGTCCGCGTTCCTCGTAAAGATGCAGAATGACCTCCACATCGGTGGCGGTGCGAAAACGGTGGCCGGCCGCTTCCAGCTCGGTCCGCAAGGATGGGCTGTTGTAGATTTCGCCGTTGCACACCAGCTGCAGGGTGCCATCTTCATTGGCAATGGGCTGCCGCCCGCCGCTCAGGTCGATGATCGATAGTCGTCTCTGGCCCAGGGCGATCGTTTGATCGAAAAAATAACCCTCGTCATCAGGTCCGCGGTGGGACATGGCAGCGGTCATCGGCTTAATCGCATCCCGCCGTGAAACAGAAATGATACCTGCAATTCCGCACATTTGGCTCAACCCTCTCGAAAACATAGAGGAAGAATCGGCCGCGCCGGCGATCCCCTCAATGCCAACCCTGCTTTTGCCCGGCCCAAACCCCTCCGGGTGGAGGCAACAATTGACTCTGTTCTACTCTTGGCCAGCCACTCGCACTATGCGGGAGCACCCTGCTTCCTGCTACGTCACTTCCCCCCTGTCGCGGGAAGAACTTTTAGACTGGTAGCCATCCGTTCAGAAGCACCGATGAGCGAGGTGGTGGAGGGTGGCGGCAATGGGGAATGGAAGGAAGAGAAGAACAACCCTCACAGAGAGAGAGAACAAAAAAAATCGAGCAAGGCCTAAGCTTTGGCCTTGCTCGATTTTCCGATCGAGTAAAAAAACCGATTATTGATTTGGCAAATCGATCTTGATTGATATCGGATGACAGCCGCGGCAGGTAAGGGGCGCATTTTTTGCCCCTTTCTGAGTTTCTTCCTTATAGGCTTTGTGGCACCCCCGGCAAAGCCTATGGCCGGCATCCTTCAAGTTGTTGAGCTCCTCATTTTTGATGTCGTTTATATTGTGGCATATCGTGCATTTACGTACCGTCATGATCTGCCCTTTGGTATGATGGCACTTCATGCAAGCGATGCTGTCCTGATGCTTCCGGTGGGGGAAGCTCGCCGGCTTCTTCTCTTCCGGAGTGCTCATGGTGATATCTTTCGGACCGATATCGATCTCTTGTCCAAAGGCTACTCCTCCCGTGAGCACAAAAAGCATCGAGCACAGCATACCGAAAATCATTGCTCCCGTTCTCATCATCATCTCCTCCTTGCACGTTGACACTGATTCTTGCAACAATACCCTCTCGGGAGAACGCCCAGCAGCTCGGCTGCAAGGCCTGCGCGGTCACAGCAGCCATGCCGCCCTCCCATTTGCCGGAAAACGAACGGCGGACAGCGCATTGTGTTAACTTATGAAAAGGCGGGAGTCAAGAGGAGAAACAATTTACAAAATTTCAGTGATGCCGGCCTTACCGGTAAAAGATAATTCGAAAGAGCGGCAGCGCGACCATTCACGGCCGGGGCTCGGCTCTGCCTGTATTCGCGCCGCCGGATTCTTTCTGTTGCCTCTGTCCCGCATATTCCTGAACGGTCCGCCGGAGCTGCTGGGCCTCCTCCGGCATCCACCTGAGCTCGCCGCCGCTCGGAGCGATGATCTCATCGATAGAGGGATAATAGCCGGTGACCGTTGACCCGGCAGGCGCCAAGCTGTAATAGGTCCGGGTTGCCTCTTCATCCAGCGCGAGCGCGCCGCTGAGTAAAGATATCCCGGCAAAAAGGCCACCGGTCCGACGGTAACCAAAGACATCCGCTCCGGTGAGATGTTTGTTTGACGATCCGGTCGGACCGGCCGCAACCACCGCCTCCGCACCGAGGGCCAGCTCGCCGCCCAGGATCTCATCCACAGCTCGGCGCTCGTTGAGAACCAACAAGAGGTCGGTCGAGCTGATGCCCAATTGCGCGCCGATACTGGAGCCTATCAGCATGAGCAGTGCGAGAGTAAAGTCAACTGTATGGTTGGTATAAGCTGATAGAAACGTCACCTCAATTACCGTAAACAATATCTGGAACAAACTCGTACCGACAACGACCAGTATAGGCATATCAAGGATGTATAACATTATCGGCACCATAATAAAGCCACCGCCAACTCCCATGATAGCGGCCAATATTCCAACAAGTATACCGATAATCACGGGTAGCAAGGCGGAATGCCTGACCCCCGACTTTTTAAAATCAGTCTGAAAAGGCAGGGTTTTAA
>QZKV01000066.1 GCA_003599575.1 Desulfobacteraceae bacterium | reverse complement strand
CTTCATTCTCCGATTCAAACCGTGTTTGATTTGTCCGATAATCTTCTTTCATCGGCAATGTGAGATCCAGCAGATCAATATCATACTTGGCGCAGTATTTTTCCATCATGTGATGAAGAAAAAGCAAGTTGCTGCTTTCAATTGCGTTTTTATAAATGTCCGATCTCGGGGCGTCCATTACAAAAATTACTTTTTTATCTGAATTTTCCTCTTTTATTTTTCCGATAATGTAATCGACTGCCATTTCTATCTGGTGCTTTTGCGCTAAGACCTTGTTTACCTCGACATTGGCGTTGTAAATAATTCCAGCCTGGATGTTCCTCTGCGGTAAAAGCGTTTTGACTCTGTTTTTTAGAGAGACGAGGGCGCCTTTCATCTTCAAGTTGAAAAACAAGTACCTGATGAGGGCGCTTTTCATGATAAGCCTTTTTTTCCAGTTATATTGCTGAAATGAGTAATTGGGGGCTGGGATCCGTTCGGATATTGAGCCGGCATTCAGCTTCAAGGTCATGATTTCTGAGTCTTGGGGATTAAAACTCGCAATGCTTTCGTTGAAATCATTGTGAACTATATTGAAGATCAAAATATCGGGACGGTATCTTTGATTCACATACCTTGAAAAATGCAGATATTCTGAAAACGGCGCACCCGACTTTCCAAAACTGTATACATCAAAATCATTTTTCACTTTTTCCCTGAGCAAGGAGGGATAGCTTTTTTCCGTATCTACCTGGAAAGCTTCAATGTAAGAATCACCAATGACAGCAATTCTGGTTTTCTGTTTTCTTTCATCATAGTCAATGGGACTGTTCCACCCATGGTTGTTGATTCGATACTTGGCCTTCTGCTGTGCAAAACTGCCAAAGGTCATTAAACCCCTTTGATTGGGGAAATGATGATAGATCAGTTCCACTTCATCAAAATAGGCCATAGGCGGGTAGGCCGAAGGTACAATAAATTTGAAAAAAAGCTCTAAAAGCAAAAGAAATACAATAACCGCAGGAACGGTTATGGTCAGAACGTTTCTAAAAAAGTTTTTCATGGCTCTAATCAAGTTTGAACTCGTCTTTCCAATCAATATCGTGCTTTAAAGTGTGCTGATCTTTTTTATCGAACAGGTAATTCCCCATGACCAGGTAATCCATTTCAGTGCGCATAAAGCAGCGGTAGGCATCATCCGGAGTGCATACAATCGGTTCACCCCTGACGTTAAAACTTGTGTTGACGATAACCCCGTATCCCGTCTGTTTTTTAAATTCGTTTATAAGTGCCCAGTACAATGGATTGGTTTCTTTGTTTACGCTCTGAATTCTCGCTGAATAATCGATGTGTGTAATGGCAGGAATGTCTGAACGCAGATGGTATAATCTTTCATACAATTCCCTATTTTCAGATCCTGCGGGCATCGGCTTCCGGTGCGCCTCTTTGACCGGTATAACCAAAAGCATGTACGGTGATGGCCTGTCCAGAATAAAATATTCTTGTATGTCTTCTTCCAAAACCGTGGGGGCAAACGGCCTGAAACCTTCCCTGTACTTGATTTTCAAATTCATTTTCTTCTGCATCTGAGGATTCCTGGCATCGCCGAGAATACTCCTGTTCCCCAAAGCCCTGGGGCCAAATTCCATTCGGCCTTGATACCAACCGATCACATTGCCTTCGGCCAGAAGGCGGGCGGCCTCCGGGATCAGTTCTTTGACATCGCTGTAATGCGTGTATTTGGCGCCGTATTTCACTGACACCTTGAGAATATCATTGGAGTTGAATTGAGGGCCGAGGTAAGCCCCTTTCATTGCATCAGATTTGTTGTTTATGGTTCTTTTACCGCCCTTCCAGATATGCCAGGCCGCATAAGCGGCGCCCAGTGCGCCTCCGGCGTCGCCTGCCGCAGGCTGAATCCATATATCGTCAAACTGCTTTTCCTGCACCAGCTTCCCGTTCGCCACGCTGTTCAGCGCAACACCGCCGGCCAAAACCAGGTTTTTGCTGTTGGTGAGTTTTTTTGCGGTCTGCGCCATTTTGAGGACAATCTGCTCGGTCACTTGTTGGATGGCCAACGCCATGTCCATGTAGACCTGGGATATTTCGGATTCCGGGTTGCGCGGCGCCACTCCGAACAGGTTACGCCATTTTTTATCATTGGACATTCGCAGGTCGGTTGCGAAATTAAAATAATCCATGTTTAAGAGGATTGAGCCGTCTTCACGAATGTCGACGAGTTCATTGAGGATGATCTGCCTGAAATTCCTTGTCCGTTGGGAATACGGATTTCCATAGGGTGCAAGGCCCATCAGTTTATATTCACCGCTATTGACTTTAAACCCGGTGTAATAGGTAAAAGCCGAATACAGCAAGCCTACGGAATGAGGGAAATGCAACTCTCTCAAGAGTGTAATCCGGTTCTGCTGGCCATGACCGATTGTGGCCGTTGCCCACTCTCCCACACCATCGATGGTAAGAATGGCGGCTTCGTGAAATGGCGAAGGATAAAACGCACTAGCTGCGTGAGATAGGTGGTGTTCCGGAAAAAGCACCGGAATTTGACCATTTCCCAACTTGGACAGTTCTTCTTTCAGTAGCTTTTTCATAAACACTTTCTCTTTGATCCAAACCGGAATGGCCGAAAGGAAGCTTTTTAAACCCCTTGGCGCAAAAGCGTGGTATGTTTCCAGAAGCCTTTCAAATTTGAGATACGGTTTGTCATAAAATGAAATAGCATCCAGCTCGCGGTATTCGATGCCGGCTTCTTCAAGAACGTATTTGGCTGCATTTTTTGGAAAAGAGAAATCGTGCTTTTTCCGTGTAAACCTTTCCTCATGAGCGGCCGCTATGATCTCTCCATCTATCAGAATAGCGGCAGCACTGTCGTGATAATATGCGGATATACCTAGGATTGAATACGGCATGCTTTGTCCTGATTTCAAAAAATAGTATAGATAAAGGGTGCGATGGCAGAACCGCTGGTCAAAACAATGAGAACTCCGAAAATCAAAAGAAGTATGGTCGCCGGCAAAAGCCAGTATTTTTTTCTTGCTCTTAGAAATCCCCATAGATCGGTTATGAATTCCATTTTAAAATTCCCCATTAATAAGGTTTCTCAATGTCTGATTTGTCGTAGGTGATCACCCGGACCTTCATCACGGATTCACTGCCGCCTTTGAATTTTTTCAAATATAGAGAGTCATAACCTAAAATCTGCCGGATCAATCCAATGGGTGTCACCACCAGATAAAACACGAGTGTTAACAATATCCTTGAGACAAAGGTTCCTATCAGGTGAGACAGTCGCAGCCATATCAGTGCGACCGGCTTATATATGGCCGGAACAATCATATCGATGATCAAGACGGGCACCGCGATTTTAATGAAGAGAGGATTTTCCGTAACAAATCCCGTCAACAGGAGGATTAAAACCATGGCCATGCCCGTGTCTTTGGCCTGTTCCTTTGTGACAGTGCCGATGCTGAACTTCATTTCTTCTCTCCTCAAAATCCTTTTTGGTTTCGGATAATGCCCATCCATCGCACATTGATTATGTCCCCGCTGTATAAGAAGATATCGGATTTGGATCCGATCTCTCCATGGAAGAAGCCTCGCTTTGGCTCTTGAGGCCTGATCTGAGATGGCGAGCCCTTGAACTGATGAAGATATCGTCGGGCGACCTGCCGAACTCCGGACGGATTGAGTTGGTGTGGCAGTGGGAATTTTCACCAGGCTGTTGAAAACCGCGCAAAGCCACCTTTCGGGAGGATGTCTTTGAGCATCTGTTCGCATCAATCTGGGGCATGCAGCTGCGCTTCGGAAAGGCCGCGCGCCACATCACGACGGATTCTCCTTAATATCCTGTTATATACAGTATGAACCGTGACTCGGGACTGAATTCACGCGGACCATAAGCCCCTGGTCGCAGGATGTGAATACAAGTTAATGCCCATAGTGGTGAGTGCTGACCCGCAATTCAGGCGCGCCGAATCGGTATCCGTACCCCCGACAGGTTTTCAGTCCCCTTCGCGCCGGAAAGAACATTCGATCTTCTTGGTCAAGTCTGCGGTTCGATCGCTATCGAACCGGATGCCGACGCCGACGGATCCCGACAACGGTTTTATCATGCGGCCGTCACTGCTCGAGTGAAGAACCTGAAAAGTTGTGTCAGCAGTTTGGGAGCGGGCAAAGGGGGCTACGATCAAACGGACGTCACATGGCCTTCAGAACGATTTCGGTCACTTCATTGTCCGTAAGCGGTGCGGGATTGGTTTTCATGCTGCTGGCTCTTTGGGCACGGGCAACCAGGTCAGGAACAGCTTCGACGCTGAGCCCCCAATGATGCAGGCCCGGGATATCCAATTGCCGGATAAGTTGATGCAGCCAACCAACGCCGTCGACCATCGACGCGCGGGGGGAGCCGGTCAGCAACCGCGCGGCTTGGGCATATCGCGCAAGGGCGCAGTGGCGGGGCTGCTTGTTTGAGGACAAAGCCTTTATGTTGGCTTCGATGACATGGGGCAACAGCCGGGCGCAAAGAGCGCCGTGGGGCCCCTCGATCATTCCACCCAAAGGGCCGGCGATGCCGTGTACCGCGCCCAGGCCGGCATTGGCCAGGGCAAGGCCGCTGAACAGGCTGGCCAGCGCCATATCCGTGCGCGCCGCCAGATCGTTCCCCTGAGCGGCCGCCCTGGGCAGGGCGGGGCCTGCGCGCGCCAATCCTTCGCGGCACAAAGCGTCGGTTATGGGGTTGGCCTTGGTCGACACAAAGGCTTCCAGCAGTTGGGTCAGGGCGTCGCAGCCGGTGGCGGCCGTAATGCCGCGCGGCAAGGAAAGGGTCAATTCGGGGTCCACCAGGGCCCAGGTAGGCAGCATCCGCGGACTGCGCAAGCTGACTTTGACTTTATGACGGGTGCTTTTGATCACGGCATTGCGGGTTACCTCGCTGCCTGTGCCGGCCGTGGTGGGAATGGCGATGCAGGGCAGCGGCGCATGCTGCAGGGGCTGCCCTTGACCGATCACCTCAAGGTAGGTTTCCACGGGCCCGGGGTTGACGGCCAGGGCCGCAATGGCTTTGGCCCCGTCCAAAGCGCTGCCGCCGCCGAAACCGATCACCAGATCGCACTGCGCTTGCCGGGCCAGAACCGCCCCCGCGGCGACCTGTTCGATCTCAGGTTCGCCTGAAATGCTGAAGCGAAGCGTTTCGATCCCGGCTTTTTCCAGGCGCAGTCCAAAATCATGGGCCCGATCCGGATTGCGGCCGGTCACCAGAAGAGCGCGCCTGCCCAGTTGTGCGGCCTCACTCACGGCTTGGGCCAGCATCCCGGTGCCGAAGCGGATGTTGTTTGCTGTGGCAAAAGAAAAATGCATTATTCGACCCAATTCAGCGTCCTCTCAACCGCCTTTTTCCAGCCGGCGATACCCTTGCGGCGCTGCTCCGAAGGCATGCGGGGTTGCCAGGTTTTGTCCATGGCCCAGTTTTTCTTCAGTTCATCCAGACCGCTGACGAATCCACTGGCCAATGCGGCCGCCGATGCGGCGCCAAGCGCAGTGGTCTCCGTGATTTTAGGCCGGATGACCGGCACGCCCAGAACATCGGCTTGAAACTGCATGAGCAGTTCGTTGGCCACCATGCCCCCGTCCACCCGCAGGCTGCGCATATCCACCCCCGAATCCTTGCGCATGGCTTCCACCACATCCAGGGTCTGGTAGGCCACCGCCTCCAGCACGGCCCGGGCGATATGATGGCGGTTGATGTAACGGGTCAGTCCCACGATCACCCCGCGGGCATCCGAGCGCCAATAGGGTGCGAACAGGCCCGAGAAGGCCGGCACGATATAGGCGCCGCCGTTATCTTCCACAGCGCGGGCCAGCGGTTCGATTTCGGCCGCATGGTGAATGAAGCCCAGGTTGTCGCGCAGCCATTGCACCAGGGCGCCGGCAATGGCGATGGCGCCCTCCAGGCAGTAGACCGGCTTTTGACCGCGCACCTGGTACCCGACCGTGGTGAGCATCCCGTGACGGCTGGAGACCGCCTCAGTGCCGGTGTTGAGCAGCAGAAAGCATCCCGTCCCGTAAGTGTTTTTGGCCTCACCTGTGTCGAAGCAGACCTGACCCACCAGGGCGGCTTGCTGATCCCCCAGGGCGCCGCACACCGGCACCCGGGCCCCTAAAGGGCCGTCGGCCAGTGTCGTGCCCCAGGTCTGCGAATCGATGGATGGAACGATGCGCGGCAGCATGGACAGCGGGATATCCAGCGTTCTTACGATTTCTTCATCCCAGGCGAGGGTCTGTAGATCCATGAGCATGGTGCGGCTGGCATTGGAGACATCGGTCACATGGGATCCGCCGCCGGGCCCGCCGGTCAACCACCAGATGATCCACGACTCTATGGTGCCGAACAGCGCGTCGCCTTTTGCAGCGCCCGTGCGGGCGGCATCGACATGGGTAAGAGCCCAGCGCAGCTTGGGACCCGAGAAATATGTGGAGATAGGCAAGCCGGTTGTGGCCCGGAAGCGGTCCTGGCCGCCTTCCCGGGAAAGCGCCCGGCAAAGTTCATCGGTGCGGGTATCCTGCCATACGATGGCGTTCATGTAGGGCTGGCCTGTGCGCTTGTCCCATATGACCGTGGTTTCACGCTGGTTGGTGATGCCGATGGCCACCAGGTCCTTGCCGGTCAGACCGGTTCCGGCCAGTGCGCCGCGGATCACATCGCCGGTGTTGCGCCAGATCTCCATGGGATCATGTTCGACCCAACCGGGCCGGGGAAAGATTTGGCGGTGCTCCTTTTGGTCCAGGCCGACCATCCGGCCCCGACCGTCGAAGATGATGAACCGGTTGCTGGTGGTGCCCAAATCCAGGGCGCCGATGAATTTGCCCATGTTCTTTCTCCTTGTTCGAAATGGTTTCCAAGCCTCCCGCGGGCGCAAATCCTGGCGAAGCGTTCGATCCTCAAAATAGACTTGAGTCTATTGCTCCGTTGGAACCCTTCGCCGGCCTTAAGCCCGTTTGAAGGTTTTGAAGCCGTTTTCCCTTCCGCGGCAATCGTTCAATATTGATGAACCAGATGTAAAGATACTTAAGTTTGCCGCCATTTCAACCGAAACCGGTTGGCCGGTCTGATTTTTCCACTCTGCTTTTTTACTTTCTACTCCGCCCTTCCATTTCCGAAAATCAGCGTACCCGAAGTCAATCCCAAGGTCTCCTTGGAGAGACCCAGCGCGACCCCTAAAAGCTGCGTAACAAGGATTGCCGGCAGGCGGTCGTGGGCCTGGTTTCCGGAGGGATGCTCACGGCGCACTGCATCAAACTGTATTTGGCAATAGGTGCAGGCGGTGATCAAGGCCTGGGCACCGGCCTCATGGGCATCGGCCAGCTTGCGGCGCATCAGGGACAGCGCCAGGCGATTGTTTTTCTCCCACAAGGGATGGCCGCAACACTCCAGGCGCAGCGGCCACTCGATGCAGGTTGCTCCTGCGGCTGCGATCACGCGCTCGAAGAGGGTGGGTGACAGGGGATTGTCGAATTGGGTGACATCGCCGGGCCGCAGCGCGTGGCAACCGTAGTGGGCAGCCGCCTTGAGACCGGTCAAGGGGTGCTTGATTTTGGAGGCGATATGTTCGAGGCCCACATCCTCGGTCAAGGCGTTGAGCAAATGACGAACGGTCACATCGCGCGACCATGCCAGACCTTCCCGCCGGAGCAGTCCATTGATCCGCTCACGCAACGCTGAATCGCGCCTCAACCAGTAATCGGCCTGCTTCAGGTTGCCGAAGCAGCATTTGCAAGGCGTCAGCAACGCGAGGCCTTTTCGGGCGGCCACCGCCAGCACGCGGGCCCCGCAAAGCATAGAGGCCGTAAAATCGAGATGCCGCACCGGAAATCCGCAGCAGTTCAATTCGGAATCGGAAAGCTCAATTTCAAGCGTTTCCAAAACGCCCCGCGTAGCGCGGTCATACTCAGGCAGCCGCGGCTTGAGTTTACACCCCGGAAAATAAAGGTATCGTCGCCGTGTCATGCGTCAATGCTCCTGCGGCTTGGGCTCGTCAATTGGCGGCCGCTGTCATCCTCTTCGGTCCGGCGTCTGCATTGGCATAGGCGCCGGAAAGCTTCGTTGCGCAGTTCGTACAGCACATCGGCCACGCGCACGTTCTGGGGGCAATGCTCCTGGCATTTGTAACAGGTCACACAATTCCAGACCATCCGGCTGCCGAGGGCCGTTTCTTTGAGCTGCAAGCGCATCAGATTCATGATCTGCTGTGGGGTCAATTCCAGATCGCGCTGCGGATCTTCACTGGCGGCAACCACGGGGCAAACGTTGGTACAGGTGGAGCATTGGATGCAAGCCCAGAATGTGTCGGGGTTGTCGGCCAAGCGAATGTCCGGCCGTTGCAGGGAGCTTTTTCCAGGATTGCTGTGCGGATGGGTTTTCAGAATCTGCGCCCACTCGGACGCGGTATGCCGCCCGATCCAGCCGTGGGGCTCTGCATAACCCTGACGGTTCAGATCCGCTGTTGATGCCGCCCACAGGTCCTGCAAGTCGATGCCGGAGGGGCAAAAACGGGTGCATCGGCCGCAGGCCGTGCAGATGCAACTGCCTTCAGCCAGTAGAATGTGCGCGCATGCATCCTTGCGACCCGCCGCCAGATCGGCCACCCCGCCCAGCTTTTCGGATGGCAGAATCCGGGGGTTGGCGATCACCTGAAAAATGGGCGCCACGGCACAATGGCGGTTGCAGACACCACAATGGGTGCAGGCATCCAGCGACATGGCGCGGCGCGTCGGGCGGTTGGCGGGAGAATCGGTGGCCGCCGGGCCCAGGGCGCGGGCAATCAGGCTGACCGGCGCGGCGAATAAATGGAACAGCTTGCTGAAGGGCAGCAGGGCCAGTGCCAGGCAGCTGATCAAATAGTGCACATACCAGAGCCAGGTCGTAAGATCGAGGCCGGCAATATGTTCGGACAGCGGTTTGATGGCCAAAACCAGCGGAAAGGCGAGTACGGCCGATACGGGACGCGAATGGCAAGCGGCGCAATACTCCGCATGCAGGCGGCGTCCCTGCCGCATCACAAGGGGGTCGTGGGTCGGCGGGGGCGTGAAGGCCACCTCAAACCGCTCCGACCAAAAAGCTTTCAGGGGGGCGATCTCTTCCGGATCCTCGCTGCGCATGTAATCGCTCACCATCTGATCGAACAGGGTTGGCGATATGATCTGGACCGCTTCCAGCGCCGCACCGGTCAGGACAATGCCTGCCAGCAGCGCCGGCAGGAACAGATCGGAAAAGGCGGTGGTCCGGCGCGGGGTGCGTATGGATCGCCGGCGCCACAAGGCAGCGATCACCCCGACCAACACCATGATGCCCAGCAGATTGCGCAAAAACATGAAAGGATTGAGCGTTGAGGCGTAACCGGAGAACCAGTGCGCTGTAATCTGATCGTCAAAAGTGTGCATCACGATCAGCAGCAGCATGCCGTAAAAAATCATCATGTGCACGGCCCAGCGCACCCTGCTCTGCCGCAGGATGCGGCGCTGCACAATCACCTCCAGCAACACTGTGCGCATAAGGGCAAACAGGCGCCGCGGCAACACCAACGTTGCGGTAAGCGCGGTGATGGCTGCAAGCAAACGAGGGATAATTCCGACGTCTTCGGATTCCGGTCCCACGGGCAGCGCGCACCAGCGCACCAGGCGATAAAGGATGCCCGCCAGGCATATGATCAAGGAAAGGTAAGCGACTAAGGTCACAAAGCGCATCGGCTTTTCACCTGAATATCTTTTTTGATTGTGCAGCAAGGCCAAGCGGCGCGATCTGTTTCTCGACAGCCTGGCTGATTCTTCCATTCGGTTTCGCGACTCCGATCCGCTACAGACTTCGAATTGGCTTGAATACAAGGGGGAAAATAATCTCTATGCGACCGTGCTCGCACCGGAATTTAAAAAAACCTGGCACGCCTCCACAGCGCCATACGCCGTGGCAATGGCTAGTCCGCTGCCGCACTTCTGGCGCATCCAATCCTGGTGGGCCAGAATGGAACCGGCCGCGAACAGGTTGGGGTAAAGCATCTTGCCTTTGCCGTCCACGGGTCGAAACCAATCATCCACCGCCACGCCGGCCCTGTTGATGGGATGACCCGGGGGATGCAACAGATCCTTGCTGTGCCAGGTTTCCCGATCGGCGGGTTGCGTCACGGGCAGATCGAAGATGGTTTCATGGATACCGCGGCGCTCGGCATGCAGCCCCTGGCCCAAAAATCGGCCGCTGCACAGCAAGACACTGCGGGTAACCACCCGTTGCAGCGCTTCCTCACGGCCCACGTCCAGGGCCCAGCGGCCATCGGATTGCCGTCGGGCGCTCAGCACGCGCTGCTGCTGAAAAACGGTGATTCCCATTGCAGGCAGCCTGTTTTCGAAAATCTCCTGCAGGCGCAAACCGGTGATGGCCGGCAGCATGGTGGGGATCTCGAACACCGGAACCCCCAGGCCCTGCTGCATCTCCGCCATGACCTGCACGGTCCGGTAGATGCCCAGCACGGCCGGCAAACCAACGGCCTGAGCATTGCCGATATGGGGGCGTATGGCGGAGATGAGCGCTTCCCGGCAGCCGGCCGAATCCAGCGCCCTGGCCATGCGTTCGGTGTAAAGCTCCCCCTGAAGCTCAGGGAAGTCGATACTCAACGGCCGCAGACCGGGCCATCGAGCGCTCAGGCTCAGGGCGATTTGACGGGCGCTGTAACCTCTCAAGCGGTTAAAGTCCACCAGCAGGCAAGACGCTTTGTTGGCCAGGGCGTGCGGGCCATAGGCCATCGTGTGCGGCACGGCGTAGGTGGGTTTAATGGTGCCGGCCGGGGTCAGTATCCTGACATTTTTTTGGGGACCGGCCATATATGGATAGGCGCTGTTCTTCAGGAAGTCTAAAATGATATCCAGCGCCTTGCGGATGGTCGCACCGGGCAACAGCGCCAAGGGGTGGTTGGGTTCATCCAGCCGCAACTGCTCGATTCCCTGCCAGGGGTCCTCAAGAACCCTCGTATCGGCTGCAGGATGCACGCCCAACAAGTCCAAAAGGCCGCTGGCAAAACCTAGCTGAGCAGCCATGCCGACCTGCAGCGCAGCGATCCGGCGCCGGGCCGCAAAAAGTGCCGCGGCCATGCCGGCCATGCCGGCGCCGATGACCACCAGATCGCAGGTGGTCTCTTTAATGCGCTCGCTCATAGGAATCCGTTTCTCTCTTCATCATTTCTCTTCCATCTCCAGCCCGAACAACCCGCAGTGCATGGCCTCCAGCAGTTCGGCCTGGGCCAGAGAAGTGTCCCACAGCAACGGCTGCTGGCCGCGCCAGCGCTCCCTTAAGAAATCCCGCAACTCGGTCACGCCCTGGTGATTCACGAGATAGCTGCGGTTGTACAAATGGGCCGCCAGCCGCAGGCTGCAGAAAGTTCCCTGGCAGGGACCCTTGCCGACGCGGCTGCGCAAACCTATGGCCTTCAGGCCGGGTCTGCCGCCCTGCTTTTTGATCGTACCCACGATCTCTTCCACCACACTCTGCGGCACCATTTCACACTCGCATAAGAGGACGTCATCGAATAACCGCTTGCGCAGCCACATGTCCGGCGCCAAGCCCGGTTGGGTCCAGCGGGCATCCACAGTATTGGGCAGCGGCTCGATATGGGTGCGGCAGGCGGCCTGCACGCCGATCTTGCTGCAAACCAGATCGGCCGTTTTTTCGGCCATCAGCCGGTAGGTGGTCAGTTTGCCGCCGGTGATGGTGATGAAGTTGGCGCGCGGGTCTGGGGAGCGGGCGTGATCGATCAGCGCAAATCCCCGGCTGATGGCGCGGTCGTCTTGGGCGCCCGACGTGCGCTCACTGCCCCCCAACAGCGGCCGGACGCCGCAAAACGCTCGAATATAGCGGGTTATAGCCAGCTCCGGAATCATCGCGGCGCCCTCATCGATGATGGCATCGACCTCGTGAATTTCAGGATAGATCGCATCGGGTGAATCGACCCGCTCGGAAGTGGTGCCCAGAATCGATACCGTACCCCCGGGCGCCAAAATATCGCCGCTGGCGGCCGGGCGCAGGCGATTGATCACTCTTTGAGAAATGCGGTGTTGTGTCACCAGCAGGCTGCCTTTGGAGTAGCGCATCTGGATGGGGGCCCCCGCCAGGCCGGCAACCACACCCGCCCATGCACCGGCGGCATTGACCACCACCTCGGCTTCTATGCAAATCATGTTTCCGGTCAGCTCGTCGCGCACATGGGTCTGGCGAATACGGCCGGCGTCCATCTCAAAGCCCACCACCCGGCTGTGGTGCAGAAGTCGCCCGCCATGCTGTTGCGCAAAGGCGATATTGTCCAAACAGAGTTTGAATGGGTCAATGGTGGCGTCGTCCACCGCATAAACGGCGATCAGACGATCGGAAAGGGCCGGTTCCATTTCCCGCGCTTCTTTGGGGTCAAGCGGCGTTGCCGGGATTTCGCATCGCCGGCAGGCGTCGGCAAATCCGGCGATATGATTTTCATCGTCTCCGGCCACGGCCACAAAAAGCCCGCCGGTCGCTTCGATGCAATGAGGGGCCATTCGTTTAAGAAGCTGGTTTTCTGCGTGACATTCGCGCGCGGTTGCGGGGTCCGAAGCGATATAGCGCGCCCCGCTGTGCAGCAGGCCATGATTCCCGCCGGATGCACCGGCATTGACATCCTGCTTCTCTACTATAATTGAACCCACCCCGCGCATCGCAAGATCCCGGGCCAGGCCGGCTCCGGTGATTCCGGCACCCACAATGAGCACTTGGGTTTTCAGAACGGTGAGTTCTTTCATATGGTTGTTGGTGCTGACCGAGCGTGATAGCCGAAGCCGGATGGTGGTGTCCATCCACGGCCCCTGAGCTCTTGAGCACTAACATACAACCGCATGAGTGTCATCATTTTTTTCGTTTACGAAAGTTTTATGTTGTATTTTGCACAAAGATATGGCCAGAAACAAACATCAAAATGGAGCGCCGTTCAATTTTGATTCGACCGCAATTCGACGTGGGCCAACTGTATCTGATTCCCTAAAGGTTGCAGATCCGCACCAGCCTCAAAGCCGATCATGATCACTTTGGGTTCGGGTAGTTGCCTGTACCGGTTCCGATCTTTTTGCGGAACACCTGGAGTCCCATATCTTCCGCCTACCCCATGAATGCCGCAGCCGTGAGTTGCTGCATGACCGTGATTGGTCTTGTTAAAGGCAGCCACGGATGCTAATGTCGCCCCGTTGCAGCAGTATCGCCCAGACATTTTAGCAACGGACCATGCCGGCAATATTCGATCTTTAAATGGCATTGCCCGGGTAAGCATTTTCCAACACACGCAACTTTCATCGAGGTCCCAGGGCAAAGTCCGCGACGGAGCACGGCATGAATGCGAATTCCTCCGAGAGCAAAGCCCCCCATTCGGCGTCCGAGGACGCCAATGACAAGTTGAAACTGCTGGAACGCCACCAGCAAATACAACAGTTGGTGCAATCCAAGGGCTTTGTGACCATTGAACAACTGGCCCGCGAGTTCAATGTCACCCCGCAAACGATTCGTCGCGATATCAATACGCTCAGCTCCGCCGGTGTAATACGGCGTTTTCACGGCGGAGCCGGCATGAGCTCCAGCACGGAGAATGTGGCCTATACCGAACGCAAAATCCTGTGCTTTGAAGAAAAGCGCCTGATCGCCCGGGCCGTCGCCGAACAGATCCCGGACCATGCCTCGCTTTTCATCAATATCGGCACCACCACCGAAGCCATCGCGCAAGCCTTGACCAAGCACAAGCGCCTCAGGATCATCACCAACAATTTGAACGTGGCTACCATCTTGTCCTCGAACAAAGATTTCGAGGTGATTGTGGCCGGCGGACTTGTGCGGCACCGCGACGGCGGCATCATCGGGGAGGCCACCATCGATTTTATTCAGCAGTTCAAGGTGGACTACGGCATTATCGGCATCAGCGGCATCGATCAGGACGGCACGCTGCTCGATTTTGATTACCGTGAAGTGCGCGCCGCACGGGCCATCATCGACAATTCGCGCAGGGTTTTCCTGGCGTCCGACCACACCAAGTTCGGCCGCAATGCCATGGTGCGATTGGGCAACATCTCCGAAATCGATACCCTTTTCACTGATCAGTCCCCTCCGCAAGCCCTGGTCGAAGTAATGGCGCAGGCCGATGTCCGGCTGGTAGTGGCCTCATAACGGTCCGTGACGGACGCGATGTTCTAAAACGAATCTTTTTTGCATTTTTTTGTTCATATCCCTGAAACGAAAGCGTTTAGTTTTCGCTTGCGAAACCTTAACCTATGTATTATATAGTTACCCATCTTTCCAAATTCGTACAGAAATATTCTTAAGGTTCCCTTCCTGTTCCGGTTCAAAAGCGCATGAAGTTTTGGTGATGTGCACCCATGTATCGGAGACTAGGCCATGGGGTTGGAGATCCAAAAGGTCGAAAAAAGCGTCGGCCGGGAAGTCTATCTCAAAGACATCGCGCTTTCGCTCGCACCCGGTTCACGCAATATCATTCTCGGACACACCCTGGCAGGTAAAACCTCCCTGCTGCGGATCATCGCCGGTTTGGACAAGCCGACCCAAGGCCGCATCCTGTTAGGCGGCAAGGATGTGACCGGCGTTACCGTACGCAAGCGCAGCGTGGCCATGGTGTACCAGCAGTTCATCAACTATCCTTCCCTGACGGTGTATCAAAATATCGCCTCGCCGCTCAAGCTGGCCCGAATCGCCCCATCCGAAATTGATCGCAGAGTACGCCGGACCGCTGAAATGCTGCATATTGACAACCTGCTGGACCGCCTGCCCGCGGAGCTGTCCGGCGGCCAACAGCAGCGCACCGCCATAGCGCGGGCATTGGTGAAGGAAAGTCAATTGCTGCTGCTGGATGAACCACTGGTCAATCTGGATTACAAATTGCGCGAAGAGCTGCGCGTCGAACTGCAGCAGATCTTCGAACAGCGCTCCGCCATCGTGGTCTACACCACGACGGAACCGGCGGAGGCATTGATGCTGGGCGGCAACATCGTCATCATGGACGAAGGACGCATATTGCAGACCGGCCCTACGTACGAAGTCTACCGGCATCCGGCCACCACCCGTGTGGCGGAAATCTTCTCGGATCCGCCGATCAACTTCATTTCCGCCAGGGTCAGGCAGAAACAGGCTCGGCTAAGCGAGATTATCCGAATGCCACTGGCCGGACACATCAACGATCTTCCCGAAGGAGACTACACCTTCGGCGTACGCTGCAATCATCTGCGCCTGAACGCCACCTCGGCCGCCGACTTGGAAATCAGAGCCGTCGTAGAATTAAGCGAACTCAACGGTTCGGAGACATTTATCCATGTGAAATACGGGGATCAGAAAATGGTGGTCCAGGAAAATGGTGTCCATCAGTTCAAAATCGGCACGCCCATTTCGGTCTACGTCAATCCGTGCCACTTTTTCGTTTACGATCCAAAGGGCCACCTGGCTGCTTCGCCCGAGCAAGCCTGCTATGCATAGATCTGCCGGACCCAAGAGGAGTTTGCTTCCATGGCACGCATAGAAATGCAGAAAGTCGCCCACAGCTATCTTCCCAAAGCCCAAAAAGAAGAAGAGTATGCCCTCAAGCGTATTGAGTTGACCTGGGAAGACGGCGGGGCGTACGCCCTTTTGGGTCCTTCGGGGTGCGGCAAGACCACAATGCTCAATATCATCTCCGGCCTGCTTAAGCCGAGCCAGGGCCGGGTCTTGTTCAACGGCAACGATGTCACCGGCATGCCGCCGGAAAAGCGCAACATCGCCCAGGTGTTCCAGTTCCCCGTGCTGTACGATACCATGAGCGTTGCCGAAAACCTGGCCTTTCCCTTGCGCAACCGGGGCGAACCGGCGGATGTAATCCAAAGGCGTGTCCGGGAAGTGGCCGAAATGCTGGATTTGACGGCGGTGTTGAACAAAAAAGCAGCCGGGTTGAGCGCGGATGCCAAACAGAAGATCTCTTTGGGACGCGGTTTGGTGCGCAACGATGTGGCCGCCATTTTATTTGACGAGCCGCTGACCGTCATCGACCCCCACCTGAAATGGCATCTGCGGCGCAAGCTCAAGGAGATCCATGAACGATACAAAATGACCATGATTTACGTCACCCACGACCAGGTCGAAGCCATGACCTTCGCGGACAAGGTCGTTGTGATGTACGAAGGTGAAGTGGTCCAGATCGGCACCCCTGAAGAACTCTACGAGCAACCTCAACACAAATTCGTGGGCTATTTTATCGGCAGTCCGGGCATGAATTTCCTTTCGTGCACGGTGCGGGGCGATGTCGCGCACGTCAACGGCGCCTCCATCGCCCTGGACCGGCGTGCGGCCGAAATGGCCCGCACCGCGCAGGGCCGCCTGGAACTGGGTATCCGTCCCATGCACCTGGAGGTGCACAACAGCGCGGTTGCGCACGGTATCCCCGCGGCCGTTCGATCGGTGGAAGATCAAGGCAGCTGGAAAATCATCACTCTGGCGCTGAACGGCCAAACCATAAGGGCAAGATTGCCGGAGGCGCGTTCGGCCCCCCAGGAAAAAGCCTGGCTGCGCTTTCCGCCGGAATGGACGCGGCTGTTTGCGGATGAGCGCCTGATCGGCTAGGCAAATGCTTCAATCCGGTCTTGCGTTGATTGTCAGGATGGAGTGACCAATGCAGAAATGGGAAGATAACAAGGCCTGGTTTCTGGTCCTGCCGGTCTTTGTCGTCGTGGCCTTCAGCGCCATTATACCGCTGATGACCGTGGTCAATTACTCCATCCAGGATATCTTCGGGCCCGGCAATACCGTATTCGTGGGGACCGAGTGGTTCGAACAGATGCTGTCGGACACCCGCCTGCACGATGCCTTGGGGCGCCAATTCCTGTTCTCCGGGCTGGTTCTGCTGATCGAAATACCCTTCGGTATTCTGATCGCCCTGGCCATGCCCAAAAAGGGCTGGGGCGTTTCCGCCAGCCTGGTCACGCTGGCCATTCCCCTGCTGATCCCCTGGAATGTCATCGGCACCATCTGGATCATTTTCACGCGTCCGGATATCGGTTTGTTCGGCGTGGGGATCAATGGTTTGGGGATTCTAAACGTTCCCTTCGACCATACCGCCCGGCCGGTGTACGCATGGATCACCCTGATGGCCATGGAGGTCTGGCACTGGACACCCCTGGTGGCGCTGCTTTGCTATGCCGGGCTGCGCGCCATTCCGGAGGCCTACTACCAGGCCGCTAAAATTGACGGGGCCTCGTCCTGGGCGGTTTTCCGCTATATTCAACTGCCCAAGATGCGCGGCGTGCTGACCATCGCCGTGCTGCTCAGGTGGATGGACAGCTTTCTGATCTATGCCGAACCCTTTGCGCTGACCGGCGGCGGGCCGGGCAATTCAACCACTTTTCTGTCCATTTACCTGGTCAAACTGGCCACCGGTCAGTTCGATCTCGGACCGGCCGCGGCGTTTTCCCTGATCTACTTTCTCATCGTCCTGCTGTTCAGTTTTATCTTTTACCAGGCCCTCCTGAATGTCGGCAGAGGAGAAAAGATATCATGAGGATCCAAAAGAGAACCATCGGTTTGATCTTTTATTTTGTGCTGCTCGTTGTGCCCATCTACTGGATGCTCAACATGTCCTTGCGCAGCAATGCCGATATCCTCAGTTCCTTCGCCTATTATCCATCCGACATCACATTCAAAAACTACATCAAGATCTTCACGGAACGCAGTTGGTACTCGGGCTACATCAACGCCATGATCTATGTCAGTATGAATACCGTGATGTCGCTGGCGTTCGCCCTGCCGGCGGCCTATGCGTTTTCGCGTTTCAGATTCCTGGGCGACGGGCAGATGTTTTTCTGGCTGCTGACCAACCGCATGGCGCCGCCGGCGGTTTTTCTGCTGCCCTACTTCCAGCTCTATTCCACCGTGAACCTGATCGATACCCATATTGCCGTGGCCTTGGCCCATTGCCTGTTCAATGTGCCCCTGGCTGTGTGGATCCTGGAAGGTTTCATGTCCGGCATTCCCAAAGAGATCGATGAAACTGCCTTTATCGACGGCTATACATTCCCGCGCTTCTTCATCACCATATTCATTCCGCTGATCCGGGCCGGTGTGGGCGTTACGGCCTTTTTCTGCTTCATGTTCAGCTGGGTCGAGCTGTTGTTTGCCCGGACCCTGACCGTCACCCAGGCCAAACCGATCGTCGCCACCATGACGCGCACCATCAGCGCCACCGGCCTGGACTGGGGTCTTCTGGCCGCCAACGGCATCCTGACCATCATCCCGGGCGCCCTGGTCATCTGGTTCGTGCGCAATCACCTGGCCAAGGGATTTGCCCTGGGGCGGGTGTAGGGCGGGCAGCTTTTATAAAGGAAGGTGGTGTTTTGGAACACCTCGGCATTTTGGATACTGCGTTTTTCGTGCACGTGCATGCAAGTCCAGCATTGCAGACACGCTTTTTGCCTTTGTGCACGGCCTTGGAACACCGGGAAGGCTGAAATAGAGGAAATGACCATGGGTCTCGAATGGATGTATTGGACCGTGCCCACGGCGATCTTCTTCATCACCGTTTTTTTGATGATCGCCGGCATGCTGGTCTGGGAGCTGGTGTCGCCGACGGTCGAACGGCCTGGCTTTCTCAGAATCCCCACCACGCGGGGCACGCGGTTTTTTATCGGCCTGCTGGGCACCGCCTATATCCATCTGGCATGGCTCGGGCTCACTGACTGGAATTTGTGGTTGGCGCTTCCGGCTTCGGCTGTGTGGGTATTTGTCGTCATGCGCTGGGGATAAAAGGAGTGATTTTTGCTGCTATGCAAAATAAGCTTCTTCTGCCCACTGCATTCCGGCGGCAATTCAGCAACTCGTTTAGAAGCAAAGATTATACATTTGTGAATACAGCGATGTGATCACGCCATTACATGTGTACTCAACATGAAATCTGTAAATGTGAAGAAAGAAGTTTAAAGCAAAGATTGTGCATCCTTTCACAATTCAAACGTCACACTTTATACTTGCTTGCGCCATCGTGCAGCGGCCACAGCCTTCACGCCCACGATGCCGTCCTAATACCCGATCCATGAAGGCCAAAAGGAGAAACCCGATGAACCTTAAAATGAAATGCAGGATGTTTTTGGGAGGCGCAGTGGCGTTCCTGTTCGCCCTTGCGGCAGGACCGGCCGGCGCAGACATGGAAGCCGCGAAGCGCTGGGTCGATAAAGAGTTCCAACCCTCGACCCTGACCAAAGAACAACAGCTCAAAGAGATGCAATGGTTTATTGCTGCGGCCAAGCCATTCAAAGGCATGAACATCAAGGTGGTTTCCGAAACCATTCCCACCCACGAGTATGAGGCCAAGGTGCTGGCCAAAGCCTTCGAAGAGATCACCGGCATCAAAGTCTCTTTCGACCTGATTCAGGAAGGCGATGTTATTGAAAAGCTGCAAACCCAGTGGGCGTCGGGCCAGAACATCTACGATGCCTGGATCAACGATTCCGACCTGATCGGCACCCATGCCCGCTACGGCTACGTGGTGCCGCTGTCCGATTTCATGGCCGGCGAGGGCAAGGACGTCACCTTGCCGACCCTGGATGTGAACGACTTCATGGGCAAATCCTTCACCACGGGACCGGACGGAAAGCTCTACCAACTGCCGGATCAGCAGTTCGCCAACCTGTACTGGTTCCGCTATGACTGGTTCGCCCGGCCGGAATTGAAGAAGCAGTTCAAGGAGATCTACGGCTATGATCTGGGGGTGCCGGTCAACTGGTCTGCCTATGAAGATATTGCCGAATTTTTCACCGAACATGTCCGTGAAATCGACGGCAGAGCCGTTTTCGGTCACAATGACTATGGTAAGAAAGCCCCGGATCTGGGCTGGCGCTTCACCGATGCCTGGCTCTCGATGGCGGGCGCCGGCGACAAGGGCATTCCCAACGGAAAACCGGTAGATGAATGGGGTATCCGCATGGAGGGTTGCCGTCCGGTGGGCGCGACGGTGGCCCGCGGCGGCGGTGCCAACGGGCCGGCCGCTAAATACGCCCTGCGCAAGTACATGGAATGGCTCCGCAAATATGCACCCCCGGGCAGCCTGGGCATGGATTTCTACACCTACCTGCCTTTCCTGGCCAACGGCAGCGTGGCCCAGCAGATCTTCTGGTACACCGCCTTCGTACCCAGCATGGTCGCGCCGGGACCCACGGTTAACGCCGACGGCACACCCAAGTGGCGCATGGCCCCCTCGCCCCACGGTCCTTACTGGGAAGAAGGCATGAAGCTGGGCTATCAGGATTGCGGCTCCTGGACCTTCATGAAGAGCACGCCGCTGGATCGCCGCAAGGCCGCCTGGCTGTTTGCCCAGTTCTGCGTGGCCAAGACCACGTCGCTGAAAAAAGCCCATGTGGGACTGACGCCCATCCGCGACAGCGATATCCGTCACGCCTCGTTCACCGAACGTGCGCCGAAACTCGGCGGCTTGGTTGAATTCTACCGCAGCCCGGCCCGCGTGGCCTGGACGCCCACGGGCGTCAATGTGCCCGATTATCCGAAACTGGCCCAGCTGTGGTGGCAGAACATCGGCGAAGCGGTTTCCGGCGAGGTGACCGTGGACAAGGCCATGGACAATCTGGCCAACGAGATGGATCGCGTCATGGAACGCATCGCCCGCTCCAAAACCCAGGGCGAGTGCGGTCCTCAGCTCAACGAAGAAAAAGGCGCCGAATATTGGTTCAAACAGACCGGTTCGCCGAAACCGAAGCTGGCCAATGAAAAACCCAAAGGCGAGACCGTCGATTATGACAAACTCATCCAGGCCTGGCGTGAAGGCCGCGTGAAATAAGGGAAGTCAGTAAAATAAGGAAAGCGGAAGTAAAAGAACGGTCCGAGCAGTCGGCAGGACCGGTAAGGGCTCGGACCCCGCCCCCCCGAGGCCGGCCAGGCAGTGGCCGGCCTCATTTTCTAGTTGGTG
>QZKV01000126.1 GCA_003599575.1 Desulfobacteraceae bacterium | reverse complement strand
ATCTCTCTTCCGCGATCATCGGTTGCATGCTGAAAAGCATATCCGTGCTTACACCGATACGATCGGCAAGCCCCTGGATCAGCAATTCATCCCCGTGATTGTCCCCGGCCGACCCAATGTGGAAATGATGCGCGATCTGGTTGGCCAGGCTCGTAAAGCACAAGAGATTGCCGTACGTGCCCTTATCATCCAGGGGATCATGATGATGAGATAAAGCCTGTTGCATTTCAGTGCCCAATTTCCATTTCATTCCGATCAACAGCCCCACCTGGCAATGGTTGAACCCGATGAATTTATTTTCCGATGAAAACAATGATATATATTCGTTTTCGGCTGTTTTGAGCACCTGGTCGTACATGTCGCTGAAACAGGCAATCATCGGCAGCTTGCCAAGATCATGCAACAACCCGGCCACAAAAAACTCCTCCTGTTCCAGAATGGGCACCTTTTTTATCTTGGCGATCGCCTTGGCGGTGGTGCCGACGCACAGGCAGTGCGCCCAATAGGCATCCATCGAAATGCCGCACCCGCACCGGCTGACCTTGAATGAAGCCAGCACGGAGGTGGCCAGAACCAGGTTTTTGACCGTGTTGACACCCAGCATGATGATGGCGCGCGACAGGGAGGTAATGCGGTTCGGAAGACTGAAGTAGGCCGAATTGATCAGCTTGAGCACCTGGCCGGTAAGTACGGGATCATAGGAGATGACCCGGTTGAGGTCATGTGGTGAGGCATTGGCGCTACCGCAGATTTCGAGGACCTTGGCCACTGTCGTCGAAAGACTGGGCATCCGGGAGATGTAGGCTTGGACCTGCTTTAATCGATCTTCAGGCGTCATGCGGATGTCCACCGGTCCTGATTAAAAGGAATACGAAGCGGCCAGAAAAACCGAAATGTTGCGGATTTCCACATCCTGAATCGAAATGTCGCCATCGATGATTTGCGCTTCGCCGCCGCCATATCCGTACGAAGCACCCAGTGTGATGCTTGATGGACCGTGAAACATGGAGAGACTTAAACTGGCGCCGTAGATGTCGACGTGTTCGACCTGATTGACCGCACCCCTGGTCAATTCATCCGTATTGGCCATGTCCGAATACAGGCCGGCCCTTAATGCCAGGTTGTCCCGGAAATAGTATTCGACACCCAATGCGGCATTCCATACGGCCGATTTTTCATCGATGGCTGCGGTGTAGATCACATCCGCCGAAAAGAGCAGGCGTGGGGACACGAAATAGGCAGCGCCCAGCCTTGCGGTCACCGGATAGTCAGTTTCTTCGGATTGCGCTGAAATGCTCAATGAAAGCGCGTTGGTGTCGGAAAATTCGGGTGAAGTGGTATCCCGACGCAACAGTTGCTGTTCGCGATCGCTGGAAACAATGAAGGTCCTGGAAAGAGCCAATCCAAGGGCAATCTTTTCCAGCGGTTCCCAGATGAGGCCCACGATGGGCTGGTAGCCCCAGTCTTCCTGTGTATCGTAGTAATTGCTCCAGAGGTGCTCGCCTTGCTCGAAAAACAGAGTCTGATTGCGAATAATCCGTTTGTCGCGATAGTATGCATACAGGGTCGCCCCGATGGAAAGGTTATCACTGATGCGAAGACCGTATGAGGGGCCGAAAAGATAGGTCTGATCCTTATCGTCGATATTGATGATAAACCGCTCGATCGGGTTGCCGACAATCGAGGATTGGATATTGCTGAACGATTGATTTTGCCGCCGCAGGGTGGAATCGGGAACAGCGTAGGAGAGGCCCAGCATGCCGGCGCCCAACTTCTTCACGATACCGAAGAAATTGGGCAGCAAAACCGAGGACTCCTGCTCCCAATCCTGATAGCGCCCGTTGGACTCGCGCAAAACGTTTTCATAAATCTTGGTGGACTTGTGGTAAGCGTTCACACTGGCCGAAATGCTGGTGGCAGACACCATGGCGATGCCGGCGGGATTGTAATAACATCCGGCCGTGTCATCGGATAATGCCGTAAACGCGCCGGCCAGACCGGCCGAGCGGCTTCCCACCAGCGTGTTGATATAATGGTACTGGTCCGCGCCGGCGACCGCGCAGCAGGCCAATAGGCAAAGCAGGGCTACGCCGCCGCGTTTAATGAATGGACGCCATATCATGAAACCGCTCCTTGTTGCGGGCACCCGACAGGCCCGTCATACCGTTGATGGTCAAAGTGTGGCGGATCGCCGCCAGGCGCTCCTCCAGAACAGGGTGGTCTTTTTGCCCGCTGCGCGGCGCCACCTCAAAAAGGCCAATCGATTGGAGATAATCCGCCAGGCCCGAAGGTGCGTATCCCGCCGAAACCGACAAAAGCAGGCCGACGCGGTCCGCCTCCAGCTCATCTTCCAAGCGGTAGCCTTTTTTGAAAAGAATGTCCGCGGCCTGCTCCATGCTTCTTTCCAGGGACGCCCGCATGCTGTGCGTGGCGCCACCGATCAGTTCCGCCAAACCTCCTACCGCCGATGTCCCGCCGGGGCGCAAATTGAGTTCACGCACCATGTGGCGTTGCAGCACGTGGGCCATTTCGTGCCCCAACACCGCGGCGAGCTGAGCTTCGTCGCGCATCATTTGAAATGCGCCGCGGGTCAAAAAAATGTAGCCGCCGGGGGTCGCAAACGCATTGACCTCCTCCGAATCCAACAAGCCGAAGGAAAATCTCGTCCCGTTGTTTCCGGCGTACAGCGCAAGCGCTTGGCCGACCAGATTGAGGTAGTGATTGGCTTTTGGGTTGTCCCACAAGGCCCAATTGCCCAATATCCGTGCAGCCAGATTCCGGCCGAAGCGATGCTCGGCTTCCATATCGGCGCTGGTGGACGCCTGGGTGCGGATGCTGGAAATGCGCTGGCGCATGCGTTCGCCCCGGCAGATACCGGCGATCAGCACCACAACCAGGATCACGCCAAGTGCGCTAAGGCTTCTCTTCATCATTTTTCCCCTTGATCAGGAATTGCATGGCCTGCATCTCATCGACCCGCCAGCTTTCCATCTTCTCTACAGCCTGATAATCGAGTTTGAGCTCGGTGCCGAAGGTCTCCTCTTTATCCATGAGACCGCGGGCCGCCGCCGTACTCGAAAAAGCCGAGGGGCGCCGGCGCGCGCGCTGTTTCAGCAGTTCCTGCGCCTCTTGATCGGATGCTTTTGAATCGCCCGGGGGCGTGGGCGCCAGCATCAGCTTGAGCATCCAGCCTTGCTGCTGCGCATAGCGAACGGAAACCCAGCCCTCTTTTTCCTCCAACGCCTCCACAGCATCCCCCCGGGACAGAAGCGTCATTCGATCGGCCTGAAACGAGGGCGCCGCCCACAGGGTTGCTTGAAGGCTGCGGACATACAGCTGCGGCCCTGAGGCCGTTGCCACTGCGGACCCGAGTAAAAAAAGAACCGGCCATAGATATCGATGCATATCACCCTCCACCCACCTGGGTGCTTTACCCGACCTTGACACCTCTCGGGTCAGGTTCCGTTGCCGCTAGCGTATCGACTTCTGATCATTTCGATTTCGATTCCACTATCGATTCAGATCAGGGGCTCCGGCACTATTTATGTTCCAAGACGCACTCGCCATTCCATCCCGCCGGGGGCGGCAATTGCTTGTATCTATTACATCGGTCAACAAAGAGCCGACTTAAGGCATCCGCAGGGTTTAGTTTCAGAATGCGCCCGTAGCATGCCGCCGCTTTCTCGAAATCTTTCTGCCGGTAAAACCCAAACCCTGCATTGCACAGCTCAGCGATTTGAAGAGTATCGGCCGTGGCACCCCGGTACGTATCTATGGCTTCGTAGATCAGGGTGCACTGCTCTTTTCCGCTCACCTGCACTTTGTCCACGGCACGGCAACAGATGCGCTCCCGGACGGCCGCATAAGTTTGCTCCGATACCAGAATGGGGCATCCATAGGTTTTGGTCAGCGCTTCGATGCGCGAGGTCAGATTCACCCCGTCGCCGATGACGGTATAATCCAGCTTCTTTTGAGACCCGATATTGCCCAGAATCACTTCGGCCGTGTGGATACCGACCCCCGAGCGCAACTCGGGCAGTCCGACCGACCGGTTGCGCTCGTTCAACCGCCGCAGCGCACGCTGCATGTCCAATGCGCAGACAACGGCCTTGTGGGCATGGTCCGGGTCGAGAATCGGTGCTCCCCAGAATGCCAGGATGGCATCGCCGATGAACTTGTCCAAGGTTCCCTGGTGCTGAAAAATGACATCCACCATGGCGGCCAGGTAGCCGTTCAAGAAGGCGACCACCTGCTCCACCGGATGGCGCTCGGCAATGGCGGTAAATCCCCTCAAATCCGAAAACTGCATGCTCAGAAGCCGGCGCTGCCCCACTTCCGCACTGAGCAAGGCCTCTTTGTGATCGGCCAGCACGGAATTGAGTATGGCGGGGGATACATATTGACCCAGGACATTCCGGATCTTGCGTTTTTCCTTGCCTGTCGAGAAGCTGATCCAGGTAAAGGCGGCCAAATAGGTACCCGCAATTCCGAGAAAAGCAGGTACACCATGAATGATCCAACCCAGGGGAAAAGAAAAAAACACCGCCAGCGCTACGGCGCAAAGGACCAGCAAAGTGAAAGAAATCTGCGCAAGCATGCGGCGGCTGTGGAAAATGGTCACAGCCGTGACCATGACCGCCAGCAAGGCCAGGCCGGCATTGAGCCAGGCCGGCGCCTGCCGCAGCATGTCGCGGGTGATGATATTGCTGTAAATGGAGGCGTGCAGCAGCACCCCGGGGGTCAAGCGCCCCAGACTCGTGCTCTTCAGATCCTCAACGCCGGCCGCGCTGGCGCCGATGAAGACCACCTTGTCCCTGAATTCATCGGGATGGACGGGCAGGTCGTCCACCTCCCCTTGTTGCAGGCGCAACAGGCTCAAATAAACACCACTGAATGAAAAAGCCGAAAACCGGCCGTACGGGTTGACCCAAAACAACCGCCGGCTGTCCAGAGGGATACGGTGCAGGAAAGCGGGCGAGGCCAGAATCATTTGCGGGCCTTCGAACGCAGCCGCAATTTCGCTATTTCCATTGAACATGGCGGCCAAAGAAAGCGCCGGCAAAATGATGTTTCCGGATTTGAAAACCATTTCGGCGCGGCGGTAGACACCATCCTGGTCCGGTGTGAATGAGGTCACACCCAGGTCCGCGACGGCGCGTGCCAGGGAATCAAACGGCCAATAGATGGTGGTATACTCAGGCGCGTGCCGATACGGTTCGCTGGTAACGGTAAATCTTTTTTTATATCGACGGCTTATTTTGTCTTTAAGTATATTGGGATTGAACTCATCCGGAGGATCTTGAACCACTTGGCAGGCATGAATGACATGCGGCGTGCGTTGCGTGACTTCCACCAACCGGCGATCGCCGCCCGCGGGTGTTTTGGCCATGGATGCGGTCGATTCGGTAAACAGTATGTCAAAAACGATCTTTCGGGCGCCGCCGACGACCAGAAATTCGACCAGATCGGCAAACACCCCGCGCTGCCAGGGCCATCTGCCCGCCAGAGGCTCCATGGCGGACAAGGAGGCCTCATCGACCAAGACAAGCACCACCTCCTCGGGCATGACCTTGTCTTTGCGCCAGAAACGCGCCTGCAAGTCGTACAGGTCGTTTTCAAACGGTTCAAAAACCCCCGCCAGGCAGCCCAGCAGAACCAATAAAAGAATGGCGCCCCCAACGCTGACCGCGCGCTTGATGATCGCTATAAGCTTTACATCATCCCCGTGGTCGCCGACCGGTGCATTCGCCATTGGCTTTATTACCCTTTGCACCCTTCTATTCCGGCCGGAGAAGGCTGGCAAAGCCCTCTTCCGCTCTCCCCTGCGCCGAAGCGGAATGGATGCAAATACTTGGTTTTTTACCTGCTATTCATTTCGAACAATGCCATAGCGCACCGCAGCAAGAGACATGCCACCCTCCGGGTCTTTGGGGACCGCCTGAATCTCCCCGGAAAATGGGCATGATGTTGGCCTAAAAGAGGTTTGGGTGGAAGGCAAGCGGCTTGTATTTTAAGGAGAAAACCGACGGAAGCGGCGTGCTCCCTTCTCCAGGAGGGGGAGTATTCAGGGGACAAGCTGAATCACCGGACTCCGCAAGGTTCGTCAAGCTGTTGACAGCAATTCCATTTCCGGCGCGCAACCCATCTGCGTCCCGGACGACCTGCCCCCGTAGACCTTAGCTGCATCCTTTTCAACGAGAAGTGCTGGGTCCAGGCCTAGATTGCGCCCGATTCCGCAAGGCATGAATCATCCCAAGTTGGCTGCCGATGAGCCGGAAGTAAATCTAAAGGAAAAGCGCCTAACCGGCCTTGAACCGAAACGGCAGAGAGGGTTGCAGATAATCCTGGAAGGAGGAGCACGCGAGACGGCGGCGGCATATCCTGCACACGGCCAGCGGTTTGCGCGGCCTGCCTTTGTACCCGTTGCAGACAATGTAGATGGACCGGGGTTTTTTCATTTGCGCGCGGTTGGCAAGATGCTTCATACGGCTTTAAGGGTGCCGCGCCGTTTTGCCTGGGCTTGAATGGCGGCGCGGCATCGCGAGGCACCATTGCCGTCGGTTACTGTGTGGGCAATTACTTAAGGATTAATCCTTTCACGCAGCTTTCCGGAGCACTTGAAGGTTACAACCTTGCGTTGATTCAACAACAGATCATCCCCTGTGGCGGGATTACGACCGCGCCTTTCGCGCTTATTTTTAACGCAAAATTTACCAAACCCGCTGATCAGAACATCTTCGCCGTTCTCCAAATTCCTTTTGATGATTTCAATCAGCCCCTCGATGACTTCAGTGCTCTTGTTTTTAGGAAATGGAAGTTCTTCATGAATGATATCGACGATCTGGGCTTTGGTCAGGGTCATGATCCAACTGCTCCTTTGTAGAGTAAGGGAAAAACTGCTAAAATCATCAGCAATTTCAGTTGTCTACTGTGCCGGTTGGTTTTTGTCAAGGAAATAAGTGCGTTACCATCCAAAAAATAAGGGCGCCCGCGACAATGCTGAATTTACCCGCCTAGCGGATGAAAACATCGAACGTTGCAAGCCGGTTACACCGGCACCTGCTCGCTGCTTGTGAGCGGGCAGAGCTTGGGCGCAGTTTTTTGCGTCGGGGAAAGCGTCCTGCTTTGCGGTCTCATTTTGCAGCAACTCCAGCATGCTCTAAGAGCGTGCGGCGGAAGAGAAGCCGCCTATCATGGGCTCAATGGTCCAGTCCTCAAAGCAGCAGAATAAAAACTGGGCGAAGGCCTGATGGTGGTATTTTGGGGTTCCAAAAAAGAATAAAGGGATTACGGATGAAACCGTAACCCCTTTGTCATCTTTGGTCGGGACAGCAGGATTTGAACCTGCGACCCCAGCGTCCCGAACGCTGTGCTCTACCAGACTGAGCCATGTCCCGTTTTAGACCGCCGTATGTAGTTTATGGACCTCTAAAAGTCAATCAATTTCCTATTCCTCCCGGTGCCGTGCGTTGTCCCGCGGCAGGCCGGGGACTGGTTTGCATGCGCGACGCGATCAGACAAACGGGTTATCCAGCACCATGGTCTGGTCGCGCTGCGCACCGACCGATACGATTTGCACCGGCACTCCCGAAAGTGCTTCGATGCGCTGCAGGTATTTTTGGACATTCACAGGCAGACGACCGTACTCGCTGATCTGGGAAATATCCTCGCGCCACCCGTCGACGGTTTCATACACCGGCTCGCACTCGGCCAGCACTTTCAAACTGGACGGAAACGTATCCATCAGCCGGCCCTTGTAGCGGTAGGCCGTGCAGATCTTGATTTGGTCCAGACCGCCCAGCACATCCAGCTTGGTGATGGCCAGCCCGGTCAGGCCGTTCAGCCGGACCGCATTGTTCAGGATGACCATATCCAGCCACCCGCAGCGGCGCTTCCGCCCCGTGGTGGAACCGAATTCGGCCCCCTTGGATTGCAGGTACTCGCCCACCTCATCAAACAGTTCCGAAGGAAACGGACCGGCGCCCACCCGCGTGGTATAGGCCTTGACCACACCCATGACTCCGGTTACGTCCTTGGGGCCTACGCCGCAGCCGCAGCATGCATTGCCCGAAACCGTATTGGAGGAAGTGACGAACGGGTACGTGCCGTGATCGATGTCCAAATGGGTCCCCTGGGCGCCCTCGAAAAGCACCTGCCGCCCCTGCCCCATGGCGCGGTGGACCACCACCGATATATCCACTACATGCGGCGCCAAGCGCTTGGCAAAGGACTTGTACTGCTCCGAGATGGTGTTCAAATCGATGGGCGCGGCACCGAGGAACTTTTCGAGCAGGAAATTCTTTTCGGGCAAAACTGCGGCCAGCTTTTCGTCCAAACTTTGCGGATCGATTAAATCCACCATACGGATCCCGCAGCGGGCCACCTTGTCCTCGTAGGCTGGACCGATGCCACGGCCGGTCGTGCCGATCTTGTCCTTGCCCTTTTTCAATTCGCGGGCCTTATCGATTTCCCTCTGGTAGGGCATGATCACCTGGGCGCGCTCGCTCACCATCAGCTGCTGCGGCCCGCAGGGCACGCCTTTTCCCTGCAGATAATCCATCTCCTCGATCAGCACGGCCGGATCGACCACCACCCCGTTCCCGATCAGGCAGGTTTTGCCCTGCAATATACCGGAAGGCACCAGGTGGCTGATCACCTTTTCGCCTGCCACCACCATCGTGTGTCCGGCATTGTTGCCGCCTTGAAAACGCACCACCACGTCGGCGTGCTCCGCCAGCAAATCGACGATTTTACCTTTGCCTTCATCCCCCCATTGGGTTCCGATGATCACAATATTGGCCACTGATCGCTCCTTCACTATAGCATTGAACCCGCTCTACTTGGCCTTGCAAGAGTCCCCGGACCGCGGGATGCCGTTGTCATCGGGCAACCGATCGGGCTGACCTCGCCTTGATTGAAAAAACCGGCGCATGATCGCCCGGCAGGCTTCCAACTGGACGCCGGCAAGGATTTGCGGGCGGTGGTTAAGGCGGTTGTCCCGGGTGAGATCGTACAAAGAGCCCGCCGCTCCCCATTTGGGATCGTGGGCTCCGAAAACCAGCCGCGCTACCCGGGAATGCACAATCGCCCCCATGCACATAACGCAGGGCTCGATGGTAACATATAAGGTTGTGGATAACAAACGATAGTTTCCCAACTTGCGGGCACCCTTGCGCAGCGCCGTCATTTCTGCATGCGCCGAGGGATCGCAGCGCCCGATCGTCTGATTGTGCGCTTTTGCCAAAATGCGCTTCTCGGCATCCACCAGCACCGCCCCGACCGGGACCTCGCCTTGGGCTTGCGCCCTCAAAGCCTGCTTAAGCGCCAGGTTCATAAAGTATTGGTCGTCTCTTAGCATGGTTCCCTTCCAATGATCACAATCGGGGTCAAGTCGCTGTCCCGAGTCGCAATCCAACCGTGGCGAGATTGCAGCGGTATGATATTGAGTACCGCCGGATGAAGTGGAACTGGGATCTTGCCCATACCAGCACCGGTATCCGGCACCCCGGACATCCATGGCACCCGCCCTGACCCGATCGTATCTTCCATCCAGTCACCTTTCCCAGTCGAGTCCGCCCAAAGCAGATCCGGCAGGCGGTCGCACGTCGCCTGAATCCGACCTGTTTCCAATTTGATGCATTGAATGATCGATATTGCTGCGCTTGACAACAACGGGCGCGAGCAGCGCGAACTAAACCGTTGACAACCGCGTGACTATAGCTTAAGGAAAACACTTCTTTCAATTGCTTTCGCTTCGCGCCCGTAGCTCAGCTGGATAGAGTACCGGACTACGAATCCGTAGGTCGCGTGTTCGAATCACGCCGGGCGCGCCATTAAAATCAAGGGGTTACAGCACAGAGCCTGTAACCCTTTTTCATTTTTTTCGAACGTGTAAGCGCAGGTGTAAGCAGTTTTGAACAATGCCCAATAAAAAAGCCCCAGGCAGCCGCCCGCAGACTGGTAAATCCTCTTCGTTGCCGTGAAGCTTCTCTTCGTTTTTTTTCATATCATTTTCATCGCTTATGGGTGTTGATGACACCTCGTCAACCTTTTGTTTTCCCCATTACTGACGGTATTCTCCGCTCAATCTTGCCCGGTTGAATGTTGCCGCTGTTGCCGCTTTTTTCCTCGTGATTTTCGGCGGTTGAGTCACTATGGACATTTGTCCTTAATTGCCGTTCGGCTCTTTTACGGAGGGTATCGGGCGGAATCTTCGTTTCGAAGATGCGCTCGATCATGAGCCCCAGCCCTTCGGCCCGGGGCTTTTTTAAGAGGCAAAAACCCCCCGGGCCAAAGCCGGTTTATGCCTGGAAACGCTTTAGGTCAAAATACATGATTCTTGTGGGACGGGTGCTGTCATCATCGTGCAAGAACTGGAAGTGGTTTTTATTATAGAATTTTATGACTTCAGGTCTGTTGTAAGCATCTACTGTTACAAAACGGCATCCGGTTCTATTGTCGGTCGTAAAAAGCCTTTTTGTTAAATTAATAAGATACGTTCCAAGGCTTTGTTTCTGATACCTTTTATCAACGCCAATACGACCGATTTTAACAGCTGGCAGGTAATGATAAACTTTCTGCGCAGGTATGCTGTGTTCTAAATATTCTTTGAATGCTTTGAAATTCTTTGTTTTAGCGGTTGGAATAGCATCGTTGCTGAAACTTATAAAGGCCACAGGCAAAGATGGTTCGCTACCGGTGGCCTCTTTAAGTTTAAGGCAGTATATTTCTGCTAATAGTTCCTGCTTGTGGGGTTGAGCATCACAATGGAAAAATTCGTTTAAATCTTCATCGCCACAATCAAAAGCTAAGCTGCACGCAAAATCATCAAAGGAATCTAATTTACAAAGCAGGAAAGCGCCGTCATCAAGACTATTTCTGCTGCTCTTGAGCATCAGCTTTTATCATCTTGATAACATGTTCGAGCGAAGGAGTTGGGACTGGACCCACTGGGTTCTTTAGATCCCGCCCAACCTTTTTAAAGAACTTTTCAGTAGCTTGCCGGTTTAACTTTGGTGTGATTGCAATCGGCCGTGCCATATTATCGCCCCCCCGTCTTTTTGCTTACGATAATCAGTTATCAGTTATCGGCCAGAAATGCTGAAAACTTTACCACTGATCAAGGCGCCCGAAAGATCATAGTTGGGTTTCTTTGTCAAATCCTTTCCGCACGATTCTAGTCACTATTCACATTGGCGCAACCTTTTGTCAGATTAAAACCCAGAGGCGGTGCGCCTGTCAATCCTTTTCGGGGGTCAGGGGGCCGGCCCAGCCCTTCCAGATAGCCTGGTCTTCACTCCCCCCGGGCCGGTCATTAACCATGCGACGATATTTCAACTGCGGTTTCCAGCCACGGCCGCGGCCCCCAGGACCGCCGCCAGGACGACTTCAGCGGGCAGACGTTCAGCTATATGGTTGTCCACAAAAACGGCATGCAACAGGCGCGCGGCCGGCGGGTGTCACGCATTAAGGCTTGGCCTCTCATCAAACGATGTCCACAGCCGCGGGCCGTGGATGGTTTCTAAAGCGATTTCGGCCGGCACGCGCAGGGCATTGTCAGCGTTAACAAAGATTGCCCAAAGCAGCCGGGCGCAGGCGGGCATATAGGCGCCAAGATCGGCAAGATCGAGCGGCGCCAGCTGATAGCGTGAGCACCGGGAGCAGCCCAGGTCCATCAGATCCTGATGGGCTGCAGCGCTCAGGCATTTAGAATAGTGTGCGCAATCGGGATAACGTTCAGGCATTGGTGTTTCGATTTGAAAAAGCCTCTGGCCATTCAACGCAACACCTCAATGGGGAGTGAAGGCTGCCCGTGCATTGGCAGCCTAAACCTTTCTCGACCGCCAGGACCGGATGCACCCGGTTGGGACGCTGGCGGCCGGCCGACCACGCGGGGGAGTTAATCCCGCCGCCGGCATTCGGGGTTTTAGGGTGAACGGCCCGGGCACTGTCCGAATGATCCCGGCGCGTTTTAGGGGAAAACCAAACAAAGCCCTTCAGGTGCGCCAAGCCTGTTGCGGCTTAAGAAACGGCAATCTTCAAAAGTTTGATCGCCTGAAAATTGATGATTCCGCCGAATGTGCGCTTGGTCGTGTAAAATTTGACATACGGCTTGTCCGTGTACGGATCCCGCAGCAGCCGGCGGCCCACGGCATGATCGCCGATCAGGTAGCCGCGTTTGAAGTCGCCAAAGGCAATGGGCAGGGCGTCCGCAGCGATGTCGGGCATATTGTCATCGATCTCCACGGGCTTGCCCAGCAGGGTATCGGGAGCGCCTTGCTCCACCCCGCGCCGCCAAATGTAATTCCCTTCACCGTCCTTGAACTTGCGGATGATCGACCATGTAGTGTCGTTCATCAGCCAGGTTGCATTGCGCCGGTAAGCCGGCTTCAGGGCGTGCTGAAGATCGAACAGCTTATCGGCGTTCGTGAAGGCCGCCGCTTCGCCGCTGGCGATATATCCTAGTTTTTGCCATTCCCAGGAAGCATTGGCCACGGTGTCATAGGCCAGAATACCCTTGGGCAGCTTCACGCCACTGCCGGTGATGAAAGCTGCGCCTTCCATTTCCACTTCGACGCCCAGCAGTTCATCCAGCAGCCAGCCGGCAACGTCGAAGTCCGAATTGTCGAGCAAGGTTTGGGTGACCTTGGGCAAAGCATAGAGTTCGGCCCAGGGGGGTGAAAAAAGGGTCAGCTCCGGGGTTGCCGTGTCGCTGCGGGCTTCCTTTTCTCCTACCCAGCCGGCCGTGGCACCGCCTTGGTTGAAGGGCCGCTTATAATCACCACGCAGGCCACCCTTAACCATTGCGATTCGGCGCATGGCCACAGAATCAAGCGCCAGCCGGTTGATTTCCCGGTCCATCTGTTCCGGCACCAGCCAGCCGCCTTCGGGATCGGATAACGTGGAAAGCTCGGCCCGCGGGCTCATGGCTTTCAGATTGTCTTCACCGGCGCCGCTGCGGAACCAGGCAAAGAACGCTTTTTCGTGTGCGCTCTGAGCGGGCGTCAGGGCGCCGCCCTTGGAACTTCCGCCACCGGGCAGTTGGCCGCGGGCCATGGCGGTTTCGAGGTCATCTATTCGTTTGTTGTATTTGGCCTGAAAGGCCGTGAAGGATTCGCCCAATTCGCCGATAACCTTTTTCAGATCGGTATTTTCCATTTATCAATTTCTCCTTGATAGGTAACAGTTTGGTGTTTGTGCTTCAGTCGTCTATCCCCTGTTTGCCAGCTTCCCGCAGGCAGCGCCGGGCCCAGCTTCCCACAAGGCCAAGCGCCAGGGTTATCAACCCCACATAGGGATTGTTGCGCATGTATTCTTCGGCTGCCTGCTCGCCACCTTCACGCCCGGCAGCAACGACTTGCTGCAGCCATGCTTTATACTTCGGGCATCGGGCATCCGGCCCGATATATCGAATCACAGCGCCCATGTATGTTTGGGCGTCGTGGCTTCGCCTTGTTCAATTTGCTTTCCTTGAGTCCATAACCAAGCCTCTTGAGCTTCGATGACGCCGCGCAGCCCGCCCAATTTGCCCATGAACTCCACCCGTTCAGTACCAGCTGTGTGGACCTCGATGGTCAGCTCTGAAATTAATTCGGCGGCTGTTTGGTTGAATAATGCGTTACGGTCCCAGGAGCGGGAAAGGCCTTGAAGGAGGGTCAGCTTGCTTTCGAATGCTTTTTGCATGGTGTGATCCTTTCTTGCTCTTTATTGCGTTTTTGTCGGTAAATCAATAGGAAATTACAACTTTGTATATACTTTAATGTGCTCGAAAGCGTGGCGTACTTCTTCGGCCAACTCCAAGCGTCTTTCGGTCAATGGATTGTTGCGCGTTCGTGTCGTGCGTGTTCGTTTTGTGAGCATCGTCGTTTTTCCTTCAGTCTGAAGTGAAAGCGCCAATCGTCGGGCAAGCCTTCAATGTGATCTTCGAAGTAGAACCAGCCAAGCCATTCTTGATAGCCATCCTGGTCTTTTCCCGGCTCCTGCCCGGTGCGGATGTATTGCTTCACCCATGGGGGCGCCGGGTCCCGATGAATGCGGGTTCGTCTTTGACGTTTCGTGGGCATACGATCACCTCCCAGGGGGGCGGCCGGGCCGGGCAAAAGGTTTTTCAACGTCCTCGGTGTCCAAGTTCAAAGCCCTCAGCGCGTGAAGCATGCTGGCCCGCGCATCCCGCTCGATGGTCGCGGCCGGGTTCGCCTTGACGGCGCCGGTCGATGGATTTGTGATCAGCAGGCCGTGGCGCTCGATCTCGGCAGCGGCTTCCTTTTGCCGGTCCAGTGCTTCGCATGCTGATTGCAATAGTGCCAGGCCGTGACTGTCTTCGATTTCAAATTCTGCCAGCAGTCTGCGCCATAGTGACCGGCCGTCGGCTTTAAGGTGTTTCGGTGGTTTTTTCATCAGAAAATCCTAAGCAAAAAATTAATTCGTTGCGCGTGAGGGGGCCGGCCCGGTATCGGGTTTGGAGGGTCCCGGAGATCCGATGCCCCCCCCTATGCCTTCCCCTTCACTCTCGTTCCGATCGTCGCGCCCTGGGCTTCTCCGTGCGTCCATTATATGATCGCCGCAACATTCTCTGAGCCGAACACGACCAGGGCGCCGTGGCCGAAATCCGGATCGGTAATACATTTGGTTTCAACCGCAGCCGTCCATGTCCGGTTGTCTCTCCGGTTGCTGGTCACACGCGCCCAGAAGTATTCTCCGGTTACCGATTGGAGTTTGACGAACAGGCCAGGCTTCAGACAATGGAGCTCCGAACGGGTCGGCAGGTCGTTGTGGTCGCCGGGGGTAAATGTTTTCAGTTCCATACTCAGACTCCTTCCGCTTGAAGCAGTTCGTGTTCGATGACCTTTTCCAATCGATCAGCCGCGCCGGGCTCAACCGCGCAGGAATCACACAGGCAATAGCGGATTGCTCTCACCTTGCCGGCAGCCGCGCCCCAGGCGCCAGGATCGATTGGAACAAACACTCCGATCAGGTCAGGTGGTGCACCACATAGAAGACAGGGGTTCATGTCAGTATTCCTTTCAAGGTTGCCCTCACGGCCGGAGCGGTAGGCCGGCCGGAGGGCTTGCTCCGCTGCCGGAGGCGGCCGGCAGGAGGGCAGAAGGTATGCAATTCGAAGTGCAATTTTCCGGCGGGGTGCAAGTGCAATGTGCAATTTCGCCTTATATAAGGGCGAAAATTGCACTTAAAAATTGCACTAACATTGCACCAGGGAATTGCATCGAAATTGCACCAAAATTGCAGTGAAATTGCAGTAATCAAATGTCATCGCTCCAATGGCTTGTCTTGCGTTCACGGTACAGATTTTCAGCGGTTTTCTCGATCAGCCCCTTTTCGATCAGGTCGCTTATCTTGTTGGCGGCCTGCCGTTTTTTCACACACGTGATTTTCATAACCAGCTCGACCAGGTCTTTGTGGGTGTACTCGCCGCGCAGGGCCATAATAATTTCCTGCTGCTGCTTGGCGCTCTTGCCGGTGTTTCCGCTTTCTTCCGGCGGATCGCAACTGACGTGCATTTTTAAATCGTCGTCCCAACAGAAGTATGCGCTCAGCCGGTCGGAGTTTTGTCTGTTTTTTCCTAAGCTGTACTCGGTCGTGATTTGGGATATTCCGTCATTGCTTTTTTTTATCATCAAGGTTGATTGCGCTTTTCTCCAAAGCTCGGAACCAAGAACTCCGCGCGCCTTTTCATTCCCTACAACCGGGTTGTTGTGCAGCGATACCAGCACTCCAATGTCGTGTTTCTGCGCTTCACTACTGAGTCGGTACACCAGCGCCGTGCATTCGTCGGAATTGTTCGGGTCCGCGACGAAATCGCCTATTCCATCAACGATGAGCAAGCCGGGGCAGCTTTCGAACTCGCTCCACAAGATATCCAAACGCTCGTCGAGTGATTCAATAGCCCGGATATTCTTCCACAGGATATTGTCGGGTGGGTGGGCTCCTCTCGAAAGGCCGCACCGAAACATGAAGCGCTGCCAGAGAAGATTAAACAGGCGTGCGTCATGCTCCGTATCCAGCACCGTCGCGCCGGACCCGAATGCAGACAGTCCCAAGGTTTCATTGTCAGCACATACCAGGGTTGGAAGTGCTCCGTGCAATGCAGCGGTTTTGCCAAGGCCGGCCCCAGCGGTCAGCATACCAATGTTTTGCCGGTGCAGAACGGGGGTTTCGTTGAGTTTTACGAGTACTTCGGCTTCGGGCGGGCAGTTATCCCAGGTGGGCATGTAAATGAACGATTCAGCTTTAGCCTTCGGCTGATATTCCGGTGCCCCTTCGGACATGATCGCCAAACGTTCGGCGGCCTCGACTGGATCGGTAAAAGTGACGATAAAGTCAGAAACATCAAAACCTTTTATGCCGGTCGGATTCGGCAGCCGCAGGACCTTTACCTTGGCGCCAGTTTTGAGAAGTGATTCAGCCGTCTTTCTGAGATGTGTCTCTCCTGCCTGGTCATCATCCGGGATGATTATAACGGTGCGCCCTTTGAACCATTTGGAATGCTCATCGGTCCACTTCCCAGCGCCGGCCGCGTTCGTGGTCGCCAGCAGGCCCAAGCTTATCAGCAAGTCGCAGTCTTTCTCCCCTTCGGCCAAAAATACCGAAGTGCCGGGCTTAGATAGAACATCGACCAGATTGTACGGATAGGAAGGAAGTCCTTTGACCGACCACTTTAACCCGGTTGCATTGCATTGCCTGAATGCTTTCGGCTCGAATCGGCAGTTATAGGAAATGACCTTGCCGTTCTCATCGGTGTAGGGGTAGCATTTGGCCGGCCGGCCAAGCTGGAAATGGACAAACGGCTCACCACTGGAAGGTTGCGGCCGATCCCCGTTTAGCCCGGCAAAGTGCGCCAGCTCGCGCAGGGTTGTTGAAAAGTCGCAGCCATGGACGTCCATATGGAACTTGAACAAATCGCCAGCTGCATCGCATGACATGCATTTGAACGCGCCCGTATTGAGATTGACACCCAGGCTCGGTGAATGATCCGGATGGAATTTGCAGATCGCTTTTGCCCATCCGCGTGAATCTGGCTTGCTGATCTCTTTCAATTCGGATTGGTAGAACTCGGGGATATTGATCGCCTGAAGTACCTGTTCCTTGCTTACCATTCGCCGCCTCGATTCCTGCTCTGCTCCGATGGTTGCCGCCCGCTCCGTTCCTTATTGTGCTTGCTTTTGTAACTGCTCGGGTTTTACTTCAGGCCACAGCAGGCGGCCGTTCATAAGCTTAATTGGTCTGATGCCCAGGTAATGGCCATTGACGCACAAGCCCCGCCGGACAGTACTTCCCTTGACTCTGATCGAATCAGCAAATTCGTTTGTGGTGAGATATTTGTCTGTTTGCATGGCGACTCCTTTTAGTATTGCCGCCATATCAAAAAAATTGGCGACAACGTGTTTCAATGTTGCCGCCAATATGACAGGTGGGAATCCCGGCCAGTGCTAAGCCGGGATTATTTATTTTAGATGCTTCTTCATTTTCGTAAGTCGATTCTGGAATGCCTTAAAAGTGGTTTTTTCCTCCTTCCCGTTTGCCCGTTTCCAAAAAATAGTATCTTCGTCTATTTCCTGAATGCAGCTGCACGACGCAAGCGCTTCCCATAACTCCCTTGCTTTTGGTAGCCTGCCATTGACACGCAAAAAATTCTCTATTACCCGTAGCGTGGCCTTGCTCAACTCATCGGAGCGGGCAGCTTTTCGGCCATTGTCCCAGAATAGCGAAGCGCCTAAACGCTCGGTAAGCGAACCAAGATTAAAACCATACAAAGGGGTTGCCCCGTTTGCTTTTATTGTGGCGATTAATGATATTATCCGGGCGGCAAGGCCGGGGACCGAATCGGCATCATATCCAAGCTCTTTTTCCACATATAAACAGATCCAGCATGACCCTCTATATTCATCCATTGCCGGTTCTATGGGGGTCCATTCGCCCGACTTTGTTTTAAACATATGCGACGAATCTGGGATGCCGTTTTCCCTCAATATCGATTTGCACCATTCGAGAATTTGTTCCATATGTTTATCGAATGATGGTGGCATGTGCTCCTGCAGTACTTTTTTAAGTGCTTCAGGATCACCCTTGTACCGAACGATGTCGCGTTTAAAATAATATCGGCCCTTTTCTGCAATAATTTCTTTCTTGAGTTCCATAGAGCCCCTTCCCCCTATTATGCTTTCACCACGCGCAATCCAGAATCACCCTCGGCCGGTTGCTCAATCCCGGACTGCTCGAGTACCCACTTTTCAAATTTGACATGCCACATGCGCAGCAGGTCAAGCGGCCGCCGCCGGTAGTGCTTCTCGGCGGTCGCGCTCGGCTTATGGCCCATGAGTTGTGCGACCACGCCGGCAGGCACCTCCACCCATTCGGAAAGAGTGCCAAATGACCGCCGCAGGCCATGCAGGGTCAAGCCCTCGATACCGGCCGCAGCCAGGGCCTTGTTGTGGGGAATGCGGGGTTCCTCAAGGCGTCCGGACTTCGCCGTCGGGCTCGAAAAGACATGGGCGTTCCGCCGCGCCAGAGGCTCAAGGAGCGTCGAAACGTATGGCGTCAAGGGGATGACCCGCTCCCCTTCAACCTTGTCGTGAATGGTGACCGATTTCCATTTGAAATCAACATCGGACCACTTGAGTCCGGCCAGCTCGTTGCGCCGGGCGCCGGTCAGAAGAAGGGTTTGCAGGTATGCCGCCATTGTGGGGTTTGACAGCCCGCGCACCGCCTTGAACCATTCGGCAAGCTGTTCCCGCTGCAGGCAATCATCTTTCGGCTTGCCCCTCGGGATCGTCTCGCGCTTTATCCGGGTGCTGCAGGCCTCGGGAGAAACAAGGCCCTTGAAATCTGGATGCTCGTTGCACCAGTTGAGGAAGGCGCGCAGCAGACTGAATGCAAGCCGGGTCCGGGTGCCGCGCTTCTTGGCCTCGGCCGCCGCCCAGGATTCGACCCTCTCGGGAGTCAACTCGATCATTTTCAGCGGCATAAGCTGCGCCAGTGGTCCGGGCCTGGTTTTGGTGCCTTTTCGGCCGCGCTTTTTTACCGGCTCGCCGCCGGCCTGGACAAGGTGCTCATGGTCGGAAAGGTGCCGTTCGGACCACTTATCCCGCCGGGCCTCGATGTATGCCTTCCACGCTTTTTCGACCGTCAACCCCTCCCGCTTTGCCTCGGCCTGCTGCTGCTTTGTGTCTTCAAGTCGTTCCTGTTTTTCAATACGGGGATCCATGCCCCTGTCGATCAGGCCTTGCAGGCGCCGGGCTTCCTGTCTTGCCCCTGGTACCGCCGGGTCCGTTGAATCAATCGCCCAGATACGGCAATCACCTATTTTGACCCGGATCGATTTTCCAGCAAGGCGCCCCTGGTAAATGAACACCTTGGCGCCGGCCGTCGCCCTCACTCCCAGGCCTGGAACGTCTGAATCCCACAAAAAGGCCTGCTTGGTTTCCGCCGGGCATTCGAAATCCCGGACCCTGCCCGCGGTCAATCTTTGCCTTGCCATATGCCCTCCCCCCCCTTGTAGCATGTTACCGGATGCTTAATCCGCTGGTCGGAAACCCTCGGACTCGTGTAAGCAAGGCGAATCCGTGTAAGCACCATGTAAGCACTTTTTTTCAATTTATGTCAACATGAATCAATCAAGCGGAAAACTAAAATGCTTATTTGGCAGGTGTTTTTGAGGGTTTGGGGATTTCGTTCAATACCCTTCAATGCCCTTTTATGCGGACTACGAATCCGTAGGTCGCGTGTTCGAATCACGCCGGGCGCGCCATTTAAAATAAAGGGGTTACAGCTCATCGGCTGTTACCCCTTTCTCTTCTGTGTGTGACTCTGTGTGACTTTTCGCAAAAACGATCTTCGAAGACTCGCATCGCCCCCCCGCTCACCTTCACCAATCGAATGTAAATAGATCTCGGTCGTGGTGCGATTTTCATGACCGAGAATCCGCTGGATCGATCCTATCGGGACATTGATGCCGATCACCTTGGCAGAAGGCATCCTGGGCGGAAATGATGGCGGGAAAAAGAAATGCCACCAATAAGGCCAGGACGATGATGCAGCGTTTGAGGACCATGCCTCATCATATCACAAGATGGTCTGGGGGGAAGGATCGAGTCAAGCCAATACTGACGTGCAATTTACTTAATGATGACAATTATATGCATATTTCAATCGAGGTGGTTATGATGGATGGATGATAGGCCATTTTTAAACTAAAAAGAAATGATAACGGTAGCCTTATTGATTCAGAATTATTTAAGGCAAACAAAACGAATCTTGATTTAGAAAAATACCTGAGCGCTGGCTCGAAAAGAGTCCTTGGGCGATCGCTCGATTCAAATGATAATGCGATCACCCAGCCCAAGACGGAATGAGCCGGTCCGCATCCAAAGGAGGTTTTATGGTAACCGAACTTGCAAAAAAAGAATGTGTCCCCTGCAAAGGAGGCGTCCCTCCACTAAAGGGTAAAGAGCTCGATGAGCTATACAGCCAATTGGGTGCCGACTGGAAGATAGTGGACTCGCACCATCTGGAGAAGGAATTTAAATTCAAGAACTTTCGTCAGGCCCTGGATTTTACGAACCGGGTGGGCGAACTTGCCGAGGCCCAAGGGCATCATCCGGATATCTACCTGACTTGGGGAAAGGTCAAGATGACGATCTGGACCCACAAAATCGATGGGCTTACTGAGAGTGATTTTGTTTTTGCTGCAAAGGTGGAGGGGCTATAATCCAGGTGTGCGTCGAAATCCTAAGCTTTCAGGATTTTCGGTGGGTCCGGTTGGCTGATCGGATTCAATATTGGCGATAAAACTTGGTAGACCTTGACCCCGAATAATCTGCAACCGGCATTTATTGCAGGTATGATCAAGAAATAACAAGCGCGTGTCAAAAATGCTCGCTTCTGACAGATCGACCTTATCACAACTACTTGAAGGTGATATGCGCTCATTTTGCTTAGCCAAAGAAAGTAGTTTAACTAATGCCCTCTGTGCCAATGAAAGGTGAGACACCTAACCCTTGCTAAATTAAGGTAGGGCGGGATAGGAATATCACCTATGGAAAAGAATCAGAAAAGCATCACAAGGCCCACTCTCTCCCCGGGTGTGCCCCCGGAGGGAGCCCGTAGGGCGACTGGAGGG